>CAYUZK010000033.1:0-38530 GCA_964449625.1 uncultured Archangium sp.
CGGCGGCCACCCCCGCGGCGAGGGCGGCCCCGGGCGCCCCGCCCGCGACGGACGTCACGACGCCGGTGACGCCCAGCGCCACCACCGGCCACAGCCACTGCGCGCGCTCCACCATGGGCTCCCGTCTGGCTCGGCTGGCCCGTCGCGGTCAAGCCACGAGCCGGTGACGCGTCAGCCGCCCAGCTTGTAGCCGACCCCGCGGATGGTCTCGATGGCGTCGCCCGCGGGGCCCAGCTTCTCGCGCAGCCGCTTGATGTGCGTGTCGACGGTGCGGGTGGTGATGTCGGCGTCGATGCCCCAGACGTCGGACAGGAGCGTCTCGCGGGTCTGCACGCGGCCCGGGCGCTCGAGGAACGTCTTGAGGAGCCGGAACTCGAGCGCGGTGAGGACCGCCGGCTTGCCGCCCACGTGCACTTCGTGGCGCTCGACGTCGAGGCGCACCTCGCCGTGCCCGAGCTGCTTGGCGTCGGGCGGGGGCGGCTCGGCGTGGCGCCGCAGCACCACCCGCACCCGCAGGAGCAGCTCCTTCACCGAGAAGGGCTTGACCACGTAGTCGTCGGCGCCGAGTTCGAGGCCCTTCACCCGGTCGCCCTCTTCGCCGCGGGCGGTGACCATGATGATGGGGGTGCGCCGCGACTCCGACTCGCGCAGCAGCCGCGCCACCTCGCTGCCGGAGATGTCGGGGAGCATGAGGTCGAGCAGCACCAGCTCGGGCCGCCAGCTGCGGGCGCGGGCGATGCCGGCGGCGCCGGTGCGGGCCACTTCGACCTCGTGGCCGTCGGCGCGCAGGTTGTACTCGAGGAGGCTCCCGAGGTCCTGCTCGTCCTCGATGACCAGGATGCGCGCCATATGCCGCGGCTTCTACCGCATCGCGTCTCGTGGCATAAGCCGCGGGCCCCCATGGTTGCCGAACACGACAAACGACGAGAGACGCGCGTCCCGGTAGAGCTGTGGATCGAGGTCGAGCGCGAGGGGGAGCTGTACTACCAGCGCGCCGGGAACCTCTCGGTCGGCGGCGCCTTCTTCGTGCAGACCATTCCCCTGCCGGTGGGTACGCGCGTGGCGCTCAAGTTCGAGCTGCCCGGCGAGAAGCAGGAGGTCGTCTGCGAGGGCGACATCGTGTCGGCCAAGGAGCTGGGCATGGGCGTGCAGTTCGTCGGCCTGGCCCCGGCTGACAAGGCCCGCCTCGAGAAGGTCGTCGCGAAGCTCGCGAAGACCGCGCGGTAGGCCTGCTACAGCCGCGGGTCGCAGGCGGCCGGCGGTGAGAGGGGCTCGATCTTCGCGAAGACGGCGGGGTTGGCGCCGGCCGTGAGCTCCTTGACGTAGTTGCAGGAGCTGCCGCGCAGCGTAGGCGTGGCCTCGGTGCCGACGGCCTCGACGACGAGTGCGAAGTCTTTGCCCAGGGGCAGCCCCGACAGCGAGAGGTCCTGGGTGTTGGGCGAGCCGGTCACCAGCTCGAGGGAGAAGCTGCGGGCCTTGAGCTCCCGGCCGACGCTGTCCTTGAGGAGCACGAAGCGCGCGGCGTCGACCTGGTCCTTGATGCAGGTCCGCTGCACCGTGACGCAGTCGAGCGAGGAGCCGTTCTTCACCAGGGCGACCTGGAAGGCGCTGATCTCGTCGATCAGCCCGGCGGTCACGTAGAGCTCGATGGGGAAGGCCGGCGGGGCGTCGGCACCAGGCCCGCAGGCCGCGAGGGCGGCCAGGAGGAGCGGGGCGAAGGGGCGCGTCACGGCGTGCCCTCGATCTGGATCTTCACCGGGAGCGTGGCCGTCTGGTTGCTGGTGGTGAGCAGCACCACGCCGGTGGCCGCCGCGGCGACGCCCAGGCCGATGCCGATCCACAGCCAGGGGCTCTTGTAGAGGGGCGTGGGCTCCACCACCGGGCCGCTCGTGGCCTGGCGGGCGGCGACGGCGAAGGTGAGCGGGTTGAAGGAGTCGCCGCGGCCGGCGAGGCGGCGCTGGGCCGCGTCGGCGACCTCCACGTAGTACTCCATCTCGTAGCCCGTCGCCTCGGCCGGGAGCTCGAAGGCGGGCACGGTCGCCGTGTACTGCGCGCGGTCGGTCTTGCCGCGCAGGAAGTCGATGGAGCTGAAGCTCTGCGCGCCGGCGCGGCGGTAGAAGAGCTTGGCCCTCGCGCCGAGCGCCATGTCGTCGATGCGCGCCTCGACGTCGAGGGGAGCGCCGCCGTCGACGTCGGGGGCAGGCGTCAGGGTGAGCGTCACCGGGCGCACCCGCCGCTTGCGGATGTCTTCCTTGATGCGGCCGTAGAGCGCGCGGATCTTGGGCGGCGTCGCCTTCGGGAGCTCGTAGTCGGGGCGCGCCTGGAGCAGCTTCTCGAAGGCGTCGCGGGCCTTCTCTTCGTTGCCCAGGTAGAGGTGTGAGAGCCCCGCGAGGCGGTACATCTCGGCGAGCTGATCATCGGTGAGATCGGGCTGATCGAAGCCCCGCGTCAGCGTGCGCACCGCGTCTTCGAAGTCGCCGTCGTCCACCTGCACGGTGGCCTTCTCGATGGCCTCGTTGCGCGGCACGACCTGGCCCACCGCCGGGGCGGCGAGCGCGAGGCACAGCGTCAACGCGAGGGCAGGGCGACGCACGGGCGCACATCTAGCAGATGCCGGCCCGTTTGACTCGCCTCGTCGCCTTCAGGTAGGGTCCGCCGCCCTTCGAGGTGCGTTGCGTAAATGCTCGTAAAGATTGAAGAAATTCAAGAGCCGGGCCTGACGCGCACCGAGGCGATCAAGCCGGAGGTGCTGGCGCAGACGCTCACCGACGCCGGCGGCTTCGAGCTGGTGTCGGCGACGCCGCTGGAGGCGCGCTTCAAGAAGGTGTCGGGCCGGGTGTTCCTCAAGGGGCGCTTCGAGGCGGTCTTGACGGCGCCGTGCAAGCGGTGCACGGCGGCGGTGCCGGTGCCGCTGGAGGTGGACTTCTCGCTGCGCATGGTGCCCGAGCCGCCGCGGCGCCACGAGGACGACGACGAGCTGGCGGTCGGCAAGCGTCGGGGCCGCCAGAAGAAGGACGACGACGGGCAGGCGGAGGTCGCCGCGTCCTTCGAGCTCGACGAGATCGACGCCGAGCCGTTCGACGGAAAGACGATCGATCTGGACCCGATCATGCGAGAGCAGGTATTGCTGGCGCTCCCAGTGACGGTGGTGTGTCGGGAGGACTGCAAGGGGTTGTGCCCCACCTGTGGGCAGGACCTGAACGAGCAGGACTGTGGACACGGCAAGGTGAAGGAAGTCGATGCCCGGCTCGCCCGGCTCAAAGACATCAAGTTGAAGAACTAGCAGTTGAAAGGACGGACAGTTCCATGGGTGTTCCGAAGAAGCGCACGTCGAAGATGCGTCGCGATCGTCGCCGCGCTGGCAACAACAAGCTGAAGTCTGCGGTGCAGGTCAACGCCTGCCCCAACTGCGGCGCCGCCGTGCAGCCGCACCGGGTGTGCCCCGCCTGCGGCTTCTACAAGGGCAAGAAGGTCACCGCAGGCACCGCGGACTGACCTGGCCGCCCCCAAGGCGACCGCGCAGCCCCACCTGCCTGGCGGGCCCCGTGATGGGGGTCGCCGGGCATTCGTTTGTCCTCGAGACAGGCGCGTCGGCCGCTTCCCAGACTGCGTAAAATGGTTCGCGGTGACGTGGCCGGTGATTCCAAGTATGGAGCCGCCCCCGTGACGCGCGCGCAGATCATCGGCACCGGAAGCTACGCCCCCGAGCGGGTGATGACGAACCATGAGCTCTCGAAGCTCGTGGAGACGTCGGACGAGTGGATCGTCGAGCGCACCGGCATCAAGCAGCGCCACGTGGCGGCCGAGGGCGAGGTCACCTCGGACATGGCGCTCAAGGCGGCGGTGCGGGCCCTGGAGCTGGCGCAGACGCGCCCCGAGGACCTCGACGTCATCATCGTCGGCACCATCTCGCCCGACATGCCCATGCCGGCCTGCGCGGCCTTCCTCGCGCACAAGCTGGGGGCGAAGAAGGCCTTCGCCTTCGACGTGTCGGCGGCCTGCGCGGGCTCGCTCTTCGGCATGTCCATCGCGGCCCAGTACATTCAGACCGGGCAGGTCAAGCGGGCCCTGGTGGTGGGCGTCGAGCTGCTGACCCGCATCATCGACTGGGAGGACCGCAACAGCTGCGTGCTCTTCGGCGACGCGGCGGGCGCGATGGTGCTGGGCCCGTCGAGCGATCCGGAGCGGGGCATCTACTCGACGCACCTGCACACCGACGGCGCGCAGACCGACATCCTCTGCATTCGCGGCGGCGGCTCGAAGCACCCGATGAGCGCCGAGGCGCTCGCCCAGAAGCTGCACAAGGTGTCGATGAACGGCCGCGAGGTCTACAAGTTCGCGGTGCGCTCGCTCACCGACGCGGTGCAGGAGGCCCTGGCGCACAACCAGCTCACCGCCGACGGCGTCACCCACGTCATCGCCCACCAGGCGAACCTGCGCATCATCGAGGCGGTGCTGGGGCGCCTGGGCCTGCCGATGGACAAGGCCTGGCTCAACATCGATCGCTACGGCAACACCTCGTCGGCCTCGCTGCCGATGACGCTCGACGAGGCCAACCGCGCCGGCCGGCTCAAGCCCCACGACACCATCGCCATGATGGCCATCGGCGCGGGCATGTCGTGGGGCAGCGCCCTCGTGCGCTGGTGACCTCCGGGAGAACGCACGTGAGCATCGCCTTCCTCTTTCCCGGTCAGGGCAGCCAGTCGGTGGGCATGGGCCAGGCCCTCGCCGCCGCCTTCCCCGAGGCGAAGGCCGTCTTCGAGGCGGCCGACGACGCGCTCTCCGAGAAGCTCTCGGCGCTGTGCTTCGAGGGGCCCGACGACGCGCTCAAGCTGACGCACAACACCCAGCCGGCCATCTTGACGGTGTCGGTGGCGGCGCACGCGGTCTTCAGCAAGCGCTTCGCGACGGCGCCGGCCTTCGTGGCCGGGCACTCGCTGGGCGAGTACTCGGCGCTGGTGGCGGCCGGGGCCCTGGGCCTGGCCGACGCGGTCAAGGCCGTGCGCGCGCGCGGCACCTTCATGCAGGAGGCCGTGCCGGCGGGCGTGGGCGCGATGGCGGCGGTGCTGGGCCTGCCCCCCGAGCAGGTGGCCGCGCTGTGCGCCGAGGCGGCGCAGGGCGAGGTCGTCTCGTGCGCGAACTTCAACGAGCCCGCGCAGACGGTGATCGCCGGCCACGCGAAGGCCGTGGAGCGCGCCGGCGAGCTGCTCAAGGCCGCGGGCGCCCGGCGCGTGCTGCCGCTGCCGGTGAGCGCCCCCTTCCACTGCGCCCTCATGGCGCCGGTGGTGCCGCGGCTGGCCGAGGTGCTCGGCGGCCTCGCCGTGAAGCCGCTGGCGGTGCCGGTGGTGACGAACGTCGAGGCCGCGCCGAACCAGGACGCCGCGCGGGTGGTGCCGCTGCTGCTGGCGCAGGTGACGGGCTCGGTGCGGTGGCTCGAGTCGGTGCAGGCCCTGGAGCGGGCCGGCGTGACGAAGGTGGTGGAGCTGGGCCCGGGCAAGGTGCTGTGCGGCCTGGTCAAGCGCATCGCGAAGTCGATCGAGTGCGTCAACGTCGAAGACCCCGCCAGCCTCGAGAAGGCCCTGGCGGCGCTGGGGGCATGACCATGCAGGACTTCAAGGACAAGGTGGCGCTCGTCACCGGCGGCTCGCGCGGCATCGGCCGGGCCATCGCGCAGGAGCTGGCGAGGCGCGGCGCGCAGGTGGTGCTCAGCTACGCGGGCAACGAGGCCGCGGCGAACGACGCGGTCAAGGCCATCACCGAGGCCGGCGGCAAGGCGAAGGCGGTGCGCTTCGACGTGGCCGACAGCGCGGCCTGCAGCCAGGCGGTCGACGAGGTGATGAAGGCGTTCGGCCGCCTCGACGTGCTCGTCAACAACGCCGGCGTGGCCATCGACGGCCTGCTCATGCGCTTCAAGGACGAGGACTGGGACAAGACCCTCGACACCAACCTGAAGGGCGCCTTCGCGCTCATGCGGGCGGTGAGCCGGCCGATGATGAAGCAGAAGGCCGGGGCCATCGTGAACGTCTCGTCGATCGTCGGCGAGATGGGCAACGGCGGCCAGGCGGCCTACGCGGCGTCGAAGGCGGGCCTCATCGGCCTGACCAAGTCGGTCGCCAAGGAGCTCGCGAGCCGGAACATTCGCGTCAACGCGGTGACCCCGGGCTTCATCGTCACCGACATGACGGCGGCCCTCTCGCCGGAGCTCAAGGACAAGATGGCCGCGGCGATTCCATTGTCGCGCATCGGGAACGCGGAGGAGGTCGCCGCCGCCGTCGCCTTCCTCGCCTCGGACGCCGCCTCGTACATCACCGGCGAGGTCCTCAAGGTCAACGGCGGCATGTACATGTAGTTTTCTGCGTTGGTCGCGCACGTGCCCTGTGGTACGCGCGCTCGAACTCACACCCTGCAGCACCACCCCCAAGAAGGAACTTTCATGACCGCCACCAACATCGAAGCCAAGGTCAAGTCGATCATCGCCGACCAGCTCGGCGTCGGCGAGGACGAGATCAAGCTCGAGTCCTCGTTCATCGAGGACCTCGGCGCCGACTCTCTCGACATCGTCGAGCTCGTCATGGCGATGGAAGAGGAGTTCGAGATCGAGATCCCCGACGAGGAGGCCGAGAACATCAAGGCCGTCGGCGACGCGATCAACTACATCAACGCGCACAAGAAGTAAGGCCGTCGCCGCGCGTGGTCTTTCCTCGCCCGGGTCCCGCCCGGGCGAGTCGTTTCGTTGCCTGGAGGTCCTTCGATGTCTGCTCATCGCCGCGTCGTCATCACCGGTACGGGTGTCATCTCTGCGCTCGGCACGGGCACCGAGAAGAACTGGCAGGCGCTCATCTCGGGCACCTCGGGCATCGCGCGCATCGCGCGCTTCGACCCCGGCTCGCTCAAGGTCAGCATCGCCGGCGAGGTGAAGGACTTCGTGGCCGAAGATCACCTCGATCGCAAGGAGGCCCGCCGCATGGACCCCTTCTGCCACTACGCGCTGGTGGCGGCGGAGCTGGCCATGAAGGAGAGCCAGACGCCGGTGGGCCTGGAGAAGCCAGGCGGCTACGACCCAGAGCGGGTGGGGGTGATCGTCGGCTCGGGCATCGGCGGCCTCTCGTCTTTCGAAGAGACGCACACCACGGGCGCGGCGAAGGGCTTCGACCGGCTCTCGCCCTTCTTCATCTTGAAGATGATCTCGAACATGGCGCCGGGCCGCATCTCGATGCGCTTCAACTGCAAGGGCGCCAACTGGGGCCCGGTGTCGGCCTGCAGCACCTCGGCGCACGCCATCGGCGAGGCCTGGCGGCAGATCCGCTGGGGCGAGCTCGACGCGGCCATCGCCGGCGGCGCCGAGGCGGCCATCACGCCCATGGGCATCGGCGGCTTCGAGGCCATGAAGGCGCTCTCGACGCGCGTCGAAGACCCCTCGCGCGCCAGCCGGCCCTTCGACAAGGACCGCGACGGCTTCGTGATGGGCGAGGGCGCCGGCATCGTGGTCCTCGAGGAACTCGAGGCCGCGAAGCGGCGGGGCGCCACCATCATCGCGGAGATCGTCGGCTACGCGGCGAACAGCGACGCCTACCACGAGACGGCGCCGGCCCCGGAGCACGAGGGCGCGCAGCGCTGCATGCGCGCGGCCCTCAAGGTGGCGGGGCTCGAGCCGAAGGACATCGGCTACATCAACGCCCACGGCACCTCGACGCCCTTCAACGATCTGCACGAGTCGAAGGCCATTCGCCGCGTCTTCGGCGAGCACGCCGACAAGGTGGCGGTGTCGTCGACCAAGTCGATGACGGGCCACATGCTGGGCGCCGCCGGTGGCTTTGAGGCGGTGGTGACGGCCCTGGCCCTGAGCCGCGGCGTGCTGCCGCCCACCATCAACCTCCAGACGCCCGACCCGGAGTGCGACCTCGACTACGTGCCCAACAAGGCGCGCGAGGCGTGGGTCAACGCGGCCATGTCCAACTCCTTCGGCTTCGGTGGCACCAACGCGGTGCTGGTGCTCCAGCGCTACAAGGCGTGAGGCGCGCGGCCCTCGCGGTGGCGCTGGCCCAGCTCGCCTGCGTCACGCCCATCTCCTTCGAGCAGGCGAAGCAGCGGGTGCTGCTGCGCGCGTCGTTCGAGTTCGCCTGCCCGCCCGACAAGCTCGCCGTGCAGGAGCTGGCCTCCGACGAGGCGGGCCCGGTGTACCTGGGCGTGGCCGGCTGCAGCCGCCGCGCGGTCTATGTGCGCCTCGACACCTCCGGCGGCGCTCTCTTCCTCAACGACACCGTGCCGCCCACCGACCCCCTCTCCCCCGCGACTGGAGTGCTGCCATGACGCGACTTGCCTTCGCCGCCCTGCTGTTGCTCGGCTGTTCGACCCCCCGCGCGCAGCTCAAGACGGAGCTGGGCAAGCGCGCGGCCGACTGGCTCAAGTGCCCCGAGGGTGACCTCAAGTACCAGGAGCTCGACCGCCTCATCAGCACCACGAAGGTGAAGGTGAGCGGCTGCAAGCGCGACGTCACCTACAAGCTGGTGGAGAGCCGGTGGCAGCGCGCGGAAGACAACGAGCCCGTTCGCTGAGTACAAGGGGCGCCCATGGCCACCCTCGCCCTCGCCGCTGACCACGCCGCCGTCGCCTTGAAGGCCGAGCTCGTCGCCGAGCTGGGCCGGCTGGGCCACG
Organism: uncultured Archangium sp.; assembly: GCA_964449625.1. Lineage (GTDB taxonomy): Bacteria > Myxococcota > Myxococcia > Myxococcales > Myxococcaceae > Archangium_A. The sequence continues at coordinate 8,656 of CAYUZK010000033.1, forward strand.
AGGCTCTCGACCTGGGCCCCTTCGACGCCACCTCGGTGGACTACCCCGACTACGCCACCAAGGTGACGAGCGCCGTGACGAGCGGGCAGGCGTCGCTGGGGGTGCTGCTGTGCGGCACCGGCCTGGGCATGGCCATCACGGCGAACAAGGTGCACGGCATTCGCGCGGCGCTGTGCCGCACGGAGTTCGAGGCGCGAATGAGCCGGCAGCACAACGACGCCAACGTGCTGTGCCTGGGCGCCCGGGTGACGGGCGGCGGGCTGGCCATCGAGATTCTCAAGGCGTTCCTCGGCGCGTCGTTCGAGGGAGGCCGTCACGCAGCGCGGGTCGAGAAGATCCGCCAGGTGGAGGCGAAGCGATGAAGAAGCTCCTGGTGCTCCTGGTGCTGGGCTGCGTGGCCGGCTGCCGCACGCAGATCGACCCCGTCGTGAAGAAGGACCCGCCGAAGGTGAAGCAGCGCTACGTCGACGGCGAGTGCGGCGTGCACGACTTCCCCACCGCCAGCGACGTGCCCGCGGGGGCCAAGAGCCTGGGCTGGGTGAAGGTAGACCGGCTCGACACCGACGACGCGACCTTCGACGCGCTGCGCGAGGCCATCTGCAAGAAGGGCGGCGACGGCATGAGCCAGATGCACTGGCTGCGGGCCGCCGGGGCCTCGGTGGCCGACCAGCCCACCGAGCTCGAGGCGCACGCCTGGGAGCTGCCGTAGGCCACCGCGTCGAGCCATTGAGAAGTCGCCGGTTTGGCGCTACGCGGTGCGGCCATGGAGAACACCGCTACGCTCGCGCAGGTCGACCCGCAGGTCGCTGAGATCATCCACGCCGAGACGCTCCGGCAGGAAGAGGGCCTCGAGCTCATCGCCTCGGAGAACTTCGTCAGCCCGGCGGTGCTGGAGGCCTCCGGCAGCGTGCTGACCAACAAGTACGCCGAGGGCTACCCGGGCAAGCGCTACTACGGCGGCTGCGAGGAGGTGGACAAGGTCGAGGTGCTGGCCATCGATCGCGCGAAGCAGCTCTTCGGCGCCGAGGCGGCCAACGTGCAGGCGCACTCCGGCAGCCAGGCCAACATGGCCGCGTACATGGCGGTGATGAAGCCCGGCGACACGCTGCTGGGCCTCGATCTCAACTCCGGCGGCCACCTCACGCACGGCTCGGCCTTCAACTTCTCGGGCAAGCTCTACAAGGCCGTGCACTACGGGCTGGTGCGCGAGACCGAGACGCTCGACTACGCGCAGGCCGAGCGCCTCGCGAAGGAGCACCAGCCGCGCGTGATCGTCGTGGGCGCCTCGGCGTACCCGCGAGTCATCGACTTCGCCCGCTTCAAGGCCATCGCCGACGCCGTGGGCGCCTGCTTCGTGGTGGACATGGCCCACATCGCGGGCCTCGTCGCCGGCGGGGCGCACCCGTCGCCACTGCCCTTCGCCGACATCGTCACCACCACCACGCACAAGACGCTGCGCGGCCCGCGCTCGGGCCTGGTGCTGATGAAGGAGCAGCACGCCAAGGCCATCAACAGCCAGATCTTCCCCGGCATCCAGGGCGGGCCCCTCATGCACGCCGTCGCCGCCAAGGCCGTGGCCTTCGGCGAGGCGCTGCGCCCCGAGTTCAAGGTCTACGCGCGGCAGGTCGTCGACAACGCGAAGGCGCTCGCCGAGGGGCTCCAGGGGCAGGGCCTGCGCATCGTCTCGGGCGGCACCGACAACCACCTCATGCTGCTCGACCTGCGCCCCAAGAAGCTCACGGGCAAGCTCGCCGAGGAGGTGCTGGGCCTGGCGGGCATCACCGTGAACAAGAACCAGATCCCCTTCGACCCCGAGAAGCCGACGATCAGCTCCGGCGTGCGCGTGGGCACGCCGGCCATCACCACCCGCGGCATGCAGGTGCCCGAGATGGCGACGGTGGCGAAGTTCATCGGCCGGGCCCTCGACGCGTCGGGCGACGCCGCGGCGCTCGCGAAGATCAAGGCGGAGGTCGCCGAGTTCTCGCGCTCCTTCCCGCTGTACCAGTCGCGCCTGCGGAAGGTCTGACGTGCGCTGCCCCTTCTGTGCCGCCGCCGACACGCGGGTGATGGACAGCCGCGACTCCGCCGAGGGCACCATCATTCGCCGCCGCCGCGAGTGCGAGACGTGCAAGCGCCGCTTCACCACCTACGAGCGCGTGGAGGAGCTCAACCCGCTGGTGGTGAAGAAGGACGGCCGCCGCGAGAGCTTCGATCGCGACAAGCTCCTCGCGGGGCTCAAGAAGGCCTGTGAGAAGCGCCCGGTGCCGGTGGAGCAGGTCGAGCGCCTCGTCACCGACATCGAGCGCCGCCTGCAGGAGCTCGGCGAGAAGGAGATCGCCTCCACCACCATCGGCGAGCTGGTGATGGAGCGGCTCTCGGCCCTCGACGAGGTGGCCTACGTGCGCTTCGCCTCGGTGTACCGGAGCTTCCGCGACATCGCGGAGTTCATGGACGAGCTCAAGGACATCCTCCAGGCGCAGGCCAGGCGCCCCGCGGAGCCGACGAAGCCCCGGGGCAAGGGGTGACCGACGCCGCGGCCATGGCGATGGCGCTGGCCGAGGCCGTCAAGGGCCTGGGCCGCACGCACCCCAACCCCGCCGTGGGCGCCGTGGTGGTGAAGTCGGGCCGCGTCATCGCCACTGGCTTTCACGAGCGCGCCGGCGCCCCGCACGCCGAGGCCCTCGCGCTCCAGCGGGCCGGCGCGCGGGCGAAGGGGGCGACGCTCTACGTCACCCTGGAGCCGTGCGACCACCACGGCCGCACGCCGCCCTGCACCGAGGCCATCCTCGCGGCCGGGGTGCGCCGGGTCGTCTTCGCCTCCACCGACCCCAACCCGGTGGTGAACGGCCGCGGCGCGCGGCGCCTGAAGGCCGCGGGGGTCGCCGTCACCGCGCACGTGCTGGCCGCCCAGGCCGAGGCCCTCAACCGGCCCTTCTTCAAGGCCATGCGCGCCGGCCTGCCGTGGGTCACCCTCAAGGCAGGCATCACGCTCGACGGCAAGCTGGCGACCGCCACCGGGGCCTCGAAGTGGATCACCTCCGCCGCGTCGCGCGAGGTGGCCCACCGCCTGCGCGATCTCGCCGACGTCATCGTGGTGGGCTCGGGCACGGTGGCCCACGACGACCCGCGCCTCACCGCGCGCCTGCCCGGCGGGCGCAACCCCACGCGCCTGGTGCTCGACGCCGTGCTGTGCACGAGCCCCCGCGCCGCGCTCGCCGACACGCGGCAGGCGCCCACCATCATCGCCACCGCCGCGCCGCTCGACTCGCCGAAGGCCAGGGCGCTCCTGCGCCGTGGCGTGCAGCTCTGGCGCGTGCCCGCGAAGGGAGATCGCATCGCGCTCAAGCCGCTGCTGCGCCGGCTGGCGAAGGCGGGGCTGCTGCACGTGCTGGTGGAGGGCGGGGCGGCGGTGCACGGCGCCTTCCTCTCGGCGGGCCTGGTGGACGAGCTGGTGCTCTTCGTGGCGCCAAGCGTCTTCGGGCACGCGGCGCTGACGTGGTCGGGGGGGCTCTTCGCGGCGACGCCGGCCAGGGCCCTGCGCTTCGAGGAGCTTCAGGCCGAGCGCGTCGGCGACGATCTCATGGTGACGGCACGGCGAGCAGCGTCGTCTTCAAGATGATCGCGGCCACCGTGAAGTAGATGACGATGCCCGTCACGTCGACGATGGTGGCGACGAAGGGCGCCGAGGCCGCCGCGGGGTCGAGGCCCAGGCGCCGCAGCGCGAAGGGCAGCATCGCCCCGATGAGGGCGCCCACCAGCACCACGCCCACCAGGCTCGCGGACACCGTCAGGCCCACCAGCACGTAGTGGTCGCCGTAGCCGCGCGAGAGCACCCCGGCGCGGAAGAGCCACTCCCAGGCCACCACGCGCAGAAAGCCGATGGCGGCCAGCATGAGCCCCAGGAGCACGCCCGAGCGCAGCTCGCGCAGCGCCACCTTCCACCAGTCGCCCAGGCTGATCTCCCGCAGCGACAGCGCGCGGATGATGAGCGAGGTGGCCTGGCTGCCGGAGTTGCCGCCCGAGGCGATGATCAGCGGGAGGAAGAGCGCCAGCACCTCGGCGCGCAAGAGCTCGTCCTGGAACGAGCCCATGGCCGTGGCCGTGAGCATGCCGCCCACGAGGAGGATGGCGAGCCACCCGCCGCGCTTGCGGAGCATCTCGAAGGTGCCCAGCTCCATGTAGGGGGCGTCGAGGGCCTCGACGCCGCCGAGCTTCTGGATGTCCTCGGTGGCCTGCTCCTCGGCGACGTCGAGCACGTCGTCGGCGGTGATGATGCCCACCATCGCGCCGCGCGTGTCCGTCACCGGGAGCGCGACGCGGTCGTACTTCTCGAAGGTCGAGATGATCTCGTCCTTCTGCGCCGTGGCGGGGATGGCGACCAGCGGCCGGTTGGGCAGATCGCCCACGCGCGCGTCGGGCTCGGCCATCACCAGCGTGGACAGCCGCAGGTCGGCCAGGAGCACGCCCCGCTCGTCGACCACGTAGAGCACGTTGAGCGTCTCGCGGCCCTTGCCCTGCTTGCGGACGATGTCGAGGCCCTCGGCGGCGGTGAGGCCGGGGCGCAGCGACAGGTACTCCGGCGTCATGTAGCGGCCGGCGGAGTTCTCGGGGTAGCCCAGCAGGTGGCGCGCCACCTTGAGCTCCTCGGCCGAGAGCTGCTCCAGGGCGCGCTTGGTGACCTCCGCCGGCAGCTCCTCGAAGAGGCGCGTGCGGTCGTCGGGCGCCATCTCGTTGAGCACCGTCTCGAGCTGCTCGCTCCCGAGCCGCTGGACGATCTCCGTCTGCTGATCGAGCGGGAGGTACTCGAAGGTCACGCCGGCCACGTCGCGCGGGAGGATGCGGAAGATCACCCCCGAGTCTTCGGCGGGCAGCTCCTCCAGCACCTCGGCGATGTCGGCCGGGTCCAGCTCCTCGAAGGCGACGCGCAGCGACTCCCAGTCCTTCTTGAGGATGAGCTCTTCGTACTCGGGCTTGAGCAGATGTCCGAGCATGGAGCTCCCGGGAGGCGACCGCTCAGATCACCTTCTTGAGGCTCTCCTCGAGCTTCGCCTTGGGCAGGGCGCCCACGAGCTGCTCGACGACCTTCCCGCCCTTGAAGAGCAGCAGGGTGGGGATGGAGCGGATGCCGAACTGCTGGGCGACCTGCTGGTTGTTGTCCACGTCCACCTTGGCGATCTTCACCTTGCCCTTGTACTGGGTGGCGAGCTCCTCCAGGGCGGGCGCGATGGCGCGGCAGGGCGCGCACCAGGTAGCCCAGAAATCCACCAGCACGGGCGTCTGGGAGTCGAGGACTTCAGCCTTGAAGGTCGCATCGAGGACGGTCACGGTGTCTTTGCTCATGGTTTCGGGTTGTAATACCCAAGAGGTGCCCACGCTGGGCAGGGAAAAGAGAGAAACAACGTGAAGCTCTTCTTGCCGCACAAGACCCTCGAGGACTGGTCGATGTCGGAGCAGGCCGACCTGGCCGACGGTCGGCTGGTCGTCAAGGAGGGGGGCTCGAGCCACCCCGTCACCCCGGCAGTGCAGTTTCACAAGCTCGTCTCGGGCGAAGACACCCAGGGCCTGGTCGGGCGGGTGAAGACCACCGAGCAGCTCCTGGCCCTGAGCGCCGAGCACTTCGCCGACTCCTGCCTCGTCGGCGAGGCCGCCTATGAGGTGGTCGAGGGCTACATCACCGAGGTGCAGGCCCCGGCGCCGGCGAAGGCCGAGGCGAAGAAGAAGTCGGCCTCGCCCGAGGCCGATCTCCTGGCGGCCTTCATCCTCGACAAGCTGTAGCGGCGATGGCCGACATCTGGCTCCTCTCTCCGGCCGGCGAGGCGGCCGACCTAGCCTACCTCCTCGAAGACGGCGGGCACAGCCCCAGGCCGCTCCCCGAGGAGCCGCCGCACGCTGGCCTGCGCGCCGCCGCCGAGCAGGTGCACCGCTTCCGCTGGGTCGCGGGCGCTACGCCGCGGGCCCTGCGCCGGCTCCTCGAGGCCGTCTCCACCGCGCGCACCCGCGCGAGCCTCTCGTCGGCCAGGTGGTTGGTGTGCGACGCGCGCAGCGTGGCGGCCCTCGCGCGGCGCGGGCTCCTCGCGCAGCGCTGCGAGCTGGGCGAGCTGGGCGCGAGCCTGGCGGCCGTCGCCGAGGCCGGTGACGAGGTGCTGGCCGTGCTCGAGGGCGACGAGGCCCTGGCTGGGCGCGCCGAGCTCGCCGCCGCTGGCGCCACCCTCACCGAGGTCTGCCTGCCCGCCGCGCCGTCGCTGCCGGGCCCGCTGGCCTCGGTGGCCGTGGTGCACTCCGTCATCGCCGCCGAGCGCCTCGCCGACTGGGCCGACGGTGGGGGCCTCGCGAGCTGCCGGGTGGTGGCCAGCGCGCCGGTCGTCGCCGCGGCCCTCGAGGCCCTCGGCGTGCCGGTGCACCGGGTGGCCGCCAGCGCCGAGCCGTGGGCGGTGGCCGAGGCCGCCCTGAGCGCGCTCGCCCCGGCCTGAAGGCGCGAGGGGCGACCCCCGCGCTGGCGGGCTGCTAGGCTTTGCGGCCCGTATGCCCGTGCCCCGCGCCCTCGTCCTCCTCCTGCTGGTGCCCCTCGGGGCCCTGGCGACGACCATCATCCCCCACACGGTCGCCCAGCGCGCCGAGGTGGCCGACCGCGTCGTCCTCGCGCAGGTGGTGGCGCAGCACCTCGAGGCGCAGCCGAAGGGCCACGTGGTGCCCTTCAAGACCATCACCTCCGTCGTCGTCGGCGAGGACTTCAAGGGGAGCGGGCCCCAGGCGTTGACCATCGTGCAGCTCGGCGGCCGCCGCGGCGTCGAGACCCTGGAGGTGCCGGGAGACGCGCGCTTCCACCTCGGGGAGACGGTGGTGCTCTTTCTCCAGTGCCGGGTCGCGGTGGACCGCTGCCACCTCGTCGCCCTCGGCGCCGGCAAGCTCGACGTCGTGGGCGAGCACGTGCTGGTGCAGGACCTCGAGTCGGGGGCCTGGCAGCGGCGGCGCGTCGCCGACTTCGCGGCGGAGGTGAAGGCGGTGCGCCCGGCCCGCCCGGCCGCGCCGGCGCCCACGGGGGTGGCGCGATGAGGCGCCTGGGTCTCGTCCTCGCGCTCCTGGGCTCGACCGGCGCGCTCGCGCAGACGGGCAACCCGTACCTCACCTACAAGATGGTGAGCACGGCCGACGCGCCCTTCTCGTTCTACATGGACTCGCGCAGCCCCACGCCCGCGGGCCTCTCGTACCTCGTCACCCAGAACGCGATGGAGCGCGCCATCACCACGTGGAACTCGGTGCAGTGCGCGTACCCCAAGCTGCGCTCGCTCGGCGCGACGGGCAGCGTGGTGCCCGACCCCAGCGACACCTTCGACGCGGTTTCGGTCTCGCCAGTGTGGGTGCTCTCGAGCGGCGACCCCGACATGGAGGTCTTCGGCAACGTGAACTTCGTGGGCGCCATCACGCTGCCCCGCGCCTACGCCGGCGTGCTGCAGACCTGCGACGTCTTCTTCAACGGCGTGCACTTCAGCTGGTCCGCCGACACGGTCACGCCCACCGGCCGCATGGACTTCGAGACCGTGGCGCTCCACGAGCTGGGGCACTGCCTGGGCCTGGGCCACTTCGGCGACAACAACCCCGACCCCTCCGTCGTCGTGATGTACCAGTCGATCGAGAGCGGCGAGGCGCTGCGCGTGCTCTCACAGACGGACGTCACCACGCTGTGCAACCGCTACCCGCTGCAGGGGGCGTCGGCCTCGCCGTGCTTCGGTGACGGCGGCTGCGCCACGCCCGACCTCAAGTGCATTCAGCAGCCGGTGACCAACGACGTCTCGCTGCGGCTGTGCACGAAGGGCTGCGGGCTGGGCGTCAACGCGCTGTGCGACGTGCCGCTGAGCTGCCAGGCCTCCACGGACTTCTCGGGCTTCGACGGCGCGTGCCTGCTGCCGGGCTCCATCGTCACGCAGGTGGGCAAGCCCTGCAGCAGCAACCCCCAGTGCGGCAACTCCTTCGGCCAGTGCCGGCTGCCCGAGACGGGCCCGAGCGGCCAGACGCTGTGGGCGGGCGGCTACTGCACCCAGGCCTGCGGGCCGAGCCAGCAGCCGTGTCCGCCCGGCTCGGTGTGCGCGGAGCTCGACGAGGGCCTGCGGTGCGTGCAGAGCTGCCGGGTGGGGCTGGCCGACTGCCGGCCCGAGTACGCCTGCGCGCAGGTGAGCAGCGACCTGACGGCGGGCGTGTGCGTGCCCCGCTGCTACGGCGATCAGGACTGCGCGAACCCCTCGCAGTTCGCGTGTCGCACCTGCGACGGCCTGTGCGTGCCGCGGCAGAACTCGGTGGGGCAGATCGGCGATCTCTGCGCCACCGACGCCACCTGCGGGCCCGGTCAGGTGTGCCGCGCCACCTCCGACACCAGCGCGCTCAAGCAGTGCACGCAGCAGTGCGCGCGAGGCTGCGGCAACTGCACCACCGGCTCGAGCTGCACCCCGGGGCGCTCGGGCGATCTGTTCTGCCTGCGCGACTGCACGGGCCCCGGCACCTGCCCCCTGGGCCTGCGCTGCGCCGACACGGCCGTGGGCAAGGCCTGCCAGCCCCAGTGCGGCTCGGACCCCGAGTGCCCGGTGGGCCAGTACTGCTACCAGGGCGAGTGCTACACGCCCGAGGAGGACGCCGGCTGCGGCACGCTCTGCACGCGGCCTGACGCCGGCCGGCCCATCGTGGTGACGCCGAGGGACGCGGGCACCGGTGACGGCGGCTTCGGCGGCTGCGGCTGCGGGGCGGCGGACCCGGCGGCGCTCTTCGGGCTCCTGGGCCTCCTCACGCTGGCGACGCGGAGGCGCGCATGTCGTCAGCGGTAGCGGCGGGGGAGGGGCGCCGGGCGGCAGACTTCTCGCTGCCCTGGCTGCTGGAGGTGCTGGTGGAGGCGCAGCTGCTGACGCGCCAGCAGGCCAGCGACATCAAGGCCCGCGAGCCGCAGGCGCGGGCGCGCCTCATCAAGGTCGCTGGGGGCGAGAAGGTGCAGATCTCTCCGGTGGAGATCGTCGCCGCCTTCCAGGTGCCGTGGACCGGTCGCGCCGGCGAGCTGCTCGATCAGGATCGCATCACCGAGGCCGCGGCGAAGGCGGCCGGGGTTCCCTACCGGAAGATCGACCCGCTCAAGCTCGACATGAACCTGGCGGCGAAGACCGTCAGCAAGCCCTACGCGCAGAAGCACTGCATCCTCGCGCTGGAGGGCGGCACGGGCCCCGGGGTGCCGCTGGTGGTGGCGGTGGCCAACCCCTTCGAGCCGGAGCTCTTCGAGAACCTCCAGCGGCTCACCAACACGCCCATCGCCCCGGTGCTGTCGGCCAAGGCCGACATCTTGAAAGGCATCGCCGACGTCTACGGCTTCAAGCGCACGCTGGCGGCGGCGGCCACGGAGCACGCCGAGACGGCCGCGGGCATCTCGAACTTCGAGCAGCTGGTGTCGATCACCAGCGGGCGCGAGCTCGACGCGTCCGACCGGCCGGTGATCCAGGCGGTGGACTACATCCTGCGCTACGCCTTCGACAACCGGGCGAGCGACATCCACATCGAGCCCAAGCGCGAGACCTCGTCGGTGCGGCTGCGCATCGACGGCGTGCTCCACGGCGTGTACCAGCTCCCGCCGCAGCTCCACCTGCCCATCGTGGCGCGCATCAAGATGATCTCGCGCCTGGACATCTCGGAGAAGCGCAAGCCGCAGGACGGCCGCATCAAGGTCGATCGCGACGGGCGCGAGGTCGAGATCCGCGTGTCCACGCTGCCCACGGCCTTCGGCGAGAAGGTGGTGATGCGCATCTTCGACCCCGAGACGCTGGTGGTCGACATCGCGCGCCTGGGCTTCGACCCCGACGAGAAGCGCGTCTTCGAGGGGTGGATCGCCGAGCCCCACGGGCTCATCCTCGTCACCGGCCCCACGGGCAGCGGCAAGACGACGACGCTCTACTCGGCGCTCAAGGCGCTCGCGGGGCCCGACGTCAACGTCACCACCATCGAGGACCCCATCGAGATGGTGTGGGAGGCCTTCAACCAGTGCCAGGTGCAGCCCAAGGTCGGCCTCGACTTCGCCGGGGCGCTGCGGCACATCCTCCGGCAGGACCCCGACATCATCATGGTGGGCGAGATCCGCGACCCGGAGACGGCGGAGAACGCCATCCAATCGGCGCTCACCGGCCACCTCGTCTTGTCCACGCTGCACACCAACGACTCGCTGGGCGCCATCGGCCGCCTCGTCGACCTGCAGGTGCCCCCGTTTCTCTTGAGCTCCGCGCTCCTCGGGGTGATGGCGCAGCGCCTCGTGCGCCGGGTGTGCGCGTCGTGCGCGCAGCCGACGCAGCTCTCGGCGGAGCAGCTCCTCGCGCTGGGCGCCCCCATTCCGCTCCTGCCCGGGGGCCCGCGCTTCGTGAAGGGCGCCGGCTGCGTGAAGTGCCGCGGCACCGGCTACCTGGGTCGCACCGCCATCTTCGAGATCTTCTCGGCGACCCTCGAGGTGCGGCAGGCCATCGCCTCGAAGGCGCCCGTCGAGCATCTCGCGGCACAAGCGCGAGGCCAGGGGCTGCGCTCGCTGCGTGAGGCCGCCGTGCGCAAGCTCGCCGAGGGCGTCACCACCTTCGAAGAGGTGCTGCGCATGACGTCGACCGCGTGAGCGCGCGAGCCTCGCTCCCCCCACCCGCGTCTGGAGCTCCTGACATGTCCCCCATCGATCGCAGCGAGCTCACCCTGACCAGGCCGCGGGACCGCGGGGCGAGGGTGAGCGCCTGGGTCCTCGCGCTCGCGGTGCTGAGCCAGGCGTGCCCCAAGCCGGGCGACGACGTCGACCCGAAGATCCGCGCCGACGGGCACTACCTCGCCGGGCAGGCGGCCTTCCTCAAGGGCGACTTCGCCGAGGCGCACAACCAGTTCGACCAGGTGCGCGCCTACCACCCCGAGGATCCGCGGCTGCCGGCCGCCGAGGGCGAGCTCTCCCTCTCGGAAGGGAAGGTGACGGAGGCCATCGAGGCCTTCGAGCGCGCCGCGAAGGGCGACCCGAAGCGCGGCACCACCTGGAGCCGCCTCGCCTACCTGTACTCCATCAAGGACGAGAAGGAGAAGGCGCGCGCGGCGGTGCAGAAGGCGCTGGCGGCCAACGCGCGCGACTTCAACGCCCTCGAGACGCTGGCCGACCTGCAGCTGGGCGACGGCGAAGTGGACGCGGGCGTGGCGAGCCTGGTGGCCTCCAGCGAGGCGGCGCCCGACGCGTTGCGCGCCGAGCTGGGCCTGCGCGCGGCGCAGGAGCTGGTCAAGGCGGGCCGCAAGCCCGACGCCATCAGCGTGCTCCAGCACCTCGTGGGCAAGGGCATCACCAGCGCGGCGCTCTACAGCGAGCTGGGCGACCGCCTCGTGGAGGACCAGCGCCTGGAGGAGGCCGCCGCCGCCTACGAGCGCGCGGCGGAGGCCGACCCGAAGGACCCGACGCTGTGGGAGCTCACCGGCGAGGTGCGCCTGCGCCTGGGCAAGCCCCAGGAGGCGGTGGCCGCCTTCCAGAAGTCGCTCAAGGTGAAGGACCGCGGCGTGGTGCACGTGGCGCTGGCCCGCCTGTGCCACCAGCAGAAGGACGACGCCTGCCTCAAGCGCGAGCTCAATCAGGCCCTCGAGACGTCCACCGGCGAGGAGCTGCGCGAGACGACCGAGCTCGCCGAGCTCCTCGTGCTGGTGGGCCGCAAGAAGGACGGCCTCGACCTGCTGCGCACCGTGAGCGAGGAGGGCGAGCAGAAGGGCAACCTCGAGCTCCACCTCCGCACGGCGCGGCTGGCCAGGGAGCTCAAGGACGAGGTGACGCTGAAGGCCGCCTGCACCCGCGCGCTGGCTGGCGGGCAGGCCGGCCTCAAGTGCCCCTGAGCGGCGGACAAGCGCTCCGCTCCCGTCGCGCGACGGTGAGCGTCCGCCCGACCGCGCGCGCGTGCGCCCCGCCGCCGACGCAGGCGGGCCAGAGGTTCAAGCGCGTCGAGGCAGAGGCAATCGCAGGGCGCTGGACGCCGGCCGCGCCGTTCCGCGTCGCCGGGCCTGCTCGCCGCCCCTCGCCGCAGCACGAGCGGCGCCGTCGGGCTCGCGCCTCGGGAGGCGCGCTGCGCGGGGGGCAGGCGTGGCCCTGAGCGCTCTGCAGCAGCGCTGCGCCTGGCCGGGCTCAGGCCGGCAACAGCACCAGCTTCACCACCTCGGGCGGCGCCCCGACGCGCATCGGCGGGCCGACGAAGCCGCACCCGCGGCTCGTGTACTGCTGCGTGAAGCCTGAGCGCGACAGGCCCGTGTTGCGGCTGCCCCAGATGAGCTCGCCCACCAGCGTCGCGGGGAAGAGCTGGCCTCCGTGCGTGTGCCCCGAGAGCTGCAGGCCGATCTGCTTGCGCGCGACCTCGTCGAGGTTCTGCGGCTGGTGCGCCAGGAGCACCGAGGCCCGGGTGAGATCTCTGCCCGCGGTCGCCGCCTCGAGATCGTAGCCCTCGCCGGCGGCCCAGCGGGCGCTCCAGTCGTCTACGCCCAGCAGGTCGAAGCTGCCCCCGGCGTCGCCGATGGACACGGCGCGGTTGCGCAGCAGCGTGAAGTCGAGGCCCTCGAGCGTCTTCGCCCAGCGCTCCCAGCCCGAGTAGTAGTCGTGGTTGCCCGAGACGAAGAACGTGCCGTGCCGCGACGAGAGGTTGCGCAGGCGCGCGACGTAGCGGCCCAGCAGCGAGGGCGGGCCATCGACCAGGTCGCCGGTGATGGCCACGAGGTCGGGCTTCGCCGAGTTGGCCGTGGCCACGAGCTGGTCGAGGAACCGCTCCTGGATGATGGCCCCCACGTGGATGTCGGTGAGCTGCACGATGGTGAAGCCCTCGAGCGCCCTGGGCAGCCCGGGGAGCCGCACCGGCACCTCGGTGATCTCCGGCGGGGTGAAGGCCCGCCACGAGCCGAAGCTGGCCGCGGCGCCACCGAAGGCGAGGGCGCCCGTCGCCGTCGCGCGGGCGAGGAAGAGGCGGCGCTCGGGGTTCGGCGGCTCCGCCGGCACGGAGATCGACCGCTGCCGGCGCGCGTGCAGCCACCTGAAGCCCTCCACCACCACCAGCGCCAGCAGCGTGTAGAGCAGCAGGCCCCAGCCCATGAGCACCAGGGTGGTGCTCCACGGCGGCGGCAGCTCGTCGCGCCAGGCGAAGCGCAGCACCGGCACCGCGAGGAACATCGCCGCGAGCAGCCCGCTCAGCGCCGTGCGGACCCACGGCGTGGTGATGGTGTCGCGAATGGTGCGCCGGTAGATGAAGACGAGCGCCGCCGCGAAGGCCGCGAGGGTGACGACGCCGAAGAGAATGCGGATCCACAGCATGGGGGCGGTGAGCCTAACGACCCGGAGGCGGGGCTTCTTCCAAAACGCGCGGCCCCGGCCTCCCCCGGGCGGCCAGGCCCGCCGCCACCGCGACGCCGCCGACCAGCCCGAAGGCCACGGCGCTGGCGAGATCGACCCCGTCGCTCCACTGGGCCGGGGCGACGACCGCGCGCACCCCCTCGAGGAAGTCGAAGGTGCGCGACCCGGGCGCCGCCGCCCGCCAGGCCTTGATGGTCGCCATGAGGGCGGAGAGCCCCAGCGAGGCCGCGGCGACGCTCAGCCCGGCGGCCACGCCCCAGGCCCACAACCGGCGCGCGCCCCACGGCAGCCCGGGGGGCAGGGGCTCGACCGCGTCGGCCGACAGCTCCTTCGGCTCCTCGCCCCAGGGCACGAAGCGCTTGAGCATCACCATGCCCGGCACGCCGAAGGCCATGGTGAGGAGGAAGAAGTCGCGCCAGCCGAGCGCGTCGGCCATCACGCCCGCGGGCGGGCCGACGAAGGTGCGGGCCAGGCCCACGAGGCTCGAGAAGAGCGCGTACTGGGTGGCCGAGAAGCGCTTGTCGGTCAGGCGCAGGAGCAGCACGCCGAAGGCGCCCCAGCCCATGCCGCCCGTCAGCGTCTCGACGAAGATGGCCAACTGCAGGGGCAGGCTCACCGGCGCGTCGAGGAGCGGCAGGTGCACGGCGCCGAAGGTGGGCTCGAGCTCGGCGACGATCGCGTACCCGGAGTTGGAGACGATCTGCAGCACCCCGCAGATCCACAGCGCGCGGCCCACGCCGGCGCGGCCGGCCAGCACGCCGCCGAGGATGGTGCCGAGGATCGTGCCGCCCACGCCGACGCCGCCGCGCACCACGCCGACGTCGAAGGCCGAGAAGCCCTTCTGCAGCAGGAAGGGGCTCACCAGCGCGCCGGCGATGGAGTCGGCCAGCCGGTAGAGCAGCACGAAGGCGGTGATCTCCAGGGCGCGGGGGCGGCCGAGGAAGCCGACGAAGGGCAGCCACAGCGCCTCCCGGAGCGTCTTCGGGCGCTCGGGCTGCGACGGCGGCTCCGGGGCGAAGACGGTGACGGGCAGGAGCGCGAGGTAGATGAGCGCCTGGAGCAGCAGCGTCCAGCTCCAGCCCCACGCCGGGGCGAGCGAGATGGCGATGTTCCCCGAGAGCCACAGGCCGACGCGGTAGGTGGCGCTGCGGGCCCCGACGGCCGCGCCGTGCTCGTGGGGCTCGAGCACCTCCACGGCGTAGGCGTCGTACACGATGTCCTGCGAGGCCGAGGCGAAGGCGATGAGGAGCGAGAGGGCGGCGATGGCGCTGATGACGGCCGGCGTCACCGGCGGCAGCTCGCAGCCCAGCTGCATCGGCTCGCAGGTGGGCACCGACGTGGCGAGGAAGGCCAGGGCGCCCACCACGGCGGCCAGGGCGAGCTGGCACAGGAAGATCCACCCGCGGCGCGAGCCCATGAAGGGCGGGCGGAGCCGGTCCATGAGCGGGCTCCAGACGAACTTGAAGCCGTAGGGCACCTGCACCAGCGTGATGAGGCCGATGGTCTTGATGTCCACCTTCGCCAGGGCGAGCCACGCGGGCACCGCCGTGATGACCAGGCCCAGCGGCAGGCCCGACGAGATGGACAGGAGGGTGACGGCGCCCAGGCGCCAGCTCGTGAAGGCGGCGGCGAGCCCGGGCGGGCGGGTGGCGCTCACGGGGCCCCCCGGCGCGCGACGGCCCGCGGCGTGGTGACCGCGGGCCCGGGCAACCTCACTGCTTGGTGAACTTCACGATCTCGACGGGCTGCTGGTTGCTCCGCGCGAGCCCCGCGTCGCCAGCCTCGATGCGCGTGTGCGCTTCTTTGTGCTGGTGATCGGGCGCCTCGGAGTTGCCGCGCTTGTACCAGGGGTCGGTGGGGTGGCTCACCGGCGGGCCCTTGAGCAGCTGGGGGATGTCGTACACGAAGCTCTGGCGGTTGTAGCCGCTGGGCGTGTGCATGTACGTGTCCATGCGGATGGCGTCCTTCGGGCAGGCGTCGACGCACAGGCCGCAGACGATGCAGCGGAGCTGGTCGATGACGAACTGCTTGGGGTACTTCTCGATGACGCGCGACTGCGCCGACTCGTCGTCGAACTCGTACTCGCCGGCCTCGATGTAGATGCACTGCGCCGGGCAGATGGTGGCGCACATGTAGCAGGCCACGCAGCGCGGCTTGCTCGGGTCGTCCTCCCGCGGCACCAGGCGGTGCAGCCCGCGGTAGCCCGGCGGGTAGTCAACCTTCTCCTCCGGGTAGTTCACCGTGGAGATGGTGGACAGCCCCGTGCGCTCGAGCACGTTGGGGTTGGGGTCGCGCTCCCCGAAGAGGTTGCGCAGGAAGTGCTTGGTGGTGACGGCGATGCCCTTGAGCAGCTCCGGCACGTAGAGCCGCTCGCGGACGTCGAGCTCGACGAGCTCTGCCTTCTTCTCGAGGTGGCCGTGCCCGGGCCCGTGGCTGAGAGTTCCCATTGGTCGTGAGCCCTTAGTGCGTGTTGGCGGGCAGCGCGTCGTGGCCGTGCCCGTGATCGTCGTGGCCGTGGCCGTGGTCCTCGGCCGCCGCCTCTTCGCGCCGCACCTGCCGCGGCGCGGTGATGGTGAAGAAGGCGATCACGCCGATCACCAGGAAGCCGAAGAGCGCGAGCGCGCGCAGCGACGGGTCCCAGAGGATCAGCGCGCCGGTGACGAAGAGGTTGACCAGGCCGATGGGGAGCAGGATCTGCCAGCCCAGCTTCTGCACCTGGTCGTAGCGGAAGCGCGGGAAGCTCCAGCGGATGACGAGCTGCAGGTAGACCATCAGCAGCACCTTCACCCAGAAGACCATGCCGTACAGGCCGCCCAGCAGCACCGGGTAGTCCTTCATCACCTGCAGCCCGCTGAGCCACTCGTTGCCGAAGGGCAGGTACCAGCCGCCGAAGAAGACGGCGACCAGCACGCCCGAGAGCACGACGATCTCCACGAACTCGGAGATCATGAACATGCCGAACTGCATGCCCGAGTACTCGAGGAAGTAGCCGACGATCTCCGACTCCCCCTCGGGCGCGTCGAAGGGCGCGCGCTTGGTCTCGGCGAAGGCCGCCGCGAAGAAGAGCAGGAAGCCCACCGGCTGGAGCAGGAAGCCCCAGGCCGGCACGCCCACGTCGAAGCCGCCCAGCGAGGCCGACCACAGGTACTGGCCCTGGAGCTCCGACATGCCCGCGGGGCCCGCCAGCCGCACCGTCGAGAAGGCCATCATCATGCCCACCAGCGACAGGCCCAGCGCGACCTCGTAGCTGACCATCTGCGAGCTGGCGCGCACGCCGCCCAGCAGCGCGAACTTGTTGTTCGACGCCCAGCCGGCCAGCGTGGTGCCGTACACCGCCAGCGAGGAGATGGCGAAGAGGTAGAGCAACCCGAAGTCGGGGTTGGTGGACACCATCATCACCTCGTGGTCGCCGATCTTCAGGGTGGGGCCGGCGGGCACCACCGCGAAGAGCGCGAACACCGGCGCGAAGGCGAGCATCGGCGCCAGCTTGAAGATCCACGAGTTGGCGGCCTTCGGCGTGAAGGCCTCCTTGGTCAGCATCTTCAGCACGTCGGTGGCGATGTGGGGGATGCCGCCCAGGTCCCAGTCCTTCACCACGGGGATGATGGCGAAGCGCGCGCGGTTGGGGCCCATGCGGTCCTGCATGAAGGCCGACCACTTGCGCTCGGCCAGCGTGAGCAGCGTGGCGAAGACCATCACGATCACCAGCATCACGATGCCGATGCTCACCAGGTGGCTGAGCCCCGTCAGGCCCAGCTTGTCGCGGCCGAGCCCCTCCACGAGGCCCCCGAGGAAGTAGGCGGCGGCCATGAGGCCGAAGAAGGCGCCGAGGATGGTGACGAGAGCAGAGACGACGAGGCCGATGCGCATGGCTCAGGTACCGGGCGGGAGAGAGAGACCGCGGAGGTTGGGGACGCCCTGCTCGCGCCAGCCCGGCGGGCGGCCGTCGGTGGCCGCGGCCAGGGTGGTGATGCCCGGGCGCTTCTGGTTCATCGGGGCCTGCTTGTCCCACGCGTAGTCGGCCAGCTCCGGCACCGCCGGGGCGAGCGCCTTGAACACCTCGCGCGACGAGGCGGCCTTCATCTCGAGGCCCAGGCCCTTCGCGAGGTCCACCGCCCACTTCCAGTGCGGCTGCGAGTCACCGCGCGGCGGGTAGGCCCGGCGGAAGCGCTGGGTGATGCCGCCCTGCTGGGTGAAGGTGCCCTCGTCTTCCACGTGGGTGGAGGTCGCGAGCGTGACGTGCGCCTTGGCGGTGACGGCCGACTCGTTGGTCGCGGTGACGACGAAGAGCTCGAGCTGCTCGACCCGCGCCGCGAAGGCCTCGTCGGCCTCGGGCACGTCGGCGCCGAGCGCGAAGAGCGCCTTCACCTGGCCCCCGTCGAGCGCGGCCGTGAGCTGGGCGAAGCTCTTGAGCTCGAGGCCCAGGCCCTTCGCGATCCACTCCAGGCCCTTGCGGTTGGGGTTCTTGTCGGCGGTGATGAGGAAGTCGTCGCCTTCGCCCGCGGGGCGGCCCGTCACGTACACCGCCGTGGCCTTGAGCACGTCGCGCGCGAAGGCGAGGCCCGCGAGCAGGTCCTCGTTGGAGGCCACCGGCGAGGCGGCGAAGGCCACCTGGCCCACCCGGGGCGAAAGCAGCTCGACGGCCGCCTTGAGCACGTCGGCCCGCGTGCCGTCCTTCACCTGCGCGTCGCGGCCCAGCCCGCTCTGCAGCACGCGGTGCTTGTTGAGCTGCTTGTACGAGAGCCGGCCGGCGTCGCACATCCAGCTCTGGTTGATGGCCTCGTTCTCGCGGGGGCGGAAGCGGTAGGTGTCCTGGCCCATGAAGTCGGCGTAGATCGAGCAGCCGCGGGAGCAGCCCGTGCACACCGAGGGCGCGGCCGAGAGGAACCACGCGCGCGCGCGGAAGCGGAAGTCGGTGTTGAGGAGCGCGCCCACCGGGCAGAGGTCGACGATGTTGCCCGCGTAGTTCGACTCGAGCTTGCCGTACTCGGGCGAGATGTCGACCACCTCGTGCGAGCCGCGGCCGAAGACGCCGAGCTGCGGGGCCTTGGCGACCTCGTCCATGAAGCGCACGCAGCGCGTGCACAGCACGCAGCGCTCCTGGTCGAGCACGATGAGCTCGTTGAGCTGCTTGCGCTTGTTGCGCAAGACCTTCGGGCCGTCGAGGCGCGACTCCCGGAAGTCGTACTTCATGTAGTAGTCCTGCAGCTTGCACTCGCCGGCCTGGTCGCAGATCGAGCAGTCCACCGGGTGGTTGAGCAGCAGGAACTCCATCACCATCTTCTGCTGGGCGAGCACCTTGTCGGTGTTGGTCTTGATGACCGCGCCCTCGCTGATGCCCGTCTGGCACGCCGGCACCAGCTTGCCCGGGGGCGCCGCCGATGACTCGACCATGCACATGCGGCAGTTGGCCGCCACCGTGAGCCTCGGGTGGTAGCAGTAGTAGGGAATGTCGACGCCCACCGTCTTGGCGGCGTCGATCATGTTCGTGCCTGGCTTCGCGATCACCTCGTGGCCGTCGACCACGAACGTCACCATGCCCGGGTTCTTCGGGGGCGGCGGGCCCGGGGGCGGCGCCGGCTTCGGGGCCTCGACCTTCTTCTCGTCGCTCACTGCTCGACCTCCCCGCCGATCATGTTGATGGTGTCGAAGGTGGGAATCAGATCGGCCAGCATGCGACCCTCACACATGCGCGCCAGGCCCGAGAGGAGCTGGAAGCCCGGCGCGCGCACGTGCACCTTGTAGGGGCGCCCCGAGCCGTCGCTGCGCAGGTACCAGCCGAGCTCGCCGTTGGCCGACTCGGTCGACGAGTAGCACTCGCCCGGCGGCACGGGGATGCCCTCCATCACCAGCTTGAAGTGGGCGATCACGCCCTCGATCGAGCCGTACACGTTCTCTTTCGGAGGCAGCGCGATGCGCCAGTCGTCGATGATCACCGGCCCCTCGGGCAGCTGGGCGATGGCCTGGCGGATCATCTTGATCGACTCGCGGATCTCGCGGATGCGCATGTAGTACCGGTCGAAGTTGTCGCCGTTGTTGCCGACGGGCACCTCGAAGTCGAGCTGATCGTACACCCAGTAGGGCTTCGCCTTGCGCACGTCGTACTTCACGCCGCAGGCGCGCAGGCAGGGCCCGGTGAAGCCGAAGTCGAGCGCGTCTTCTTTCGTGATGACGCCGGTGCCGCGGGTGCGGTCGGTGAAGATGCGGTTGCGCGAGAGGAGCGCGTCCACCTCGACGGTGAGCTCCTCGAACTTGACGAGGCTCTTGAGGACCTTGTCGAGCCAGCCGGGGGGCAGGTCGCGGTTCATGCCGCCCACGCGGCCGTAGTTGGTCGTCAAGCGCGCGCCGGTGAGCTCGGTGACGCGGTCGGTGATGAGCTCGCGGGCCTCGATGGCGTAGAGGAAGGCCGAGAAGCCGCCCAGCTCCAGCGCCGTCGCGCCGGCGGTGGTGATGTGGCTGGCGATGCGGTGCAGCTCGGCGCCGATCACGCGGATGTACTTGGCCCGCTCGGGGATCTCGACGCCCATGAGCGACTCGACGGCCGTGAGGAAGCCGAAGTTGTTGTGCAGCGAGGCCACGTAGTCGAGGCGGTCGGTGTACGGCAGCACCTGCGTCCACGTCACGTTCTCGCAGGACTTCTGGAAGCCGCGGTGCAGGAAGCCGATCTCGGTGTCCATCTTGGCGATGATCTCGCCGTCGAGCTCGATGCGCAGGCGCACCGTGCCGTGCGTCGCGGGGTGCGACGGGCCCAGGTTGATCACCATGTTGCGCGTCTGGAGGTGGGCCTCGAGCTCGTCCTCGCTCGGGGTCGGATCGTATTCGTCACCGGCTGCGGCCATGTGCGTTCCTCGAAGTCAGGCGAAGGGGAGGGCGGTCAGTCCTGCACGCCGTTGGTGCCGGGGCCGCGGAAGATGTCCTTGATGGGGCGCTCGGGCGTCAGCTGCTGTCGGCCGCGCAGGGGGTAGTCCTTCCGCAGCGGGTGCCCGACGAACTCCTCGTACATGAGGATGCGCCGCTTGACCCCGCCGGTGAAGGCGACGCCGTAGAAGTCCCACACGAAGCGCTCGCCCCACTCGGCGCCCTGCCAGACCTTCATCACCGAGGGCACCTCCTGGTCCTCGGCGACGCGCACCTTGAGGCGCACGTGCTCGTTCCGCTCGAGGTTCTTGAGGAAGTAGAGCACCTCGAAGCGCGGGTCCTGCTCGTGCGGCTCGAGGTGGAGCCGGTCGACCGCGTCCATCGAGATGAAGAGCCGGAAGCCCAGCTTCTCTTTCAGGAGCTTCGCCACCTCGACGATGTGCTCGGGGGCGACGACACCCCACGGCTCACCGGTGCGGTCGGCGTAGCGTTCAACGAGGGCCTGCGGGAGCTGGGCCTGGATCTGATCGAGCGCAAACGTGCTCACAAAGGGGTCCTTCCACCTCAAGACGACGGGGCGCGCGATTTCTAGGGACCAGCCCCTCGGGAGTCAACGTGAATTTCCGAGGGGTTTTGGAGGCTTAGGCGCACCCCAGCCGTCAGTGGACCCCGGTGACCTCGCCGGCCTCGGTGAGATCGAGGCCGAAGGCCGCCGGCTGCTTGGGCAGGCCCGGCATGGTGAGGATGTCGCCCGTCAGCGCGAGGAGGAAGCCGGCGCCGGCCGACACGCGCACCTGGCGCACGGTGATGGTGAAGTCGCTCGGCGCGCCCGGCTTCGAGGGGTCGTCGGACAGCGAGAGGTGGGTCTTGGCCATGCACACCGGCAGCGTGCCGAAGCCCCACTTCTTGATGCGCTCGAGGTCCTTCTGGGCCTCCGCCGAGAGCTCCGCGCCCTTCGCGCCGTAGACCTTCCGGGCCACCTCGTTCACCTTGGTCTCGAAGGAGTCGGTGAGGTGGTAGCTGAAGCGGGGCGCCGGCGCGGGGGCCTCGAGGGCGGCCATGACCACGTCGGCCAGCGCCTCGCTGCCGGGGCCGCCGTCGACGAAGCCGCGGTTGCGCGCGACCTTGACCCCCTCGGAGCGGGCCATCTTCTCGATGAGCGCCAGCTCTTCTTCGGTGTCGGTGGCGAAGATGTTGAGGGCGAGGATGGGCTCGACCCCGAACCCGCGGATGGACTGGATGTGGCGGGCCACGTTGGCGAAGCCGCGCTCGAGGGCGGGCAGGCCGGGCTCGTCGCCGCCGTGGGCGCGCAGCGCGCGGGCGGTGGCCACCAGCACCACCGCGTGCGGCCAGAGGTCGGCCATGCGGCACTTGAGGTCGAGGAACTTCTCGCCGCCCAGGTCGAAGGCGAAGCCCGCCTCCGTCACCACCACGTCGGCCAGCGCGAGGGCCGCCTTGGTGGCCACCACCGAGTTGCAGCCGTGGGCGATGTTGGCGAAGGGCCCGCCGTGAATGAGCGCGGGCACGCCCTCGCCCGTCTGCGCGAGGTTGGGCAGGAGCGCGTCGCCCAGCAGCGCGGCCATGGCGCCCACGGCCTGGAGATCGCCCGCGGTGATGGGCTTGTTGTCCTTGTCGATGCCCACGATGAGGCGCGCGAGGCGGGCCTTGAGGTCGGCGACGCCGTCGGCCAGGCACAGCGTGGCCATCACCTCGGAGGCCGCGGTGATGTCGAAGCCGTCTTCGCGGGGCACGCCGTTGGCCGTGCCGCCCAGGCCGATGACGGTGTTCCGCAAGAAGCGGTCGTTCATGTCGATGCAGCGCTTCCACGTCACCGACTTGAAGCGGCGCTGATCGAAGTTGATGGCGTTGTCCACCAGCGCCGCGAGGAGATTGTTGGCCGCGGTGATGGCGTGCAGATCGCCGGTGCAGTGGAGGTTGATGCGCGCCGACGGCTCGAGCACCGCCTTGCCGCCGCCGGTGCCGCCGCCCTTGGCGCCGAAGACGGGCCCCAGCGACGGCTCGCGCAGCGCGGCCATGGCCTTCACGCCGCGGCGGGCGAGCCCCTGCACCAGGCCAATGGAGGTGGTCGTCTTGCCCTCGCCGTACTTGGTCGGCGTCATGGCGCTGACCAGCACCAGCTTGCCGCGCTTGCCGCTCTCGCGCAGGCGGTTGACGGTCGGCCACGAGAGCTTCGCCAGCGGGCCGTACTGAACGATGTCGTCGGCGCTGAGGCCGACCTTCTTCGCCACGTCGGTGATGGGGAGCATGGGGCGGCGATCTAGCCCGCCTCGGGGCCCAGCGGGCCGCCGACTGCGACGACGCGGTGCGGCACCCGCCGGGCGCGGCAAGCGGGGCTCATCAGGCCGAGCAGCCCGCGGCGCTGCGCTACTCGAAGGCCAGCGCGCGCTCGAAGTCGCTGGGGTTCGAGGAGGCCTCCTTCGCCACCTCCACGCTGATCTGCCCGGCGCGCAGCAGCTGCACCAGGTGCTGGTCGAAGCTCTGCGTGCCGAGGATGTCGTGGCTGCGCTCGAGGAAGTCCTTGATCTCGTGGGTGCGGTCGGGGTCCTTGATGAACTCGGTCACCGAGAGGTTGGAGACCATGATCTCCGCGGCCACCACGCGGCCCTTGCCCGAGGCGTGGGGCAGCAGGCGCTGCGACACCGAGGCCTTGAGGTTCTCGGCGAGGCGGTTGCGCACGCCCGTCTGCGCTTCTGGGGGGAAGACGCCGATGATGCGGTTGATGGTGCGGTAGGCGTCCTGCGTGTGCACGGTGGACAGCACGAGGTGCCCCGTCTCGGCCGCCTTGATGGCGATCTCGATGGTCTCGGCGTCGCGCATCTCGCCCACGAGGATCACGTCGGGGTCCTGGCGGAGCGCCGCGCGCAGGGCGTGGCTGAAGCTGGGCGTGTCGGGGCCGATCTCCCGCTGCATGATCCGCGAGAACTTGTCCTCGTGGACGAACTCGATCGGGTCCTCGATGGTGACGATGTGCTTGCGGTAGTGGAGGTTGATGTAGTTCACCATCGCCGCGAGCGTGGACGACTTGCCCGAGCCGGTGACGCCGGTGACGAGGATGAGCCCGCGGTCTTCCTGGCTCACCTTCTCGAGCACCTTGGGCAGCCCCAGCTTCGTGAAGTCGGGGATGGTGAGGGGGATGGAGCGCATCACCGCGCCGAGGTTGCCCTTGTTGCGGAAGACGTTGGCGCGGAAGCGGCCCACGCCCTCGAGCGGGTAGCTCGTGTCCCAGTCCTGGAGGTCCTCGAGGGTGCCCTTGTAGCGGCTCGAGGCCAGCAGGTGCCGCGCGATGCGGGCCGTGTCCTCGGGCTGCAGGGCCGGCACCTTCACCGGCAGCAGCTGCCCGTTGACGCGGAGCGCGGGCGCGCTGCCCACCTTGAAGTGCACGTCGGAGGCGCCGTTCTTCACGGCCGCCGCCAGGAACTGGTTGAACGTGGCGAGTTCCATGTGTGGTGCTTTCCCCTTCAGCGAACCGTGACGGCCATGGCCTGCGACTTCGCCAGCATGGCCGTGGTGCGGCGCACGCGGTCCGACAGGGTGCGGCAGAACGAGCGGTAGACCTTGATCGCCAGCTTGTCGTCGGAGGCCAGCAGCCCCTCGAAGGCCGCCCGCGGCATCTTGAGCAGCCGGCACTGCGTCGTCGTCGTCACCCGCGCGCTCGTCAGCACGTCGTCGATGAGCGACATCTCGCCGAACATCTCGCCGTCGCCCAGGCGGCCGATCTCCTCGTGCGCCTCGTGCTTGCCGTCGCCGTCGGTGTCGCGGGTGACCCGCACCTCACCCTTGCCGATGACGTAGAGCGCGTCGCCCAGCGCGTTCTGCTCGATGACGATGGTCTCTGGCGGCACGTCCGCGTACTCGATGATGCTGCCGAGGCGCGTCGTCTCGTCGAAGGTGAGCTTCTGAAAGAGGTGGAGCTTCTGGAGAAGCTCGACGCCCTCGAATTCGCCGAATCCGGTCAGTTCGAGTTCCACGGTGCGCGAAACCTTACATGCAGCCCCGTTCCGGTACACTCCCGTTTGCAGATGACGGACGAGCGGCGACGACAGGCACGGTACGGGGCGCTCTTCGACGTCCGCTTCGCGCTGGCCGCCGACGCCGCGCGCGCGCTCAACGCCTGGTCGGTCAACTTCTCGTCGGGCGGGCTGTGCGTGCGCTCGAAGTCGGCCTTCGGCGTGGGCGAGGTCGTCGCCCTCTCGCTGACCATCGAGGGCGAGCAGTTCGACCTCGAGGGCGTGGTGGCCTGGGTGCGCGGGGAGGCCGTCGGCGTGCGCTTCGTCAACGTGCGCCCAGCCGTGCGCGAGCGGCTCGAGGTGGTGGCCCGGAGCCTCTCCGACAGCCTGCCGGAGATCACCTGAGGCGGTAGACGCCGGTGTCGGCGCGGTCGAAGCCGCAGGCGGCGAAGAAGGCGCCCAGGGCCTCGTCGGGCGCCCCGAAGGTCTGCACCTCGAGGCGGTTCACCGAGAGCACCTTCGCGCGCTCCACCACCTTGCGCAGCAGCGTGCGGCCCACGCCCCGGCGCCGCCAGGCCGGCGCGACCACCAGCTCGTCGATGCTCGCCGCCCGCCCGCCGGTCTTGAGCACCGGCCGGTGCGAGAGGGTGGCGAAGCCGATCACCTTGTCGAGCGGGTCGGCGGCCACCATGAGCTCCATCTCGGGGTGGCTGATGATCCACGTGACGGTGCTGGGGTCGCTCTTCATGCCCAGCTCCGCCAGCAGCGCCACGATGGGCGTCGCGTCGCCGCGGCGGGCGGGGCGCACCTTGAAGGCCTGGGCGGGGAGCGGGGTGATCACCTTCGACCAGTCTAGGCTGCTCCCGGGGCCACTCAAGAAAGCGCGCCTCCCCAGGGGGCGGGGAGACCTACACGTCGACCAGGAAGACGTCGACGGCGAGGTCGAGCAGCTCGCGAGAGAGCGCCGGCGGCTGGCCCCGGTAGCGCGCGGCGTCCTTCACGAGTTGCACGAGATCGCGCGGGTGGCAGCTGCGCAGATCGAGGCTGCGGGGCTTGTAGGTGTGCTCGAGGAGGTAGCTCACGGCCTGCTCGACGTAGGGCACGCCCGAGGCCTCGCAGACCCGCTTGAAGATCTGCCGGTACTGCTGCTCGTCGGGGTTGCCGACCTCGATCTTGTACTTGATGCGCCGGAGGAAGGCCTCGTCGACCAGCTCCTTGGGGTCGAGGTTCGTCGAGAAGACGATGAGCTGATCGAAGGGGATCTCGAACTTCTTGCCGGTGTGGAGCGTGAGGAAGTCGACCCGCTTCTCGAGCGGCACGATCCACCGGTTGAGCAGGTCGGTGGGGTGCACCTTCTGCCGGCCGAAGTCGTCGATGAGCAACATGCCGCCGTTGGCCTTCACCTGGAAGGGCGCCTCGTAGAAGCGCGCCGTGTCGGAGTAGATGAGGTCGAGCGTCTCGAGCGTCAGCTCGCCGCCGACGATCACCGAGGGCCGGCGGCAGACCTGCCAGCGGTGGTCCATCTCGAAGCTCTGGCGGCGGCCGGCGGCGTCGCGCGCGAGCTCCAGCGACACCGGGTGGTGCACCAGGCGGTCGAACACCTTGACGATCTGCCCATCGATCTCCAGGCAGTGCGGCACGTAGGCCTCGCCGCCGAACATCGCGCTGATGGCCTCGGCCAGCGACGTCTTGCCGTTGCCCGGCGGCCCGTAGAGGAACAGCGAGCGCCCGGAGTTCACCGCCGGCCCCAGCTTGTCGACGATGGTCTCGGGCACCACCAGGTGCGAGAGCGCCAGCTCGAGCTGCTTGCGCGTCACCGTGGGCGACTCGCGCGTCTGCTGCGCAATGAGGGCGTTGTACTGCTCGATGGGCACCGGCGCGGGGCCCACGTAGGTGGTGCGGTCGAGCGAGTCGCGGGCGTACTCGCGGCCCTTCTCGGTCAGCAGGAAGTCCACCGACACGCGGCCGAAGCCCTTGCCGCCGCGCAGGTCCACCAGCTTCTCGGTGGTGAGGAAGTCGATGACGTGCTCGACCACGCCCGTCCACGGCAGCTTGAGCTGGTCGGCGACGTCGGCGCCGGTGGCCGTGCCCTGGTAGTAGAAGAACTTGAGCGCGAGGTCCGACAGGAGCCCCATCTTGAGGCCCGTGTCCTCCACCGAGGTGGGCGGCGCGGGCGCCAGCTCGAGGATGGCCGGGTTCTCGAGGCCGAAGGGGTTGAACTGCTCCTGCGTCGGGCCGGCCTCGTGGACCTGTGTCGTGCGCTTCGTCATCGGCCCGGCACTGTAGCCCGAAGCCGTGGCCGTCAGACGTAGGTGAGCCAGTGCTCGTAGCGGGGCTCCAGGCCGCGCACCACGCGGTGGTAGAGGTCCTTCACCGCGTTGGTGATGGGGCCGGGCGTGCCCTCGCCCACCTGCCGGTTGTCCACCTCGCGCACCGGGGTGATCTCCGCCGCCGTGCCCGAGAAGAAGACCTCCGAGGCGATGTAGAGCGCGTCGCGGGTGAACGACACCTCCTCCACCGGGTGCCCCTGGTCGCGCACCAGCTCCAACACCGTGTCGCGGGTGATGCCCCGCAGAATGGGCGAGCTCAAGGACGGCGTGCGCACGATGCCCTGCCGCACCTGGAAGATGTTCTCGCCCGAGGCCTCGGCCACGTAGCCGGCGCTGTCGAGCAAGATGGCCTCGTCGTAGCCGGCCATCACCGCCTCGCGCTTGGCGAGGATGGAGTTCACGTACTGGCCGGTGATCTTCCCGCGCACCATGTTCACGTTGACGTGCATGCGGGTGAAGCTCGACACCTTCGCGCGAATGCCCTCGCGCACGCCCTTGTCGCCCAGGTAGCTGCCCCACTCCCAGGCGGCGATGCCCACGCGCGTGGCGTTCTGCGCGCCCAGCCCCATGGCGCCGTCGCCCATGAAGGCGATGGGCCGCAGGTACGCCCCGTTGGGGAAGCGGGCCTCCTGGGCCCGGAGCACGTCCACGCAGGCCTGCACGAGCTGGTCCTCCGTCCACGGCATCTGGAGCAGGATGATGTGCGCCGAGTCGAGGAAGCGGCGCATGTGCTCACGCAGCCGGAAGATGGCCAGCTTGCCGTTCTTCGCGCGGTAGGCCCGGATGCCCTCGAAGACGCCCAGCCCGTAGTGCAGGGCGTGCGTCATGAGGTGCAGGTTGGCGTCGCTCCACGGCACGAGCGTGCCGTCCATCCACACCAGGTCGGCCTTCAGCACTGCGTTCGAGGTCGAGGTCGAGCTCATGGCGGGGCTCAAACACCATGCGCCCGCCGAAGGCAACGCGTGACGTCAGGGCGGCGGGGCGATTCTGGGGAGCGGCGCCATCACCCGGGCGATCACCTGCATCTCCCACGCGAGGGCCGCGCGGCCCCACTCCACCACCTTGAGCAGCTGCTCCACCGTGGGGACGATCACCAGCGGCCCCAGGGTGCGGCGGAAGTCGTGCACGTGGTGCGCCCAGGGCCGGTTGCGCGACACGTTCAGCTCCGCGACCCGCTCCAGGCCCAGCCACAGCGGCGTGGTGAGCTTCATCGAGAAGCCATTGAGCGCGAGGATGAAGGCGTTGCGCGTGCCCAGCTGCCCCTTGTGCACTGCCCGCCACGCCGCCCGCGCCGGCACGTTGTCCACCAGCCCGCCGTCGACGAAGCGGGAGATGCCCCGGGCCGCCATGAAGTCGCGCGTCAGCGCGTGCATGCGCGGATCATCGCGGAAGATGTCGTAGTGGATGATGCCGGGCAGGGCGCTCGAGAAGCCCGCCGCGTCGAGCGCGTCGAACTCCGCCGTCTCGTCGTCGGCGCCCAGGTGCACCCGCGTCATGATGTCGGGCCGGGCGGTGAACTCCGCCAGGGCCCCCAGCCACCGCGGGAGGATCAGCGGGTTGAGCAGGTGCCGCGGCGAGATCGCGATGAGGCGCTCGTAGAACTCCAGCGGCCGGGGCAGCTTCCCGCTGCGGATGCCGCTCACCGCGATGATCGTCTTGATGGGCAGATCTTTGAGGCGCGGCCCCTCGAGGCCCCGGGTGTCCACCCCGAAGTACCGCCCGATGCCGCTGCGCAGGAAGAGGCGCAGCGCCGCCGGCACGCCGTAGCGGCTCTCGAGGCTCACGGTGCGGAAGAGCCGGCGCCACGAGAGCGAGCGCACGATGCCCACCACCTCCTCCTGCTCGTAGCGCGGCATGCGGCTGCGGAAGAGCGAGAGCACCGCGCCCATGGAGGTGCCCACCAGCAGCCTGGGCTGCAGCCCGTACTCGTCGAGCAGCGACATCACCCCCAGGTACACGTAGGCCGTGCCCCCGCCGCCGCCCAGCACCAGCACCAGCGCCTTCTCGCGCAGCTCCTTGTCGATGGCCTCGAAGGACAGGCGGCCGGCGAAGCGCCGCGCCAGGCCGTCGCGCGTGTTGATGGTGCGCTCCTTGAGCTCCCGCAGGTGCGGCAGGAGCTGCTCCCGCCTGATGCGGCCCTTCGGCGGGGCGAGCACCGGCCCCAGGCGCCGCTCGATCTCGTGGCGGAAGGGCTGCAGGGACGCGCCCACCCCGACGTCCCGGCCGTCTTGTCGCACCTTGTAGAGCCGGGCCAGCGAGAGCGCCGTGCGCAGCACCGCCTCCTCGTGCGCGTCGACCAGCTTCGGGTCCTCGATGGCCGCCCGCACCAGGTTGAGCTCCAGCTCCTCGAGGGGCCGGGTGATCTGAAAGCGCTCCCGCAGCCGCACGCCGCGCCGCCTACTTCCGCTGCTTGCCGAGGAGCCTCAGCTCGCGCAGGGCCTCGGTGCAGTCCGGGTTGCACTGGATGGCCTTCTCGAACTGCCGCTCGGCGCGGTCGGGCCGGCCGTTGGCCTTGTGGATGTAGCCCAGGAACAGGTAGCCCTTGTCGAGCCGCGGGTTGAGCGAGATGGCCTGCTCGATGGCGCGCAGCGCGTCCTCCACGCGAGAGGGGTCGGCCTGGAAGAGGCTCCAGCCGAGCCAGGCGTGGAACTCGCCCTCGTCGGCGTAGAGGCTGATGGCCTCCTTGAAGAGCTTGAAGGCGTCGGCGTACTGCCGGTGCCGCATGAGCTCCTCGCCCCGCTGGAACTTGCCCTCGGCCGCGAGGATCTTGCCCACGTCGCCGTCGTCGGGCCGCGCCGCGCCCGCCTCGAGCTCCGCCAGGTAGCGCTTGCGCTCCGTGGCGTCGGCGAGGGTGTCGTGGGCCGTCGAGATGAGATCGTAGAGCTGCTGCGCCAGCGCCCTCGTCTCGCCCGAGGCCGAGCTCATGGCGCGGTCCGGGTGGTACTCCTTGGCCAGGGCGAAGTAGGCGCGCTTGACGTCTTCGCGCGTCGCCCGCCGCGTCACCCCGAGGATCTCGAAGTAGTCGAGCTTGCGCATCGCGTTCAGCTTGGCCGCCAGCTTCTCGCGCTGCGCGCCCTCCTGCCCCGAGAGCCGCGGCAGGCTCACCACCTCCGACAGCTCGGGCAGCAGCGAGCCCACCGACTTCGCCGCCACCGGCGCGGGCGCCGCGGGCTTCTTCGCCGGCTTCGCGGGGGCGGGCGAGGCCACCGGCGGCGGGGGCAGATCGAGCCGCGCCATGGGCTGCGCCAGCTTCGCGTCGCTCCAGGGCAGGTCGAGCGGCGGCGAGCTGGGCGCGGCGGCCGGCTTGCGGCCCGGCAGCGGGGGCGGCATCGACGGCGGCGGCGGGGGCAGCGGCGGGGGCATCGACGGCG
>CAYUZK010000034.1:0-9600 GCA_964449625.1 uncultured Archangium sp.
CGCCGGCGCCGCGCCGACCGACGCCGGCCCGGCCGCGGTCGTGGTCGCCATGGAGGCGCCCCTGCTCGACGCCGGCCCGCCTCCGGTCGAAGACGCCGGGCGGCTCGCGGCCGCGCCCCGCCCCGCGCCGGAGCAGGAGTCGCGGCCCGCGGCGCTGACGAAGGCCGAGCAGGAGCTCCTCGCCACGCTGGAGCGCCACCGCGCCGAGCGCGACTGGGAGCGGCTGGCGGCGCTGCGGGCGCGCGTCTTCAACGAGCTCAAGGCGCCGAGCACCCAGGCGCGGGGCCTCGCCCTCGTGGTGGAGGCCGCCTGCGCGCGCAAGGACCAGGTGCTGCTGCTGGGCCTCATCCCCCGCCTCAAGGCGGCGAGCCCCGCGCAGGCGCGGCGAGCTCGCGAGCGGTGCACCGCGAGCTACCCCGACGCCGCGTCGCTCGACTGGTGAGGCCGGCGCCGCCTGGGCGCCGCGTCACCGGCCGCAGCCGCGCTCGTCGCAGCCGCAGCCCTGGCACGAGCGCAGCGAGCGCGTGCCGCAGTGCCGCGCGAGCCGCGCCTTGAGCGCCGCGCGGGCACGGTGCAGCCGCGCCCGGGCCGCGTTGGGCGTGATGCCCAGCTCCCGCGCGAGGTGCGCCACGCTCGCGCCCTCCACCACCGCGCGCTGCAGCAGCACGGCCTGCTGCGACGGCAGCGCGCGCACCTGGGTCATCACGCAGTCGCACGCGTCGGGCGCTGGCTCGGGCGCGGCCGCGAGCCCCTCGGACAGCGGCTCCCCGGCCGGGCCCGCGGGCGCTGCGGTCAGCGCGCGCACGATGCTGAAGAGCCAGGCGCGCGCCGCGCGGGGGTCCACCAGTTGATCCGCGTGGCGCAGGGCGCGCACCGCCGCCTCCTGCACCACGTCTTCGGCGTTCGCGCCGACGCGGCGGCGCGCGAAGGCGACGAGGGCCTTGCGGTCCGCGGCGAGCGCACGGGGCACCACCTCCGACGTCACTTGCCCGGACAGCCGCACGAGGGAGGACACTGACACTTCGGGCCGCAGGTGCATACCGCGCCGCAGCAACAGCCTCCCTGCGTGGCGCCGGTGCACTGGCAGGTGGAGGTTCCGCACTTCGGGCAGGGGCAGGGCTTCGGGTCGCTCATGGTGGCGTGAAGACTCCCGGGCGCGGCCGGGCATTACAGCGAAGTTCGGCGCGCCCGCCGTCGCAGCGCAAGCCCGAGGCTCGCCAGGGCCAGGAGCCACGGGCCCTCGATGCTGGCACAGCCGCAGCCGGTGCCACCGGAGGCGTGTCCGCTGCCGCCGCCGCCGGTGCCTGCATCGGAGTCACCGACGCCCGCACCGCCACCACTGCCACCGGGATCACCGCCTCCAGTTCCACCGCCTGCGCCGCCACCGACGTCGCCGCCACCGGCGCCGCCACCCGTCGTGCCACCTCCGGTGCCGCCACCTGCGCCTCCGCCCGCTGACCCACCGCCGGTGCCGCCAGTACCGCCGCCCCGCGGACCTCCGCCGCCGGCCCCACCGCCGGCTCCGCCATCGACTTCGGCGCCTCCGCCACCACCCGCGCCGCCTCCCACGCCGCCCCCCGCGCCACCACCCGCGCCACCCCCGGCCCCGCCCCAGGCCACGTTGAAGGTCGCGTTGGTGAGCACGAAGCACTCGCCGTTGGGCACGGCCTCGTCTGCATCGAAGTCCCACTCCACGAAGCGCACGTTGTTGAGCGCGCCCTGGAAGACGCCGGTCGCCTCGTTCTGGGTGGCCGCCGTCACCGCGCCGGTGCCCGCCTGGGGGAAGAAGCTCGCCCGGCACAGCCCCTGGGCGTTGCAGTCGCGGCCCGCGATGGGGCACAGGTCGCAGAAGCCGTAGCTGTCCTGCGGCGTGAAGGTGACGCTCTCGGGCACGGTGAGGCCGGCGCCGAAGTACGCCTCGAAGGTGAGCACCTGGAGCCCGCCGTCGGAGGTCGCCGGCGGCTGCGAGAAGTGCAGCCCCGCGGCGACCTCGTCGAGGGCGTCGTAGTACCCGCGCGACTCGACCGTCGGCCAGGCGGCGAGGACGGTGCAGGCCGGCGTGCCCGCGTCACTCGGCGCCCCGGCGTCGACGCCAGAGCAGGGCGCTCGCGCCGAGCTCTTGTTCCGCGGCGAGACGGCGCCCGTGGTGAAGTCAGCCTGGTTGCTGTCGGTCTCGGTGCAGCCGCCCTGCTTGCGCAGGAGCGCGTCCGTCGCCGCCGTGGGTGCCCCCGCCGCGGCCGTGCCCTCGAAGCAGTTCGCCCCGCCGTAGCCCACGAGGTCGACGATGGACGCCGCGGTCGGGCAGGTGCCGGTGAGCGCCGTGCCGCCGTTGACGAGGGCGACCTTGCCGCCGGGCGCACCCAGGTTCACGCCGCCGGTCTCGTCAGGCGACGGCAACAGCACGCCGGCGTCGCCCCCGGAGCCCAGCTGCACCAGCAGGTACTGACCAGGGCCGAGCGAGCCGGAGAGCGTCGGGCCCTGCCACGTGGAGCCGGTGGCGCTGGCGTACTGCACCGTCCACCCGGTGAGGCCCACCATCGCGGGGCCGCGGTTGAAGAGCTCGACGAAGTCGTTCTTGTAGGTCGCGCCCTGGTTCCCGCCGCCGCCGTACACCTGGCTGATGACCACGCCGGTCGAGAGCGCATCGGCGCGGTGCACGAACTGCGGCGGTGACCGCGGGGTGCGCTCCGGGGCCTCACAGGCGACGAGGAGCGCGGCCGCGAGCGTGATGGTGAGCAGGCGCATTCCGCCGACTCTACCCGGCGGCCTTGAGGCCATGTCGAGGCCGCGCATCGCCCGCGCGCCTGCGCTACACCGCGCCGCCATGACGCCTGCCGTGACGCCGCTCGATGGAAGCCTCTTCGGCCCTGGCCAGCCCTGCTTCGGCTGCAGCCCCGACCACCCCGCCGGCTTTCACCTGCGCTTCACCACCGACGGCGACGACGTGGTGACGACGGTGACGCCCGCGGCGCACCACCAGGGGCCCCTGGGTCTCATGCACGGCGGCCTCGTGGCGACGGTGGCCGACGAGGCGGCGGCCTGGGCGGTGCTGGCCGGCACGGGGAAGTTCGGCTTCACCACCTCCTTCGAGGCGCGGCTGTCGAGGGGCGTGAAGGTCGGCGTGCCGCTGGAGGCCCGCGCGCGGCTGACGAAGACGACGGCGCGCGTGGTGAAGGCCACGGCCGAGCTGCGGCAGGGCGGCGAGCTCTGCTTCGGCGGCGACTTCACCTTCGTGCTGCTCGACCGCGCCGCCGCCGAGAAGCTCATGGGCGGCCCCATGCCCGACGCCTGGGCGCGCTTCTGCCGCTGAGGAATTGCCGCGAAGGGCCCGGAGAGTAGGCTGCCGCGCACCGTGCGCCGCCTCGCCCTGCTGCTCGCGCTGGCGCTCACCGCGCCGGCCTGGGCCGACAACACCGCCGACGAGGCCGACGTGGCCTTCGACCTGGGCAACCGGGCCTACGCGAAGCGCGACTACGGCGGCGCCCTCGCCTCCTACTTCCTCTCGTACCGGCTGGTGCCCAACCGCAACGTGCTCTTCAACATCGCGCGCTGCTACGAGGCCCTCGACAAGCTCGACGAGGCCTACCGCTACTGGAACGACCTCTACGTCGACCCCTCGCTGCCAGAGGCCGACAAGGGCGACGTGAAGGCCGCGCTGAGGCGCCTCGCCCCGAAGGTGGCCCTCGTCACCATCACCTCCACGCCGCCCGGCGCGGAGCTCTTCGTCGACCGCAAGGACCTGGGCAGCCGCGGCCAGACGCCGCAGACCATCGCCGTCTCGCCCGGCGCGCACACGCTGCTCCTCGAGCTGCCCGGCTACCAGCCCGCGAGCGTGAAGGTGTCGGTCGCCCGCGGCAAGGAGGCGAAGCAGGCCGCGACGCTCGAGCGCATCGTCGGCACCGTGACGCTGACGGGCACGCCGGAGGGCGCGGTGGTGCGCGAGACGGGCGACGGCCCCGCGCTGGGTCAGCTGCCGGCGACGCTCAGCTTCCCGCCGGGCCAGCGGCTGCTGGTGGTGCAGGCGCCGGGCTTTCTCCCCCAGCAGCTCCTGGTGGAGGTGCAGGCCCACGGCGCCTTCACGGCGAAGGTGGCGCTCACCGAGAAGCCGCAGCCGACGGGCAAGGTGGTGGTGACGGCCAACCGCTCCAACGCCGCCGTCATCGTCGACGGCCGCCAGTCGGGCTTCACGCCCACGGTGCTGACGCTGCCGGTGGGCACCCACCGCGTGGAGGTGACGACCGACGAGGTGACGCCGCTGGTGCAGGACGTCACCGTCACCGAAGACAGCGAGACGCGCATCGACACCGAGCTGCGCTACGCGCCGCCGAAGGTGAGCGCCGCCAGCACCTCGCTCCTCTCGGTGGACGACGCGCCGGCCTCGGTGACGGTCATCACCCGCGAGGAGCTGCGCGCCTTCGGCTACCAGACCGTCACCGAGGCGCTGCAGCTGGTGCGCGGCTTCTTCCTGTCCGACGACCGCATCTACACCTACGTGGGCGTGCGCGGCTTCCAGCCCCCGGGCGACCTGAACACCCGCATCCTCGTGCTGTGGGACGGGCACCCCACCAACGACGTCTGGGCGGGCCAGGGCTTCTCGGCGCGCGACTTCGACGTCGACCTCTCGGCCATCGAGCGCATCGAGGTCGTCCGCGGGCCCGCGTCGCTCCTCTTCGGCACCGGCGCCTTCTTCGGCGTCGTCAACGTCGTGCCGCGCGCCACCGTGGGCGACGGGCGCAACGTCGAGGCGGTGGTGGGCGCCGGCGGGCAGAACGCGGTGAAGGCGCGGGCCTTCGCCAGCCTCGGCGGGCAGGGCCGCAACCTCTCGCTCACCGGTGGGGCCCTCTTCGCCGAGGGCGCGCCGGTGACCGACTTCGGCCAGGGCCGCGTGGTGCAGGGCCTCGACGGGGAGCGCTCGCTCGGCGTGTCGCTGCGCGGCGAGTACGACGGCCTGGTGCTGGTGGCGAAGCTGCAGCAGCGCCGCAAGCAGTCCCCTTCCGCGCCGCTGGGCAGCGCCTTCGGGGTGCCGGGCACCGAGTACACCGACGCCCGCGGCTTCGCCGAGCTCCGCTACGAGAAGCGCTTCGGGCGGGTGACGGTGGCCGCGCGCGGCGCCTACGACGCGAGCCGCTACCGCGGGTACTTCGCGCAGCTCGACGACCAGGGCGCCCGCACGCGCGAGACCGACACCGGCGGCGCCGACTGGTTCAGCGGGGAGCTGCGCGTCGGCGTCACCCTCTTCGAGGGCAACCGGCTGACGGGCTCCCTCGAGAGCCAGGGGCAGTTCGTCACGCAGCAGCCGGTGGGCCTCGCGCCCGACCCGCACACCCGCGTGCTCTTCGCCGGCACGCTGCTCGACGAGTGGAAGGTGACGCGCTGGCTCTTCCTCCAGGGCGGCCTGCGCGTCGACAAGTACCTCGACCTGCCCGACGTCGCGCTCTCGCCGCGCGGCGCGGTGGTGGCCCGGCTCTACGACGGCGGCATCACCAAGCTGGTGGTGGGCCGCGCCTTCCGCGCGCCGAACGTCTACGAGACCTATTACAACGACAACAACCTCACGCAGCGCGTGCCGCTGACGCCGCCCCAGCCTGAGCTCATCACCACCTTCGAGGGCGAGCACTCGCACGACCTCACGCCGGAGCTCCGCGCGACGGTGGGCGGCTACTACAACCTCATCGATCGGCTCGTGGTGCTCTCGGAGGAGACCCTCGAGACGCCGGGCTGCGGTGGGGCCGGCGAGCCGACCCAGTGCGTCGTGTACGGCAACTCCCCGGGCCGCGTGACGGCCGGCGGCGCCGAGCTCCAGGTGCGCTGGCAGCCAGGGCGCTACACGCTCGTCGACGCGGCCTACTCCTTCGTGCTCGTCGGCGGCGCCGACGCCGTCAACGCGAGCTACCCCATGCACGTCGCCTCGCTGCGGGCGATGGTGCCCCTGAAGGAGGGCCTCGTGCGGCTCTCGGGCCAGGGGCTCTACCAGTCGGGCCGGCTGGCCGCCGATGGCGCGCGCATCGGCGAGGCGCTCCTCGTCAACGTCGGGCTCTCGGGGGAGTACGGGCCGCTGCGGTACTTCGCCGGCGTGCAGAACCTGCTCGACCAGCGCTACTCGGTGCCGGTGCTGTCGGAGGTCGCCTTCGGGCGCGTGCCCCAGTACGGGCGCACCTTCATGCTCGAGGTCGCCGCGGGCTTCTGACGCCGGGCGAGCGCCGCGGCGGGCTCAGTCGATGGAGACCCCGAAGGCGAGCTGCACGCGCATCGCGGCCCGCCCCTCGCCGGGGGTGTGCGCGCACTCGAGCCACCGCTGGGCGAGCGCAAGCCCTTCACGCCGCTCGGCGGCGACGCCGGAGCAACCCGACGACCGCGGCCAGCAGCGCGGCGCCCGACGGCCCCACCGAGCAGCCGCGAACGTCGTTGCACGGCGCGGTGAAGCCTTGCGCCTCGAGCGTGGCGTCGCAGGTCTCGGGGGTCGCCAGGGCGGACAGCACCACGTCCACCGGCAGGCGCGGCGCCCCGGTCGCGCCGCTCTCGGCGCACCCGACGGCCCCTTCGGAGTCGAGCTCCTGGCGCAGGTCGTCGCGCAGGAGCCAGCGCGCACCGACGACCTCCGCCGCGGCGCGGGGCAGCGTCAAGACCTGGCCCTCCGCGAGACCGGCCCCGGCGCGCTCGACCCGCACCGTCGCCCGGGCGCCCTCGAGCGACTCGGTCACCACGACGCCAGCGCGGGTGGGCGAGGAGCAGAAGCAGAACGACGAGAGGCGAGCGCAGGAGGCCCGCGCCTCGCTCGCGGCGAGGGTGACGAAGAGAGCGACGAGCGCGAGCGCCTTCACGGGACCTCCGGGGTGGCGCTCCAGCGGCCGCTGACGGTGCCGTCGACGCTGAAGACC
Source organism: uncultured Archangium sp. (assembly GCA_964449625.1). Classification (GTDB taxonomy): domain Bacteria; phylum Myxococcota; class Myxococcia; order Myxococcales; family Myxococcaceae; genus Archangium_A. The sequence continues at coordinate 6,879 of CAYUZK010000034.1, forward strand.
GTGCCCTGCGGGAGCACGCCGTCGGCTGCGGGGCGATAGAGCAGGCCCAACAACCACCGGCTACAGCCAGCGCACTCGACGACCTCGCAGGACCAGGACACCTGGCACGCGGCGATGGGCGCCGCCCGGTCGTCGCTCACGCTCGCGGGCGCGCACCGCCGCGCCGGCTCGCCGCCCAGGCGCAGCGTGGCGCTCCGGTCGGCGGCGAAGGTGATGGTGCCGGACTGGGTGACGAAGTCTTGTCGTCGCACGAAGAAGAAGTCGTGCGCGCCTTCGGGCACGCAGGGCAGCGCAGCCCCGCCACCACCGCACCCCACCAACACCACCGCCAGGAGCCCCGGACGCCACATGGTCAGGACCCAAGCACGGGCCGGCCGGCCGGCGCCAGCGCACGTCAGGGGAAGCGCTGCTGCGTGAGCGCGAAGGCGAGCAACCGCAGGGCCCCGAAGCCCAGGAACGCCCAGAAGCCGAGCTCGTACACCTTCGCCGCGAGGGCGCTGCGGCGCAGGCGCGCCTCGATGGGCTCGCGCAGGCGCCGGGGCAGCACGGCCAGCACCGCCAGCAGCGCGAAGGTCGGCCACAGCGCGTAGACGAAGGGGTGCATCGCCAGCGCCGTCGAGAGGTCGCCCTGCGAGAGCGCCGAGAGCCCGCGCGTGAGGCCGCAGCCGGGGCACGGCAAGCCCGTCGCCGCGTGAAACGCGCACAGGTCGACGCCCAGGCCGCCCACGGGGAACACGAAGGAGATGGCCAGCGCCGCCAGCGCCAGCCACCGCGTGGCCGGCGAGAGGAGCGCCTCCACGGTCCACCCGCGCGCGGACGGCGCGAGGGACGACGGGGCGGGCGCGGCGGGCGTGGGCGTCACGGCGGCTCGACTCTGACTCAGGCCGACTTCGGGCGGAACACCTTCGGCGCCTCGGGCGTGGCCTCGAGGAAGGGGCCGCCGATGAGGTCTACGCAGTAGGGCATGGCGGGGAACACCGCCTCCAGGCACTCGCGGATGCTCTTGGGCTTGCCCGGCAGGTTGACGATGAGGCTCTGCCCGCGGATGCCCGCCGTCTGCCGCGAGAGGATGGCCGTGGGCACGTACTCGAGCGACGTCTGCCGCATGAGCTCGCCGAAGCCCGGCAGCAGCTTGTGGCAGACGGCCTCGGTCGCCTCGGGCGTCACGTCGCGCGGCGCGGGGCCCGTGCCGCCGGTGGTGACGACGAGGGCGCAGCGCTCCACGTCGCACAGCGCCGTCAGCGTCGCCTCGATGGTGGGCTGCTCGTCGGGGATGAGCCGGTAGCACTCCTCCCAGGGGCTCGACAGCCAGGCCTTGAAGGTCTCGCGGATGGCCGCGCCCGAGAGGTCCTCGTACACGCCTTGCGAGGCGCGGTCCGAGACGGTGACGATGCCGATGCGTGCGGTGCCCATGGGGGGCCGTGGTACACAGCGCGGGCCGGGCTCGCAAGGCGGCTGGCACCCCGGGGAGGCAACACCATGAGCGGCGTCCGGAAGATCCTCAGCGCGCGCACCGCGCGACCGAAGGTGGAAGAGATGCTGGCGGCGCTGGTGGACGCGGCGGCCTTCATCGGCCGGGCCGATGGCCGCTTCTCCGAGGCCGAGCTCAACGTCTTCATCGACAGCCTGCGCGAGGTGGTGGCCGCCGCCGTGGGCGACGAGGCGGTCGAGTCGCTCGTCACCACGCCCCGCCTGCTCGACCTCGCCCGCTCGGCCCGCGCGCGGCTGCGCGCCGAGGGGCCTGAGCGCTTCCTCGAGGCGCTCGCGCCGCGCTTCCCCGGCGCCTTCGCGGGCGACGGCCTGGTGCTGGCCTACCGCATCGTGCTCGCCGACGGCCACGTGACGGCCGAGGAGGCCGCCGCCTTCCGCCGCCTCGCCGGTGCGCTGGGCCTGGAGGTCGCCGAGACGGAGGCCCTCGAGGCGCTCGCCCAGCCCCCGAAGGGCCCGGGCCCGGACGCGGCGGTGGCGCAGGTGAAGGCGCTCTCGGCCCGCGGCTGGCTGCCGGTGCCCGACTCGGTGATGGACGCCTCGGCCCGCTGGAAGCGCACCGACGGCGCGGCGCTCGACCTGGAGCTCGACGCGGCCGACGGCACGCTCCACGTGCAGCTCCCCGACGGGGTGGAGGCGGGGCCGCACCTGCTGTGCCGCTTCGGCGACGCGCTGCCGGGCGTGCTGGCCGTGCTCGAGGCGCTGCGCGACTCGCTGTCGGCGAAGACGCTCGACGACAAGCTGCCCGCGCTCCGGGCCGTGTGCCCCGAGCTCTTCCTCGAGCGCGACGGCCACTTCACGAGGTGCTGAGCCGTGGAGGTCGTCGTCGAGATCCTCGTCGAGCTCTTCGGTGAGCTGCTCCTGGGGGCCATCGGCAGCGTCTTCAACAAGGAGCTGCCGTCGACGCCCACCACGCGCGCGGCCCGGCTGCTCGGCTACGCGCTCCTCGGCGGCCTCCTCGGGGCGCTCACCCTGCCCCTCTTTCCGGAGCACCGGCTCCGCTCCCCGGAGCTGCGGCTGGCGTGGCTGTGCGCCGCGCCGGTGGTGGGCGGGCTGTCGCTGAGCGTCACGACCGGGCTGCTCAAGCGGCAAGCCGGCCTCGTGCGGCCGTGGCCGCTGCTCTACGGCGCGGCGCTGGTGGGGGTGAGCAACGCGGTGCGCTTCTTCGCGCTCGGCTGACCCGGGCCGCGTCGCCGGTCGAACTCCACCGGGTCGGGCGCACGCCGATGGGTGC
>CAYUZK010000034.1:9700-13849 GCA_964449625.1 uncultured Archangium sp.
CTCCGCCGAGGGACTGGAGGGCGCGAGCAGCGCCGTGTGCATCGGTGGCCCACCTCGCCAGGCGACGCGGGAGGCGCCGCCCAGTCCCCCGGGGCGACCGCTCGAGGGCGTCGCCACGCCGCCGAGCCGCGCGCGTCCTCTGAAGGCGCGGCCAGGCGCGCAGGCTCGTGAGCCCATGCGCTCCCTCGCCCTCGCCCTCCCGCTGCTCCTCGCCGCTGACGGGAGCGCCTTCGAGCTGCCCGCGCCGCTGCGACGGCTCCTCGACACCGGCCGGTGGGACGCGACGCCGGCCGGCTTCCGCGTCATCGCGCTCTCGCACCTCGCCGACGGCTGCGTCGCCCAGGCGAAGGCGCACCCCGAGCGTGAGGCCGAGGCCCGGCGCTGCGTGGAGGCGGTGCTGCGGCGCGCGCGCGCGCTGCCCGATGACGGCGGCGGGCTCTTCCGCTCGCACCTCCTGCTCATCTTGGGCGCCGCCGACGCGCTGGGCCCCTGCGTCGACCCGGCCGCCCACCGGGCCCTCGCCGAGGCGCTCGCCGACGCGTCCCTGGGCGACCCGCTGCGCCACGCGGCGTCCTACCCGAGCGTCTCGCTGCGCTGGCCCGCGGACCAGGCGGTGACGCTGGCGGGGCTCCACCGCTTCGACGCGGGCCACCCCGCCGAGCCGCCCCTCGCCCCGGCGGCCGCGCGCGAGTGGGCGCGCGTGCTGGCGGCGCACCTCGACGAAGCCAGCGGGCTCCCCCGCTCGGAGCTCACCGGCCGCGGCCCCGGCGCGCGCTGGCCCCGCGGCTGCGCGCACTCCTACCTCACGCGCTACGTGGCGGAGTTCGACCCCGCGCTCGCCGCGAGCTGGTGGGCCCCCTACCGCGCGGGCTTCCTGGTGCGCCTGGGTGGCGTGGTGGGCTTTCGCGAGTGGCCGCGCGGCGTGGCGCAGCCGCCCGACCTGGACTCTGGCCCCATCGTCCTGGGCATCGGCGCGGCCGCGAGCGCCTTCGGCATCGCCGCGGCGAAGTCGCAGGGAGACGTGGCCCTCGCCGCGCAGCTCGAGGCGAGCGCGAGCGTCGCCCTCTCCACCGGCGTCGGTGGCGCGTCGGCGCGCACGGTGCTGGCCGAGGCCATCCGCTACCAGGCGCGGTGGCAGGTGTCCGCAGAGTGACGCGGGGCGCAGCGACGTAGTGAAGTGCAGCGCGACGATGCGCCGGCTGGTCCTCTCAGCGCCTGCCCATGACGGGCTGCTCCTTCACGCGGCGCAGGCGGCGCCGGAGGAGTGCTGCGGCGTGCTGCTGGGGCGCGGCGACGAGGTCAGCCAGTACGTGCCGATGAAGAACTGCGCCGCGTCACCGCGCACCGCCTTCGCCTTCGACCACGCGCAGTGGCTGCGGGTCGCGCGCGAGGCTGACGCTCGAGGCCTCGAGGTGGTGGGCCTGGCGCACTCGCACCTCGACGCGCCGGCCGAGCCGTCGCCGGCCGACCGGGCCTTCGGTGACGCCACCCGGTGGATGCTCATCGTGCCGGTGCACAGCGGCCGGCCCGGCGCGCCGCGTGCGTGGCGGCTCGAGGGCACGTCGTGGCGCGCAGCGGGGCTCGTCATCGGGGCCTGAGCACAACGAAGCCCGCCTCCGCGCGCTGGCGAAGACGGGCTTGCGGGACGAGCCGACGCGACGCGCGTCGTCAGTCCTTCATCGCGCTGACGGCGAGGCGGCGCTGCTCGCAGGCGATGACCTTGCGCTGCTCGAGCGCGCGCGGGTCGGTCACCTCGAAGCCCTTGAGCAGCCCTTCCGCCTCGGCGATGCGCTTCTGGGCCGCGGCGACGTCGATGGTCGAGGCCGTCTCGGCGCTGTCGGCCAGCACGCGCACGGCGGTGGGGCCCGCCTCCACGAAGCCGCCCGAGACGAAGTACACCGTCTTGCTCGCGCCCTCGCGGACCGTGAGCGGCCCCGGCTGCATCACCGAGAGGTACGGGGTGTGGCCCGGGCGCACGCCGAAGAGCCCTTCCGCGCCGGGCGCGATGACCTCGTCGGCCGCGAGCTGCGCGAGCCGACGTTCAGGCGTGACGATCTCCACGTTGAGCTTCGCCATGGCTTACCCCTGGGCCAGCTTCTTCGCCTTCTCCACGGCCTCGTCGATGTTGCCGACCATGTAGAACGCCTGCTCCGGAAGGTCGTCGTACTTGCCCTCGGCGATGCCCTTGAAGCCGCGCACGCTGTCGGCGATGGAGACCACCTTGCCGTCGGCGCCGGTGAAGACCTTGGCCACGTTGAAGGGCTGGCTCAGGAAGCGCTGGATCTTGCGCGCGCGGGCCACCACGAGCTTGTCGTCCTCCGAGAGCTCGTCCATGCCGAGGATGGCGATGATGTCCTGCAGCTCCTTGTACCGCTGGAGCGTGGACTGCACCTTGCGCGCGACGGCGTAGTGCTCGTCGCCGACCACCAGCGGGTCGAGGATGCGCGAGGTCGAGTCGAGCGGGTCCACGGCCGGGTAGATGCCGATCTCCGTCAGCGCGCGCGAGAGCACGATGGTGCCGTCGAGGTGGGCGAAGGTCGTCGCCGGCGCCGGGTCGGTGAGGTCGTCGGCGGGCACGTACACGGCCTGCACCGAGGTGATGGAGCCCTTGTTGGTCGAGGTGATGCGCTCCTGGAGCGCGCCCATCTCGGTGGACAGCGTGGGCTGGTAGCCGACGGCCGAGGGGATGCGGCCGAGGAGCGCCGACACCTCGGAGCCCGCCTGCGTGAAGCGGAACACGTTGTCGACGAAGAGGAGCACGTCGCGGTTCTCTTCGTCGCGGAAGTACTCGGCGATGGAGAGGCCCGAGAGCGCGACGCGGGCGCGGGCGCCGGGCGGCTCGTTCATCTGGCCGAACACCAGCACGCACTGCGACTTGCCCTCGACGAGCGAGATGCGGCCCTTCTCGTCGACCTTGATGTGGCCCTTCTCGTCCTTCTGGCAGGCGATGACGTCGGCCTCCTGGAACTCCTTCCAGAGGTCGTTGCCCTCGCGGGTGCGCTCGCCGACGCCGGCGAACACCGAGAAGCCGCCCTTCTCGATGGCCGCGTTGCGGATGAGCTCCTGCAGGAGCACCGTCTTGCCGACGCCGGCGCCGCCGAAGAGGCCGATCTTGCCGCCGCGGGTGAAGGGGCACAGCAGGTCGATGACCTTGATGCCCGTCTCGAACATCTCGATCTTCTTGCTCTGGTCGGTGAACGACGGCACCGGGCGGTGAATCGGGTACGACTTCGTCGCCGCGATGGGGCCCAGCTCATCCACCGGCTCGCCGGTGACGTTCAAGATGCGGCCGAGCGTGGCCGGGCCGACGGGCACCGAGATGGGCGCGCCCGTGTTCCGCACCGGCATGCCGCGCGAGAGGCCGTCGGTGGTGTCCATGGCGATGCAGCGCACGGTGTTCTCACCCAGGTGCTGCGCGACCTCGACCACGAGGTTGTCGGGCTGCGCCGAGATGGCCGGGTTCGACAGCTTGAGGGCCGTGTAGACCTGCGGCAGGCCGCCGGGCGGGAACTCGACGTCGACGACGGGGCCGAGGATCTGGGTGATGCGACCAGTAGTGGTGGCTGCGGTAGCGCTCATGGCGGGCGCGCGAGTAGCACCCGCGTAGGGCCCCTGCAACATGGATCAGCGGCCGGCCTCGGCGCGCGCAAACCCCCGTGGTGCCAGCGGGTTCCACGCAGGGCGCCGGCAAAAACCGCGGCCGCCCCACCGGGCCCATGACATGCTGCGCCGCCGTCGCGCCTGCACCGAAGCGACGAATTTCTGAGGTGAATCGCCCAGACGGGGTCGGCGTCGGTCGACTCGCTGTTTCCAACCCAAAGGACGACTGCAATGCGCACCGCCCCCTCCCTCCTCGTGCTCGCCGGCCTGCTGGTGGGCTCCGTGAGCCTGGCCCAGCCCACCCGCCGTCCCCTCCGCCAGGCCGCCGACGCCTTCAACGACGCCGTCAGCCGGGCCAACCGCGCCGGGCCCACGTGCAGCCGCCCGGTGCTCGGCCCCCTCCAGCAGCTCTCCGGTCGCGTCGCCGCGCTCCAGCCCAACGCCTCGTGGCGCGAGCTGCAGGCCGCTGAGAACGACGCGGCGCAGGTGGCCTCCTCGGCGCGGTGGTACCGCTGCCCGGACCCCGTGGTGAACGCCATCGAGCGCGGC
>CAYUZK010000034.1:13949-22041 GCA_964449625.1 uncultured Archangium sp.
CGCGACGACTGGCGCGACGACAACCAGGTCACGGGCCTCGCGCAGCTCTCGGCGCTCACCGTCAACGTGACGGACCGCTTCGACGGCGAGCCGGCGGTGCGCGTCTCGGTGCCGCAGCTGACGCTGCGCTCGATGCACGGTCAGGGATTCTACCTCGGCGCCCGCTTCAAGAGCTTCCAGGGCCACTGGTCGGAGTGGGTCACCACCCAGGTGTGGACGGCGCCGCAGGACCCCTTCGTATGGCGCAACGCGTTCAACCACTACTTCCGCTACTCCACCCTGGCCGAGGAGGACTTCGCCGACGGCCGCTTCGTGGCGCGCGTGGCCATCTTCGACGACACCGGCCGGCAGCTCACGTTCCGCGAGACCTCCTTCCGCGTGTCGCGCCTGCCGCAGCTCCCGATGGGCCCGCCCATGGGGCCTCCGGGCATGCAGCCGCCGATGGTGCAGCGCGACTGCGGCACCGGCACCGACGTGGGCTGCTTGATGGTGCGCGACGGCCAGTACGCCATGGACGGCGCGAGCTGGTCGGGCCTGCTGCGCGCGCTGCAGACGCAGGCGAACGAGACGCTGCGGGTCAACACCGCGGCGGCGGCCTTCCAGCGCAACTATGTGACGGCGGTGCAGTTCGGGTTGATGCTCGACCTCTTCCGCAACGAGTCGCTCCGCATGCGCGTGGCCGAGCTGGGCGCGCCGCGCGTGGTGAACCCGCAGCACGCGCTGGGCTACGCCGACAAGTGGGCCAACAGCACCCTGAGCGCCGCCTACACGCGGCTCATGCTGGCCCAGCCGGGCGCGGGCGGCATGCACCAGCCGATGCCGGGCCACCCGCTCCCGCCGCCGCCCCCGCCCGTGATGCAGCAGCCGCTGCCGCCCGGCCCGCCGGCCCCGCCTCCGCCTCCTGGGCAGGCCTACCGCGACTGCGGCACCGGCCCGCAGGACCCCGGCTGCTCGATGCAGCGCAACGGGCGCTGGCCGATGGACGGGCGCTCCTGGGCCGGCGTGGTGAGCTCGCTGCGCGGCACGATGAACGAGATCACCCGCCAGCAGATGCTCGAGTCGATGCTGGGCAACCAGGCCGTCACCGCCGACCAGCTCGGCCAGGTGCTCGACCTCTTCAACAACGAGCTCACGCGCCTCGACGTGGCCAAGTTCCTCGCCCCGCGGGTGACGAACCCGATGCACGCGCTGCAGTTCTCCAACAAGTTCCGCAACAGCCTCCTGGGCCAGGACTACGTGCGGGTGATGAGCGCCCAGCGCTGACGGCCCGCTTCGCACTTCCGCTTCCCTCAGAGGCCCGCTCCCCGTTACAGGGGGCGGGCCCTTCTCGTTCCCGCCATGCGCCTCCTCGCCCTGCTCTGCGTCGCCTCGCTGCCGACCCTCGCCGCGCCCCGCGACTTTCCGGTGACGTGGACCACGCGCACCACCGACGCGGGCGCGAACGGCTTCGAGGGCTGGGTGACGCCGCGGCTGTCCCGCGCTGACGCGGACTCCCTGCGCGTCGACGCGCGGCTGGCGTGGGTGGCCGGCGTGACGAAGAACCTCGAGTCGCAGCTCTCGCTCGACCTCGACTGGGAGCGGCCCACCGACCGCGGCGCCACGCTCGACCCGCGCCTCTCGTCGCTCTGGCGGTGGACGACCTGGCGTCAGGGCTCGCCGGTGGCCGTGGGCGGAGTCGGGCGCGTCACGCTGGGCTTCGACTCCGCCGAGGTCGAGGCGAGGCTCCTCGTCGACGTCACCGTGGGCCGGGCGCTCTTCGCCGCTAATGCCATGGGCGCGCGGCGGCTCTGGTGGCGCGGCGCGGGCGGCCTCGACACCCGCCTCGAGGCGAGCGGCGGCGTCAGGTTCGCGCTCGCGCCCGGCGCCAGCTTCGGCCTCGAGCTGCGCGCGCGCTCGGCCTACCGCGAGGCGCTGTACCAGGGCACGGCGGTGTACCTGGGCCCGACGCTGGCCTTCACCTCTGGCGGGTTCTGGGTGGCGCTCGGCGCCTACGCGCAGGTGGCCTCGGACAAGGCCGCCGCCGACCGGGGCAACGGCGAGCACGCGGAGCTCCGCGACAACGAGCGCTTCGTGCTGCGGCTCACGGTCGGGCAGCAGGTGCGCTGACGGCACGCCGCGGGCTTCGAGGGCCAGGCGCGGCTCGGCCTCCTGCAGCGGTCGACCCACGCGCGCCCCTCGACTTCGCAGCCGGGTGAGCTCGATGACGGAGCGATGCGCAGGTGACTCGCGGGCCGGTGCTCGTACTGTGGCTCACGGTCGGGCAGCGGGTGCGTCGAGTCGCGGCACCGCAGGCCTCGAGGGCCAGACACGGCTCGGCCCTCGGCAGCGGTCGACCCATGCGTGCCCCTCGACTTCGGAGCCGGGTGAGCTCGATGACGCAGCGTTGCGCCGCTGACGCGCCGGCAGCGCGGCGGGGCGCTTCCGTGGTGGCTGACGACGTTGGGCTGCGTACGGGTCGCTCTGACGACCACTTCGCAACCCAACACGCCCGCTGCACCGGTCTCGACGGTGCTTCGCACCTGTTGGGCTGCGCCGCGGTCGTCAGGACGACCACTTCGCAGCCCAACACCCGCGCTCGCAACCGAAGCCGCGACGGGCGTCGACGTCACCTTCGCTGCTGGACCTGCATGAGGTGGGCGCCTTGCGCGCGAAGCCAGGGGGCTCGCAGGCGGCGAGCAGGGCGCGGGCGACCCATGCCGACGGCTCCCTCTCCTGGCCGGCCTGCGAGCAGCGCCAGCGCCCCAGCCGGAGCCGGCGGCTGGAGTACACTGCGCGCGTGCGCCTGCCGCTGCTCGCCGGAGTCCTCACTGGCCTGGCCTGGAGCGCCGTCGGCGCGGCGCCACCGCCGCCCCGGCCCCCGTGCTTCACCGCCGCTGAGGCCGCCGAGCGGGCCTCGGGCCAGCGAGCCCTCGCGGCGCGAGTGACCCCGCCGCTCCCGGTCACCTGGCCTCCTCGGGGCGCGCCGGCCGTGCGCTACTTCGACGTCGTGCACGAGGCGCTGCCCAGCGGCGTGGTGGCCTTCGCCGTCTTCTCTCCCCAGGCGGAGCTGACGGTGCCCCTGGACGGCAGCGCGCCTCGCCTCCGAGCGCTGGGGCCGCGGCAGCGGCTCGGCGTCTTCCGCCCAGGGCCGATCGGCCCCGAGGTGACGCTGACTGACGGCGCCGAGGCCCTCGTGAGCGCCGTCTGCGCCCAGCGCCTGCCCAGCGACGACGAGGCCGCGGCGGTGCGGGCGGCGTACCTCCACTGGCTCGAGCAGGAGCCGCTGATTGAGCCGCTGCTCGAGCGCGAGGCCGCGACGTTCCTCGGCTGGCTGCGCGAGCGACCCGGCCCGGCCGCGCCTGCTGGGCCGCTGGGCGCGCGCCTCGAGGGTGAGGCGGTGGTGCTGACGCGCGACGGCCAGCAGGCGCGCCTGCCGCTCCCCGCTGCGACGAGCGTGAAGCTCACCGTGGTGCCGCTGCGCGCCGACGGGAGCCAGCAGGCGCTGTGGGTGCTCGCGCGCTCGCAGAAGTCCGCCGCCACGGCGAGTCTCGTGCGCTTCGGAGCGCCGCCGGTGGTGGCGTGGGGCGCGGTGCTCTCGAGCAGCGTGCCGGGCCTCAGCGCGACGACGCGCACCCACTGGCTCCTCGACGTCGACGGCGACGGCTGGAGCGACCTCGTGGAGTACGCCACCACCCGCACCGACACCGGGCCTTCGGCCGAGGCGCCACGCGTGTTCCGCTACGCCCCCGAGCGGGGCGTCTTCGAGCCCGGCCCCCCGAAGCTCGATCGCCAGGCCCCGCGCCTGTCGCCCGCGCAGGCCACCTCGCGCGTGGAGAAGCTCGTGGCGGCCGCGCTCGGCGTCCGCAGCGTCGAGCTCCGCGGGCAGCTCGACGCCCACAGCGCGCCGGTCGCCACGCCGCCCTTGCCAGACGACGGGCTGCTCGGCGGCGGCTCGCCTCCCTTCGTCGGGGCTGAGGCGCTGCAGCTGGTGCTGGTGCGCAAGCCGCGGCAGCCGCTGGGCGGCGAGTACCACGTCGCGCACGTGCGCCTGGCGCCGCAGCCGGGCGTGATCTCGACGGTGGCGCTGGGGCCGGTGGGCTACCCGCCGGCCGGCTGCGGCGGCCGGGCGGAGGCGTTTCGGCGCGAGGCCGACGCGCTGGTGGTGGTGTGGCCCTCGAGCGCCCTCGCCCTCGTCGAGCAGCGCCTCCCGTGGGACGGCAAGCGCCTGGGCCCGGCGCGCCACCCGCCGGTCGAGGTGGCGCGCTGCCAGGAGCCCCCGGGGCCGTGACCCTTCAGCGCGTGACGACGAGCACCGCGGCGGCGAGCAGCCCCAGGGCGATGCCCAGCCGCGCGGACTGGCCACCGAACTGGCTGCGGCGCAGGCCCGGGTCAACCAGATACCCCAGGAGCGAGAGCCCGCCGAGCACGACGAAAGCCACGCAGGTCCAGAAGAGCACCGACGAAGCGTAGGCGAGGACGCCGGCGCGGCGCGAGGTAGGGTGCGGCGCCATGCGCCTCGTCGCCATGGCCGACACGCACGGCTTCCACGCGCGCCTCGAGGTGCCCGATGGCGACGTGCTGGTGCACGCGGGCGACCTCACCCAGCGCGGCACCCTGGAGCAGCTCGCGCAGGTCGCCGACTGGCTGCGGAGCCTGCCGCACCGCCACAAGGTCGTCGTCGCCGGCAACCACGACTTCGCCTTCCAGCGGCGGCCGGCCGAGACGCGGGCGCTCTTCCACGGCCTCACCTACCTCGAGGACGAGGCGGTGACGCTCGACGGGCTGCGGCTCTACGGGAGCCCCTGGCAGCCGTGGTTCCACGACTGGGCCTTCAACCTGCGCCGGGGGCCGGCCCTCGAGGCGACGTGGCAGCGCATCCCCGAGGGGCTCGACGTGCTCATCACCCACGGCCCGCCGCTGGGCTTCGGCGACCTCGTGACGCGCCACCCGGTGTACGGCGAGGAGCGCGTCGGCTGCGAGGACCTCCTGCGCCACCTGGGCCGCGCGAGGCCGCGGCTGCACCTCTTCGGGCACATCCACGAGGACCGGGGCCAGTGGCCCATCGGCGACACGCGCGCGTGCAACGTGACGACCTCGGAGTGCGAGCTGCCGTGCACGGTGCTGGAACTGGAGCCCCGCGCGCCGTGACGTCGGCGCCGGTCGTTCTCGGCCGCGCGGTGATGTGCGGCAGCCGCTGGGCTGAGGTAGAGCGCCACGGCGATGGCCACCGCTCCCCACCTCTTCGACGTGCAGGTCTATTACGAGGACACCGACTTCTCCGGCGTCGTCTACCACGCGAACTACCTGCGCTACTTCGAGCGCGCCCGCGAGCACGTGCTGGGCGCCGGCGAGTTGGTGCGGCTGTGGCGCGAGGAGCAGAAGGGCTTCGTCGTCTACAAGGCCACGCAGCAGTTCAAGGAGGGCGCCGTCTTCGGTGACCTGGTGGAGATCCGCAGCGTCGCGCGCCTCGAGAGCGAGTACCGCGTGGTGTTCGACCAGCGCGCCCACCGCAAGAGCGACGGCCGCCTCCTCGTCGAGGCGACCATCGAGATGGTGTGCATCGACGGCGCGAGGCAGCCGGTGCCCATCCCCCTCACGGCGCCGCTCCGTGGGCTGCTCGGGGCCTGAGCAGACGACCTCGCGTCAACCTGATGGACCCTCTCCGTCGAAGTGATGGACCGGGGCGGAGCCGCAAACGAAAGCCGTGCGCGCCGCCGCGGCGGGCTTAGGGTTGCACTCGAACCACGCAGTCCCACTCGAGACAGGAGTCACGATGCTCATCCAGGTCAACACCGACGCGACCATCAAAGGCAAAGAGAAGCTGGTCGACGAGGTGAAGGACGCGGTGACGAACGCGCTCACGCACTTCAGCGAGCGGATCAGCCGGGTGGAGGTGCACCTGGCCGACGAAGACGGCCGCAAGCACGGCGAGGACGACGTGCGGTGCATGATGGAGGCGCGCGTCGAGGGCCGCCAGCCCACGGCGGTCACGCACCACGCCTCGTCGCTCGACGAGGCCGTCGACGGCGCGGCCGAGAAGCTGCGGCGCTCCCTCGAGAGCGCGCTGGGCAGGGCCGAAGACCGCAAGGGGCGGGACACGGTGAGGAACCCCTCATGAGCACCCGCGCGCAGGACTTTCGCGTTCAGCAGCAGCGCGACGCGAACCCCCCGAGGCCGAAGCAGCCGAAGCCGAAGCCACGGAACGGGGCCGTCGACACGGCCCGCCCGGGCGTGAGCGCCACGGACAGGAAGGTCGGCGCCGGCGCGAGCGGCACGCGCAACCTCTCGGCGCGCTCGGCGAAGAAGGGCGGCGCGGTGCTGGAGGACTCCGCCACCGGCAAGCCGTCGCGGAAGTCGACGCGCCGCGCGACCGGCAACGCCAACCGCACCGCTGAGCTGCGCCGCCAGGCCACGCAGCGCGCCTCCACGCCGGCGAGCGTCGCCCGGAAGGCGAAGGCCGCGCGGTAGGCGGCGACTACGGCGCCGGCTCCCAGCCGAGCAGCCCCTTCGACGCCTCGAGGATCGCCGGCACCGTCGACGGCCCCAGCGAGTTCGTCTCTTCGTAGTGGTCGCCCGGCGGCCGCTGGTCGTACGGCGCCGTGGGGTGCAGCTTGTAGTCGTACGGTGGCACGAGGTAGCCGAGCTCGTCGTTGGCCAGCCCGAGGATGACGTTCACCTCGCCGCCGAGCTGCGCCTTCAGGTACGGCCCCGCGGGCGCCTGCGTGACGTCCGGCGGGTTCGGGTTGTCGGCGCGCACCAGCGGCTGCCCGAAGGCGAAGGCCGGGTCGAAGCCGATGCCCAGCTCGGGGAAGAGCTCGCCGGGCACCGCGAGGAAGCGCACGTGCCCCAGCTGCACCTTCGCCAGCTCCGAGGCGAGCTTGGGGAAGTTCGTCTCGCTGACGACCTTCATGCGGTCGAAGTCGTAGAGCCGCCGCCGGAGGATGTCGAAGTTGATGAAGACGAGCTGGAACTGCGTGTTCTCGACCGGCAGCAACAGCGGCACGGCGCCGTAGGCCAGGTTGGGCACGACCTCTTCGGCCTCGTTCAGCGCGTCGAGGGCCGTCAGCGCCACGATGTCGCCGATGGCCTTGACCTTGGCGAACGAGTACTGCCGCGGCTGGTCGCCGTCGACGCTGGTGGGCGTCACGCGCAGCGGGTTCATCAGGCCCCCCACGGCGCCCTGCATGTAGAGGCAGGTGCCGCCCACGCCCGGCCGCAGGAGCTGCCCCGCCGAGTTGTAGACCCCGCGCTCCATGGCGTCGCGCAGGGCCCACGAGAAGTCCGACGAGGAGCGGTTGTTCACGTCGGCCAGCGACTCGGGGTGGTTGCCCCAGTTGACGATGGAGCCGATGACGTCGCCCGAGCCCTTCTCGACGAAGCGCAGCACAGTGACGGTGTCGTCGAGCACCTGGGGGTCGCGGCTGTCGCGCAGCACCTCGCGCGTGCGCGAGCCGAGGTGCCCCACGGCCGAGAAGACGCGCGCGGGCTTCGCCGAGAGCGCCGCGTCGGCCACCGCCTGCGCCACGCCCTCGATGAGCACCTGGTCGAACCACGCGTCGTCCACGCCGCGCTGGGGGAGGAACACCGGCCGCGGGCCCCACTGGCCCATGGTGTCGGGCTGCTCGTGGCTGTGGGTGGACTGCACCAGCACGTAGTCGGGCGGCGCAGCCATCTTCCGCGCCACGCGCGTGCGCATGCGCTGCACGTCATCGAAGAAGAGGCCCACCGAGTCGACGCTCACCATGGCGATGGTGATGTCGCCGTTGGTCAGAACGATGGCGCGCGCCCACTGCGGGTCGTGCACGTCCCACATGGGGATGTTGTTGCCGTAGCCGGCGAGCCAGAAGCCCTGGAACTTGCCGTCGCCCTCGCTGCCGTCGGCGTCGGGCGCGGTGTAGCCCGGGTCGCCAGGGCACGCGCCGTCGCGGCCACAGTCGAAGAACCAGTCGGGCGTGCCGTCGCCCTGCGTGCCGTCGGCGTCGGGCGCCACGTAGCCTGGGGCCCCGGGGCACAGCGTGTCGCGGCCGCAGTCTTCCCACGCGTCGGCGATGAGCGCGCCGCAGCGCGGCTGCCCGTCGGTGCCCAGCGGCGAGCCCTCGGGGCAGATGGCGCC
>CAYUZK010000034.1:22141-38389 GCA_964449625.1 uncultured Archangium sp.
CCATGACAACGAAAGCTACGCATCGCGCCGCGCCGAAGAGCCACGGAGTCGCCGAGAAGGTGAGTCACCTCGCCCAGACCGGCGCGCGGAAGGCCACCGTCAACACGAAGCGAATGCTGCGACTGCACCCGCTCGCCTCGTTCGGCGTGGTGCTGGGGAGCGGCGTCGTCCTCGGCGCCGTCGCCCGCAGCCTGTTCGTTCACAAGCCGACGTGGGGCGAGCTGCTCGTCGGGCGCGCCGGCTTGAACCGCCTCCGGCACCTGGGGCTGAGCCACCGGAGCTGACGCGCGCGAGCGCAGAGAGAGAGGAGCCGCCATGGGCAAGAAAGACCGCGTCACGCAGAAGGCCACCGAGGCCGGCAACCGGCTGCAGGAGGCCGCGCAGAAGGTGGGGCACAGCATCAAGGAGGCGCTCACCAAGGCCACGCACCGCGCCGAGGAGGCCGCGGAGGACGTGAAGGTGAAGGGCGGCGACGCGGCGAAGAAGGCCGCGGCCGCCACCGAGGACACCGCCAAGAAGGCGGGCGAGGCGATGGTGGGCGCGGCCGAGAAGGCCGCCAGCACCATCGAGAAGCTCGCGGCCGGCAAGAAGCCGTAGCAGCACCCCCGCACGCCGCCCCGACCCCACGTGGACGGGCGCGGCGACAGGGCGGTGCGCTTCAGCGCGCGGCGAGGGCCTTCATCGTCGGCCGCGCCTGCTCGAGGAGCGCGAGGAACTCCCGGCGCTCGGCGTCGTCACCGGCGGCGCCGCGGGCGATCTCCCGCACCGCGTCGAAGCTCCAGCGCCGGGCGTGCGCGCTCTGCCGGAACAGCTCGGCCGCGCCCATCACCGCCGTGGCGAAGCGCAGGTCGCGCGGCGCGGCGTCGAAGCGGGCCGCGAGGGCCCCCGCCTGGAAGCGGAAGGCGGCCTCGGAGGCCTCGGTGCCCCGGGGCTGCTTGGCCCGCACGCGCACGGTGCACAGCCCCTCGCCCGCGCCGGCGGCGAGCTCCACCTCGTAGAGCGCGGTGACGGTGTGGCCCGAGCCGATCTCTCCCGCGTCGACCCGGTCGTTGCGGAAGTCGGCGTCGGCCAGGTCGCGGTTCTCGTAGCCGACGAGGCGGTAGCGCTTCACCTGCGCGGGGTCGAAGTCGACCTGGAGCTTCACGTCCTGCGCGATGACCTCGAGGGTGCCGCCCAGCTGCGTCTGGAAGACGCGCCGGGCCTCGAGCAGCGAGTCGACGTAGGCGTGGTTGCCGTTGCCCTGGTTGGCGAACTGCTCCATCAGGTTGTCGCGGTAGTTGCCCACCCCGAAGCCCACGGTGGTGACGGTGACGCCCTCCTTCACGTAGCCGGCGATGAGCTGGAGCAGCGCCTGGGGCGTGGTGCGCCCGATGTTCGCGTCGCCGTCGGAGAGGATGATGACGCGCGAGAGCGACGTGCTGTCGAGCGTCTTCATCGCCTGCTGGTAGGCCAGCTCGATGCCCGAGCCCATGGCCGTGCCGCCGCCGGCCCGCAGGTCCTCGATGGCCTCGTGGATGACGGCCTTGTGCTCGAGGCCCGTGGGCGGGAGCACGACGCGCACGCTGCCCGCGTAGGTGACGAGGGCCACGGTGTCACCGTCGTGGAGGTTGTCGACGAGCAGCCGCAGCGCGCGCTTCGCCAGCGGGAGTCGATCGGGCGCGGCCATCGAGCCCGAGACGTCCACCAGGAAGGTGAGGTGCGCCACCTTGCGCTCCGACATCGCCACCTGCCGGCCCTGCACGCCCACGCGCAGCAGGTGCATGCCCGGCGAGAAGGGCGACGGCGCGGCGTCGAGCGTCACCGCGAGCGCGCCCGACTTCGGCTGCGGGTAGGTGTAGCGGAAGTAGTTGAGGAACTCCTCGACGCGCACCGCGGCGGGCGGCGGCAGGGCGCCTTCTCGCAAGTGGCGACGCGCGTGCGCGTAGGACGCGGTGTCCACGTCGGCGGCGAAGGTCGAGAGGTGATCCGTCGCGGTGTCCACCCAGTCGTTGATGCGCGGCTCGGCGAAGGCGGTGGCGACGGGCGACCCTCCCCCGGCGCCGCGCACGGACCGCCCGGCCTGGGCTCCGGACGTGCCGCCGAGCCCCAGGCCGGCACTCGAGCCCACGGCCCCGCCGCCGGCGCCCGTGCCGCGCAGCCCGAGCCCGCCGAGACCCAGGGCCGAGCCGGTGCTGTCGCCGCTGAGCGAAGCGCCGCCTGCCAGCCGGTCTGACGAGGGGGCCGGCTTGCCCGCGTTCGCCCGACTCACCACCGCCTCCAGCCCCTCGTTCCCCCCGTTCACCCTCTTCTCCATGCGGCTCAGCGAGGGGTCCGCCTTCGCCAGACTCGGCAAGGCCTGCTGCCCCTCGTCTTGCGCGTTCGACTTCTTCTCCACGCGCTGCTCCCGCGGCGGCGCGGAGGCGGTCGCCTCGGGAGGGGAGGCAGGGTTCGAGCAGGCACACCACACGCACACCGCGGCCAGCGCAGTCAGTCTCATCAGGGCAGCTCCGGAAGGTGGGCGCGACGCTGCGCCCATGGGGCTCCAGACAGTGCCCCCGGCCGCGGGTTCCCGGCCCGCGGGTTGCGTCTTCCTCGCCTGTCTGACTATCCCCGCACGTCATGGGAGTTCCCGCTCGCCTGGCCCTCACCCCGCTGCTGGCCGCGGCGCTCCTCGGCTGCCCACCGGCGGAGCCCGCCGGGGAGATCCTCGCCTTCACCGCCACGCCCGCCTCCGTCGCGCCGGGCGACTCGGTGCAGCTCGCGTGGCAGTCGGCCAACGCCGGCGGGTGCCGGCTGACCCCGGGCGTGGGCGAGGTGCCGGCCAACGGCGCGGCGCTGGTCACCCCCACCGTCACCACCACCTACGCGCTCTTCTGCAACGGCGCGCAGCGCGAGGCCCTCGTCACCGTCGGCCCGCGCGTCACCATCTCAGCCTTCACCGTCGCGCCGGCGGAGGTGGCCCCCGACACCGTGGTGGAGCTCACCTGGACGAGCGCCGGCGCCGAGCGCTGCGACCTCTCGCCGGGCTTCGGCGAGGTGGAGCTCTCGGGCTCGCGCATCGCCACGCCCACGCAGACCACGACGTGGACCCTCACCTGCTCCGGCGGCGGGGCCACCACCTCGGCCACCACCACCGTCACCGTGGTGCCGGTGTCCTCGCTCGACATGCCGACCAACGTGCAGGTCACGCCGCAAGACGGCGTCCTGCGCGTGACGTGGACGCAGGGCGCCGGCAGCGCCAACGTCTACCTCGCCGAGGCGGCGGGCATCACCTCCTCCAACATCACCAGCCTCACCGGCGGCATCGTCTACCGCCGCGTGGCGAGCCCCTTCGGCATCACCGGGCTCGTCAACGGTCGCACGTACTCCCTCCGCGTGTCGGCGACGTCGGGCACGCTCGAGTCGGGCCTCTCGCCGGAGCTCTCGGGCACGCCCAGCGGGAGCGCCACCGGCAGCGATCCGTACTTCGCGGAGCAGTGGTACCTGGTCAACGGCAACGGCGAGGACCTGCGGGTCACCGGCGCGTGGAGCGCCGGCGTGAAGGGAGAAGGGGTCAAGGTGGTGGTGGTGGACGAGGGCATCGACCTGAACCACGAGGACCTCCGCCAGAACGTCGCCGTCGGCCTCTCGCACGACTACCTCGGCAACTCGCCGCTGCGGCTCGCGGAGCACGGCACCTCGGTGGCCGGGCTGCTCGGCGCGCGCGACTTGAACGGCGTCGGCGTGCGCGGCGCGGCGCCCCGCGTCTCCCTCTTCAGCTACAACCTCCTGCAGGACCTCACCTCGGCCAACGAGTACGACGCCATGGTGCGGCAGAAGAACGTCGTGGTGGTGAGCAACAACTCCTGGGGCGACGCCTGGGACTCCACCGGCTTCATCACCGAGGCGGACCCCCAGTGGCTCCGCGGCGTCACCGAGGGCGCCACCACCGGCCGCAACGGCAAGGGCGTCGTCTACTTCTGGGCCTCGGGCAACGGCGGCGACCCCACCGAGCCCTACCGCGACGACTCGAACTACGACGGGCAGGCGAACTGCCGCTTCGTCCTCACCATCAGCGGCGTGGGCAAGGACGGGAAGCTCGCCGTCTACGCCGAGTCGGGCGCCAACGTGCTGGTGGCCGCGCCCACCGAGGGCGACGACGGCTTCGCCCTGACCACCACCGACATCACCGGCACCCTCGGCTACAACGACGGGCGGACCGCGGGAGAGCACGCCAACCCCAGCTACACCGCGACGATGAGCGGCACCTCGGCCTCGACGCCGCTGGCCGCCGCGGTGGGCGCGCTGGTGCTGCAGGTGCGGCCCGACCTCTCGTGGCGCGACGTGCGGCGCGTGCTGGCCCTCTCGGCGCGCAAGAACGACCCCACCAGCCCCGGCTGGAGCACCAACGGCGCAGGGCTGCCCGTGCACCACGGCTACGGCTTCGGCGTGGTGGACGCGAACGCCGCGGTGCTGCTGGCCCGCACCATCGCCCTCGTGGGGCCGGAGGTGACGCACGTCACGCCGCTCCTGTCGCCCAACCTCGCCGTGCCCGACAACGGCGCCGCGGTGACCTCCACGCTGACGGTGTCGAGCAGCGGCATCAGCCGCGTGGAGTTCATCGAGGTCGAGGTGACGGCGCCGCACGCGCGCTCCGGCGACTTCGCCATCACGCTCGCGAAGCAGGGCGGCGCCACCGACGAACTCCACCACGTGCACCGCTGCGAGCCCGACCCCGACACCCGCCAGGAGTGGTGCCAGGACCTGGAGCCCGTCGTCTTCGGCACCGTCCGCCACCTCGACGAGGGCGCCGACGGCACCTGGACGCTGTCCGTGCGCGACGGGCGCGCCGGCACCTCGGGCTCGCTGCAGAGCTGGCGGCTGCGCCTCTACGGGAGGCAGTGAGCGATGAAGACCTTCCTGGTGAGCGCGGTGCTGGCGCAGGCGGTGGCGGGCGGCTGGGGCGCGCCGATCACGTGGAGCGACGGCGCGCGGCTGCGCAAGGTGTGGGTGAGCCCCACGCTGGTGGCCGAGCCTTCGCCCTCCCCCGCCGGCGCAGAAGGCCTGCGGGCGGCGGCCCCCGAGGCGACCCTGGTGGTGGACAAGCCCACCATGCGCGTGTGGAAGGTGAAGGACGCGGCGGCCCTGCGCGCGAAGCTCCCCGCCCTCGAGCCGGTGCTGCACGAGCGGCCCTCGAGCGCGAGCCGCCCGAAGGTGGTGCGCGGCCTGGCCTGCGCCGCGCGCGTGGAGGCCATGGGCTGGCGAGAGGCCCTCGAGCGCTCGGGCCAGGCCGGCTGCACGCCCAACTTCTGGACCCCGGGCGCGCTGCGCTGACGAACCCCTGGGCGCCGCCGACTGGCCGTCTTCACCCGGAGCGGACTATTCTGACGGAGTCACCCTGCCGAAGGAGCGCCCCATGTTGAGCCTCGCCCTCGCCTCCTCGCTGTTCCTCGCGGCCGCCCCCGGTCAGCTCACCCTCGACGTGAAGCCCGACGGCGTGCTGGTGAAGGTCGACGGGAAGAAGGTCGGCGTCAGCGGCCAGCCGCTGGTGGTGAAGCTCAAGGCCGGCAAGCACCTCGTGCGCCTCGAGTTCAAGGGCGACGCCCACGAAGACGAGGTGGCGGTGAAGGCCGGCGAGAAGAAGACCTGGTCGTGGGAGTTCGAGGGCTACAAGAAGCCCGAGCCCGCCGAGGCCGCGCCCGCCGAGGAGTAGCCGCGGCCCTCAGCGGTCGTGAGGATACCCCCGGACCGAGCCCGGCGACGGGAGGGGATATCTTCACGGCCTCTCAGGCCTTGCCGAGCACCATGGCCAGCAGCGCCATGCGCACGAAGAGGCCGTATTCCATCTGCCGGAAGTAGGCCGCGCGCGGATCGCCGTCGACCTCGGTGGTGATTTCTCCCACGCGCGGCAGCGGGTGCATGAGGGCCATCTTCGGCTTCGCCTTCGCCATCACCTTCGCGTCGATGATGAAGGCGTGCTTGAGCGCCTCGTAGAGCGCGAGGTCTTCGAAGCGCTCCTTCTGCACGCGGGTGACGTAGAGCACGTCGCTCTGCGCGAGGAGCGCGTCGTCGAGGCGCTCGTGCTCGGTGAAGGGGGTGCCCCGCGCGTGGAGGTGCGCCGTCACCTCGGCTGGCATGCGCAGCTGCGAGGGTGACACGAGCCGCAGCGTGGCGCCGAAGTGCGAGAGCAGCCGCGAGAGCGAGTGCACCGTGCGCCCGTACTTGAGGTCGCCCAGGAGCGTCACCGTGAGGCCATCGAGGCGACCGAGCTCCTGCTGGATGGTGAAGAGGTCGAGCAGCGCCTGGGTGGGGTGCTCGCCGGCGCCGTCACCGGCGTTGATGATGGGCTTCCTCGCGGCCTCGGCGGCGATGGCCGCGGCGCCCTGCTCGGGGTGCCGCAGCACGATGACGTCGGCGTAGCACTCGAGCGTGCGCACCGTGTCGGGCAGCGACTCGCCCTTGCTCACCGACGAGTAGCGCACCTCGCTGATGGGGATGACGGAGCCCCCCAGCCGCTGCATGGCCGCCATGAAGGACGACTGCGTGCGCGTCGACGGCTCATAGAAGAGGTTGGCGAGGATCTTCCCCTTGAGCAGGTCGATGGTGCCCACGTGCTGCACCATCGTGCGCATCGCGGTCGCCACCCCGAAGACGTACTCCAGGTCTTCCCGGGAGAACTGCGACACCGAGAGGATGTCCTTGCCGTAGAAGCGACCGGTGCGCTGGTCGCCCAGGGGCAGGTGGGCGGTGGCGGTGGGCGTCATGGCCCCGCTGTTTGGTCCCCTTGGCGGGGCGAGGCAAGGGGCTACTGGACCCTGGCTGACCTGGCCGTGCGGCGCGGCCGGGCAGGAGCGGATGCCGCAGAGCCCAAACCCGTCGCAGGGGGAAGGTGCGACCTGTCGCTCACGGCCGCGTGCGCGACAACACCTCGGCCACCTCGGCGCTCTCGTTGATGGTGCGCTGGCTCAGCGCGCTCTCGCGGCCGAAGTAGCCGAAGGCCCGCAGCGCGCGCGGGTCGTCGCCGACGCCGTCGGTGCGCGTGAGGTCGAAGCGCGGGTTCGCCGTGAAGGCGTCGGGGTGGCCCGAGGTGTCCACGCCGCGGCGCTGCTCCGCGTTGCGGCGGGCGCGGCTGGCGACGTGGCAGCTCCCGCAGTCCGCCGTCTTGGGTGAGTGCCGCGCGGGGTGCTCGAGGCGCAGGGCCGAGGTGAGGCCGCGCTGCAGCGTGCGCTCGTCGGTCAGCCGCAGCGCCGACTCCGAGAGCAGCACGTCGAGGTCGTCGCCGGGCACCGTGGGCTGGAGCTCGCCGCTGCGGAAGGCGGTGTTGCCGAACTCCTGCACGCCCTGCTCGGTGAGCTCGCCCAGGCGCGGAATGGGCTCGGCCACCAGCGCGCCGCCCACCACCTCGAGGGCCCCGAAGCGCCAGGCCACGTCGTCCTGCACCAGGCGCATGAAGGCCACGCGGGTGAGGTTCTGCGCGCCGCACAGCCGCGTCACCAGCTCGTGGAGCGCGACGCCGTAGGGCCCGGTGAGGCCTTCGGCGCGCAGCACCGGGTGCACCTCCAGCGGGCGCCCCTGCGTGCGGCCGGCGGCGAGCGCGTGGAGCGCCCACACCCGGCGGTGCGCGTCGCCGAGCTCCGCCGCGGTGAGCTCGTAGAAGAGGTGCAGCGTCGCGTCGCGCGTGGTGGAGGCGGTGAAGCCCTCGGCGATGACGGGCTGGGCCACCAGCCGCACCTGGGGAATGCAGCCGCCCTGCGCGTCGCGGGGGAAGCAGGGGTCGACGCGCACGCCGACGACGCGGTACTCGCCGTACACCGTCGCCGGGTCGAGGCCCGTCACCGTGCCCGGCACCGCGTCGTAGAGCGCGCGCGGCAGCAGCGCCCCCTTCGGCCCCGCCGAGGCCAGCGAGAGGAGCTGGCTGCGCGAGGCGGGCAGCGGCAGGAGCCACGACACGTCGTTGAGGTCGAGGCCGCCGTCGGTGAAGCCACCGCCCGCGTCGGGGGCGCCAGCATCGGGAGGGAGCACGGCGGGCGCGCCACAGGCGGCGAGGAGCGGGAGCGAGCAGAGGAGGAGGCCGAGGCGACGCATGGCCGGGCCGGGGAGCAAGCCTCATTCCACCGCGCAGGTGGTTGATTGCCCGAGCTGGGCACGAGGGCGCGCCTCAGAAAACCACGGCGGCGCGGCGGAACTTCAGCGCGCCGAGAGGGCGCGGCCGAGCTCGGCGAGCTGCGACTTGATCGACCCGTCGTAGAGGTGGCTGCCCACCTGGGCCACGACGCCGCCGAGGAGCGAGGGGTCGACCGTCGCCTCGAGCACCACGCTGCGCTGGGTGAGGCCCTCGAGCTGCTTCTTGAGCGCCTGCACCTGCGCGTCGCCCAGCTTCACGGCCGACGTCACCTTGCCGCGCACGCGGCCCATGCGGCCGTCCACCAGGTCGCGGAACTGCCGGGTGATGAAGGGCAGCGAGGCGAAGCGGTTGCGGTCCACCAACAGCCGCAGGAGGTTGCCCACGACGGGGAGCACCCCGGGCGCGCTCTTGATGATGGCCTCGAGCACGCCCATGCGCTGCGTGCGCGTCAGCGTCGGGCTGGAGAGCGCGGCGAAGAGCTCGGCCTGGCCCTCGAGGAAGGTGGAGATGCCCTCGAGCTGCGTGAGGACCTGATCAGCCTCCGCCCCGGCGGCATCGAGGAGCGCGCGGGCGTAGCGACGGGCGACGGGGACGTTCGACATGGCGGGCTGCGCCTAGCATCGGCCTTTGGGCAACGCCAGCGGGGCGTGAAGCGGGCGCCGGGCTGACATCGGCCGGCCCCGCGAGCAGACTTCCGGCGCCCATGACGCCCGCCCGCCTCGCGCTGCTGAGCCTCCTCGCCGCTGGCTGCCAGTGCTTCGTGCCCGTGGACGAAGACGGAGGCGTGACGCTCGACGCCGGTCGCGACGCGGGGGTCGTCGCGTGCGGCCGCGCCGCCGACTGCCCCCAGAGCGCGCCGGCCTGCGACGATCCGACGGGCGTCGTCTGCGCCTGCGGACAGAACAAGCGCTGCACCCAGGGCCGCTGCGAGACCTTCGAGCACTTCTGCCCGGGCCCGTCAGACGCGGGCGGTGAGTGCACCAGCCCGACCGACTGCGCGGGCGACGCGGGCCCGGCCGTGCGCTTCTGCGGCACCCTCGGCGGCGAGTGGACGTGCGCCTTCAGCCGCTGCGTCGTGGAGTGCAGCGGCGGCCGCACCTGCGACAGCCTCGACGCCGGGTGCCTCACCTGCGACGGCCAGACGACCTGCGCGCAGCCGGGCCTGTGCCCCTTCATGACCCACCTGCACGTCGAGGCATCCACCTGCCCGCAGTTCCCCGAGGGGGCGTTCCTCCGGGCCACCTCGCTCTCGAGCCAGGTCTGCACGCACGCCATCGAAGACGGCGACGGCGGCATCGCGGGCACGGTGACCTTCTTCAACTACGACGAGCTCATGGCCGACCTGCCGCTCGCGGGCGGGCGCTGCGTGGGCCGGCAGCTCCCCACGGGCGCCATCCGCTTCTCGCTCAGCTGCCCAGACTGCATGCTGTCGGTGCGGCCGGAGGTGGTGGGCCCCTGACGCAGCGTCACGCCGTCAGCGCGTCGAGGGCCACCCGCGCGGCCTCACCCTGACGGAGCACTCCGTCACTCCGATGGAGCGACGGGGCCGCGGCCCGTCAGAAGGCGGCGCCCAGGCCGAGCAGGAAGCGGGGGTGCCAGCGCAGGCCGTCGCCGTACTCGCTGAAGCCGCCGCCGACGCCGAGCTGGAGCAAGAAGTGGCGCCCGAAGATGAAGTTGTACCCGATCGCCGCGCCAACTCCGTAGCCCCAGGCGCGGGTGACGGTGCCGCCCGAGCGCTCGGCCAGCCACGCGAACCGCACCGACGGACCGATCCACAGGCCACCCGGGGCGGCCTTGATGAAGTGGAAGCGGGCGCCGATCTCCGGACCGAACGCCGTGTAGTAGTTGGGGTCAGGGTCGAAGACGCTGCGGGCCACGCCCACCGACAGCCCGAACGTCAGCCCGAAGAAGCGGCTGAGCGCGCGTTCGTACTCCATCGAAATGACGCCGTTGAGCAGGTCGCCGGGGTTGAAGACGAGCGCGTTCTTCTGACTGCTCTCGCTCTCGACGTACGCGCCGTCCGCGCGAGCCATCGAGCTACCGAGCAGCATGACCGCGAGGAGGGCACCAGCGATGTGTGTTTTCATGCAGCCGCGCCGTGCAGGCGCCGCGCCACCCGCCGGCTGGCCTCACCCTTGCTGGGAGGGCTGCAGGGGGACACCACCATGATCGACGCCGAGGTCGAGCCGCGCCGCGCACCACCGAAGGAGCCTCGAGGCCTGCCGCTCGTGCTGGGGCTCGCGGGCCTGCCCCTGGGCCTGGGCGTCGTCGCGTGGCTGCTCTTCTTCCGTGGGTGAGCGCCGCGACGACCGCGCCGCGTCACTCGCGCACGGCCACCTCGAGGAAGGCGCGCAGCTCGTACATCTGCTCCGAGCCGACGCCCTGGCCCACGTAGGCTGCGCCGTAGGTGAAGCCGCCGCCAAAGAGCATCGCCGCGAGCGCGCCCAGCGGCAGCCACAGGTCGTTGCCCAGCATGAGCGCGCTCGTCACCCAGACGCCGGCCGCGATGGACAGCAGCGCGAAGATGAGCTGCACGCCGACGAAGGTGGTCCAGATCTTCGGGTGCGGCGCGAAGACGGCCGAGACGCGCGTGCCGCCGGCCGCCGTCTCGTCGAGCTGCACGTCGAGGTGCGGCGACCAGAAGTGCGTGGTCTCGGGTCGCACCGTCAAGAGCAGCGTCCGGCGGAAGACGGAGCCCGTCACCGCGCCCCCGCCCTGCGCGAGGCGCTCGCGCACGCGCGCGGTGACGGCGTCGGGCGCCTGGGGCACCTCGAAGGAGAACCGCGGTCTCGCCCGGGGGCGCGTCATGGCCGTGAGCCTATTCGGTGGGGAGGGAAGGCCGCAGTCAGGAACGCCCGCCTGGCCCTGGCGCCTCGAGTGAAACCCGAAGGTGACGTGCACTGCCGTGCACAGGGTTGCGCCGACTGGCCGGCTGGCCGACAAGGGCTCCATGACGCGCCTGCTCCCGCTGTGCCTCCTCGCCCTCGCCTGCACCGAGCGTCAGTCGGAGCTGCACGATCACTTCAGCGTCGAGTCGCCCACCGAGCGCTCGCGGGTGCTGCGCGCGCCCGGCACCTTCGTGCGCGTGGGCGTGATGATGGACGCGCACGCCCCCGACGCCATCGAGTTGCGCACGAGCACCGACGGCGTCACCTGGACCGCCTGGCAGGCGCCGACGCTGGTGTTCGACGAGGGCGGCTCCTACGCGGGCCACGTCGACGCGCCCGCGGGCTCGACGCACTTCGAGTACCGCCTCTCCGACCCGGCGCGGCCGCCGAGCTGGCTGCTCCTCGAAGACGTGGAGTCTCTCGGTGAGCCCTCGGCGCCGCTCGAGCCCGTCACCGCGCCCGGCCCCGGCCCCGCAGGCGTTGCCACCCGCCGCGACGCGCTGGCCGCCTTCCCCACCGTACTCCCGCGCTCGGCCTGGGGCGCGCGCGCGCCGACCTGCCGCTCGCTGACCAACCCCTACCGCATGGTGGTGCACCACACCGCGAGCCCGACGAACGACTCCATGACGCCCGAGCAGCGGCTGCGGCAGACGCAGGCGTACCACATGGACACGCGCGGCTACTGCGACATCGCCTACAACTTCCTCATGTCGCGCGACGCGCGCGTCTGGGAGGGCCGCGGCGACGGCGTGCTCGGCGGCCACACGCTCAACCAGAACGCGGGCAACATGGCCCTGTGCCTCATCGGCACCTACACCAGCGATCGCCTCACGCCGCAGCAGGAGTGCGCCGCCGCCGGCTGGATGGCCTGGCAGAGCAGCCGCCACGGCATCGCGCTCACCCGCACCAACATCAAGGGCCACCGCGAGTGGGGCGCCACCGCCTGCCCCGGCGACCAGGTCTTCGCGCGCCTCGACGCCCTCGTGCAGCAGGCCGCGACGAGCTGCGCCGGCCAGGAGCCGCCGAAGCCCGCGTGGGGCGGCGCCTTCGTGGCGCAGAGCTTCCCCGGCGCGCACGAGGGCGCCGTGACGCTGGAGCAAGGCGCCACGGTGGATGGCTGGTTCGACCTGCGCAACACCGGCACCCAGGGGTGGACCACGGCGGCCACCCGGCTCGCGCCGACGCCGCGCGACCAGGCCTCGCCCCTCGCCGACCCCTCCTGGCTCTCGCCGGCGCGCGTGGGCCCGGTGACGGCGGCGACGGCCCCGGGCGCCGTGGGCCGCTTCGCCGTGCGGCTCAAGGGCAACACCGTCGGCAGCTTCACCCAGACCTTCGGGCTCCTGCAGGAGGGCGTCGCCTGGTTCGCCGACCACGGCGGCCCGGCCGACAGCTTCATCACCGTGCGCGTCGAGGTGGTGCCGCGCCGTGAGGTCGATGCGGGCACGCCGCCCGTCGACGCCGGCACGCCGCCCGCCGTGGACGCGGGCACGGTCGGCGAGCCTGACGCCGGCGTCCTCGCGCCCGAGCAGCCGGTGGTGCTGGAGGCCCTCGCTGAGGGCGTCGCGTCGCTCCCGGCGCCGATGGCGGTCGAGGGCGGCTGCGGGTGTGGCGCCGTGGGCGGCCAGCTCGTGCTGGCCCTCGCGGCCCTGGCGCTGCGCCGACGACGGCGCTGAGTCGGCGACGGCGGTGTCGCGAGAAACCCGCTAGCCTGCGCGCCGCATGCAAGACCCGATGAAGCCGAAGTCGCCGATGCCGACCTTCGCCAGGGTCCTCCTCGGGCTGCTCGCTTTCTTCGGCCTGCTGCTGGTGGGCTTCGTCTTCTTCATCGCGGTGGTGTGTGGTCTCTGACGGGCCCACGCCCCTCTACGCCTGGTTCCACGCGCACAGCCTGTGGCTCGCCGGTGGCCTCGTCGGCCTCGCCTTCCTCGAGTCGCTCGTGCGCGCCTTGCGTGGGCGGCCCGTCGAGAACCGCACCGTCGCCCTCAACCTCGGCATGTGGCTCGTGGAGCTCGTGCTGCGCACGGGCACCGGCGGAGTGCGCTGGCTGGCCTTCGCGTGGCTCGCCTCGCTCGCCCCGTGGAGCTGGGCGATGGCCTGGTGGCACTGGCCGGTGCTCTACGTGCTGGTCGACCTCCTCTACTACTCGCGGCACCGCCTGCTGCACGAGACGCGGTGGGGGTGGGCGCTCCACGCGCCGCACCACGCGAGCGTCGACCTCTCGCTGACCTCGGCGCTCCGGCTGGGCTGGGTGCAGCGCACGCTCGACGACTTCTTCTACGCGCCGCTGGTGCTGCTCGGCGCGCCGGCGCTCGCGGTCTTCATCGTCATCGAGCTCAACCACGCCTCGCAGTTCTGGTGCCACACCGAGCTCATCGGACGCCTCCCCATGCTCGACCGCTGGCTCAACACGCCCTCGAACCACCGCGTGCATCACGCCCAGGCGCGCCGCTTCGCCGACGCCAACTACGGCTCGACGCTCATGCTGTGGGACCAGGTGCTGGGCACCTACCGCGCCGAGCCGGCGACGCCGCTGCCCATGGGCTGGGAGCAGCCCTACGCCGGCCACAACCCGCTCGTCATTCAGTTCCAGGCCATGCGCGAGGCGCTCGGCCGCACCCGCGCGACGACGTCGTCAGGCTCCGGCTGACCCCACCGCGTGACGCCCTCGCGTGCGCAAGGCCAGCGCGCCCACGACGGCGAAGACGAGCAGCGGCAGCAGGTGGTGCGTCCACGGGCCCGCGAGCAGCACCGTCACCGCCACCACGTGGCCTGCGCCGGGTTGGCGGGCCTGAGGCACGAGGAGCAGCGACGCGGCGAGCCCGGCGAAGAAGAACTGCCCCATGGTGCCGCCGGTGAGGGCGAAGACGCCGACGTGAAAGGCTGCGTTGAGCCAGGCGCCGGAGCGAACGTTCGCGAAGAACGCCGCCGCGAGGAGCCCCTCGACGACGATGACGGCCAGCCCCGCCGCGACGCCGTCGCCGACGCGGGCCGAGAGCCACCCGGCGAGCAGGTTGGTGCCGCCGACCCGGCCGCCCGGCGCCCACATGAGCCCGAAGCGCGAGAGCTCCTCGAGGAACGACGTCACGAAGCGGCCGTCGCGCCACGCGGGCGCGAGCGCCTTGTCTCCCGCGGCCACGAGGAAGACGAGGCCGACCTGCACCCTCGGGAGCCAGGCGTGCCGGCGCGAGGCCAGCGCCACCATCAGCAGCAGGGCGAGCACGAAGAGCCGGTTGTGCGCGAACCACGTGCGCGAGGCGAAGAGCTCGAGCGCGATGAGCGCGGCGAGCCCGCCGGCGCAGGCGCGCGTGGCGCGGCTGAGCACCAAACCGGCGCACAACGCCGTGCTGGCGAGCGCCAGGCCGAAGCGCCAGGGCAGCGCGGGCACGCCCTCGAGCGGCGACAGCCAGGGCGCCGGCCACGAGAACGACTGCCCGGTGACGAGCCACGCCGTCGCGAGCACCTGCGCCAGCCGGACATGCGAGGTGGGCAGGTCGACGTGCTCGCCCAGGGGGCTCAGCCGGCGCCCGGTGGCGCGGAGCACCTCGCCCAGCGAGCCCGTCGCGGTCACCGCTCCAGGCTCCAGGACCTGCGTGGCTCGCCGTTCACTCGCGCGTCGAGCTGCACGCGCACCGGGCTCTCCGCCTTCGCCTCGGCCGCGGTGATGACGTCGGTGACGAAGCGCAGGTCGTTCGTCTCCCAGTTCTCATCGCGCTCAGCCGCGAAGTGCCACGCCGGCAATCGGTAGCGCTCGAGGGCTTCTTTCGTCGCGAGCTGCCGCCCCTCGATCTCCACCGTCAGCCGGTACACCGCGTGCTCGTGGAACGGCGCCCACGCGCGCGGTGCGACGCCCGCCAGCACCCAGGCCACCTGCCCCGCGAGGGCCGCGCAGCCGAGCGCGAGCCGCCACGGCGCGCTCACGCCGGCACCGGGACCAGGCCCGCCCGCTGGCGCCGGCGCACGTCCCACGCGAGCCACGCTGCGCAGGCGAAGCAGAACCACTGGGCGTAGCTCAGCGGGCCGAGCACCTGCTTCTCGTCGCCGCGGAAGAAGTCCATCACGAAGCGGATCGCCGCGTAGCCGAGCAGGTAGTACCGAAAGAGCAGGCCGGGCGCGCGCGGCTGCCGGCGCACGGCGAACAGCGCCCCCGCGAGCAGCAGGTCGAGCGCCGCCTCGTAGAGCTGCGCCGGGTGCCGCACGAGGCTCCCCTCCTGCAGCGGGGCGCCGAAGCAGCAGCCCCCGAGGAAGCACCCGATGCGCCCGAGCCCCTGGCCGAGCGGGAGCGCGATGGCGTACGGGTCACCCGTGGCGACGGTGATGCCCAGCGCCCGCTTGGTCACCTCCACGCCGACGAAGCCGCCGAAGAGCGCCCCGAGGATGGTGCGCCCGCCCCACTCGCTCACCAGGAACTCGCGCATCGAGTCGCGGAAGGTCTCCCACGGCACGTAGAGCAGGAGCCCCAGCTTCGCGCCCGCCATCGCGCCGAGGAGGGCGCCGGCCGTCACCCAGCGCTGCGTCACCGGCGCGAGGAGCCGCAGCCGCCGCTCCTCGCGCACCTTCACCAGGTAGCCCAGCACCAGCCCCGCGCCGACGAAGGTGGCGTAGCCCGGGTTGAAGGTGAGGCCGGCCGCGACCAGCACGACGTGCGCCATGGCCGCCAGACGCTACGCGCAACCTGGCGGGGCGGCCACGGTCAGGATGCGTGGTGACGACGTCGGGCGCGCCACCAGCGCGCGAGCCCCTGCGCCTGGATGACGAAGGGGTTCACGCTGCTCGGCACGCCGAGCACGCCGAAGGAGGCGGGGGCGCCCTCGCGCTGGTAGGTGCCCAGGAGCCGGTCCCACACGATGAGCGCCGCGCCGTAGTTGTGGCGCTGGCCCGACCCTTCGGCGTGGTGGTGCACGCGGTGGTTCGAGGGCGTGTTGAGCACCGCGTCGAGGAGCCCCAGGCGCCCCACCCCGCCGGCGTGGGCGAGCACCTGCACCACGAAGCTCACCGCGAGGCAGAGCACGACGAGGAGCGGCTCGAAGCCCAGCAGCACCAGCGGCGCGAGGACGAGGTCATCGACCAGGCGCAGCGGCCAGGGCAGCCGCCCGGCGAGCGGGAGCGCGAAGGTCTCGCCGGTGTGGTGCACCGAGTGCAGCGCCCAGCCCAGCGGCTGCTGGTGGAGGAAGCGGTGCCACAGGTAGAGCAGCAGGTCGACGGCGAGGAAGCAGGCCACCGCGGTGAGCGCGTTCGTCTCGAGCCGCCACGGCGCCAGCGCAAAGAGCGCGACGAAGA
>CAYUZK010000035.1:0-4690 GCA_964449625.1 uncultured Archangium sp.
GGCGGGAGCGTCGGCGGCGGCGCGGGCGGCGGTGGAGCGGGCGGCGGCACGGGCCTCGACGGCGGCCCGTGCAACTGCGTCGACGCCTTCGGGCGCTGCCAGGCTGGTGACTCCGCGCTGGCGTGCGGCACGGGCGGCGCCACGTGCGCCGCGTGCGGCTTCGGCGAGCAGTGCGTGTCAGGTCGCTGCCAGACGGGGGCCTGCGGCCCCACGACGTGCACGGGCTGCTGCACCAACAACTTCTGTGTCGCGCCCAGCCAGCAGAACCGCTTCGCCTGCGGCGCCAACGGCAGCGCCTGCGCGCAGTGCCCCATGGGCCAGGGCTGCACCAACGGCCAGTGCACGGCCACCGCGGCCTGCGACGTCATCTCTTGCCCCACGGGCTGCTGCCAGAACAACCAGTGCATCCGCAACACCTCCAACCGCGCGTGCGGCACCGCGGGGCAGGTGTGCCAGGCCTGCGCCATGGGCGACAGCTGCGTGTCGGGCGTCTGCCTGCCCTCGAGCTTCGACGGCGGCACGCTCATCGACGGGGGCGTCTCGCCGTCCGATGGCGGCACCGCCACCTCCGCCGTCGGCAACGCCTGCACCACCAACACGCAGTGCGTGCCGCCGCAGAACGGCTTCTGCCTCCAGGCCAGCATCATCAACCAGCCCACCGGCTACACCGACGGCTACTGCACGGCCTCCTGCAGCGCCACGGCGGCCTGCCCCGCGGGCAGCCTCTGCCTCACGGAGCTCCAGTTCGGCATCTCGTCGAGCTCCTGCCGCAGCACCTGCCAGGGCGTCGCCACGCAGTCCACCTGCCGCACCGGCTACGTCTGCGCGCCCTCGCCCAGCTCCTCGGGCGGGCCGGGCTACTGCCGCCCGCGCTGCGACGTCACGGGCAGCCTCTCGGGCTGTGCCACGGGGCAGACCTGCAGCACCGCCACCGGCCTGTGCCAGTGACGCGCCCGGAGGTCTGACAGGCCGCGCGCGCGGCTTTCAGTTCCAGCGGCGCCACTCGGCCTCGTAGTAGTGCACGAGCGCCTGGTTGTTGAGGCGGTTCACCTCGGCCGGCACGCGGTCCATGTCCTTGGGGAAGTGGAAGAGCGTGGGCAGCGTGTCCTCGGTGAGGAACTGCAGGCCCTCGGGCAGCGGCCAGCGCGCCTCGAGCGAGCCTTTGCCGGCCAGCACGTAGCCCCACTCGCCGAAGCTGGGCACCCACGCGTGGTACGGCCGGGTGGTGAAGCCGCTGGCCTGGATGGTGGTGTCGATGCACCAGAAGCTGCGCCGGGCGAAGAGCGGCGAGGTGGACTGGATGACGGCCACGCCCCCGTCGGCGAGGTGCGCCGCGAGGATGCCGTAGAAGCGCGTGGTGTAGAGCTTGCCCAGCGAGAAGTTGTTGGGGTCGGGGAAGTCGACGATGACGACGTCGAAGTGCTCGTCGCTCTTCGCCAGCCACTGCATGGCGTCGTCGTTGACCACCCGCATCTTCGGGTGCGTCAGCGCGTGGCCGTTGAGCGCGGCGAGCTCCTCGGAGTCGAGCGCCAGCCGGGTCATCGCGCCGTCGAGATCCACCAGCGTCACGCGCTCCACCGCGTCGCCCCAGCGCAGCACCTCGCGGGCCGCCAGCCCGTCGCCGCCGCCGAGGATGAGGACCTGCCCGTGCCGCGCCGCCGCCTGCATCGCCGGGTGCACGAGGGCCTCGTGGTAGCGGTACTCGTCCACCGAGCTGAACTGCAGGTTGCCGTTCAAGAAGAGCGAGAAGCCGCGGTGGCTCCGCGTCACCACGATGCGCTGGTACGGCGTCGACTGCGCGTGCACCACCTCGTCGTTGTAGAGCTGCTCCTCGAAGAAGCTCGTCATGGTGTCGCCGAAGGCCAGGCCCACCAGCAGCAGCACCGACACCGCCACGGCCTTCACCCGCAGCCGCAGCACGTTGCCCAGCACTGGCGCCAGGAGCCAGGTGCTCCACAGGCCAACCAGCGCGTTGAGCAGCCCGAAGGCCAGCGACGTGCGCACCAGCCCCAGGCGCGGCACCAGCACGATGGGGAAGAGGAGCGAGGCGAAGAGGGCCCCCAGGTAGTCGAAGGTCAGCACCCGGCTGACGAGGTCCTTGAAGGCGAGCTGCTCCTTCATGATGCGCATCAAGAGCGGAATCTCGAGGCCCACCAGGGTGCCGATGACCAGCACCAGCGAGTACAGCGTCACCCGGAAGCTGGCGCCGGCCGAGAAGGTGGCGAAGAGAAAAGGCGCGCTGATGCCCCCGGTGATGGCCACCGCGAGCTCGATCTCCACGAAGCGCTGCGGCACCCCCTTGTCGATGAAGCCCGACAGCCAGGCGCCGATGCCCAGGGCGAAGAGGTACACGCCGATGACGGTGGAGAACTGGGTGACGCTGTCGCCCAGCAGGTAGCTGGCCAGGGTGCCCACGATGAGCTCGTAGATGAGCCCACACGTAGCGATGACCAGCACGGTGAGGAAAAGGAGCGAGCGGTTCACGGGCGGGGGTTGGTCTACACTCTAAGGCCGGCCGATGGCTGCGTTCGAATTCATCATGGAGGCCCCCGACAAGGGCCGGGCCATCGCCTTCCCGGCGAAGAGCTTCTTCATCGGCTCGGCGGAGGCGTGCCAGGTGCGCTTCCAGAGCGACCTCATCGAGCCGCGGCACGCGGAGGTCGTCTGCGACACCCGCGGCCAGTGGTGGATCCGCGACCTCGTGGCCAACGGGCTGGTGGTGGTCAACGGCCGGCCGGTGCTCGACGAGCGCCTCTCGCCCGGTGACACGCTGCGCATCGGCCACGTGGTGATGCGGATCCACGACACGGGGGTCGACCTCCAGGGCCGCACCGTCTCGGGCGACAACCTGCCGCAGATCCGCGTCGACCTGGTGCCCGACAGCGTCATCGCCGACCGCTACCGCATCACCCAGAAGCTGGCGACCGGCGGCATGGGCGAGGTGTACCGCGGCGTGCACGTGGAGTTGGGCAAGCCGCTGGCCCTCAAGGTGATGCTGCCGGAGCTCTCGCACGACGAGGCCTTCGTGGGCCGGTTCAAGCGCGAGGCCGTCGCCTCCAGCCGCATCGGGCAGCAGAACATCGTCGACATCAGCGACTTCGGCCGCACCGACGACGGGCGCTTCTTCTTCGTCATGGAGTACGTCGACGGCAAGACGCTCAAGAAGCACCTGCGCGAAGAGGGCGCCTTCTCCGTCGGGCGCGTGGTGCACGTCGGCCTGCAGGTGGCCCGGGCGCTCGCCGCGGCCCACGCGGCGGGCATCATCCACCGCGACTTGAAGCCCGAGAACGTGATGCTCCTGCAGCGGCCCGGGCAGCCCGACTTCGTGAAGGTGCTGGACTTCGGCATCGCCAAGGTGGCCAGCACCAACGGCACCGCGAACTACACCGCCATCGGCACCGTGGTGGGCACGCCGCAGTACATGGCCCCGGAGCAGGCCAGCGGCCTGCCCGTCGACGCGCGCTCCGACGTGTACGCGCTGGGCCTCATCCTCCACGAGCTCCTCGCCGGAAAGCCGGTGTTCGACGCCGACAGCGCCGTGGGCATGATGGCGGCGCAGATCTCCTCGCGGCCCGCGCCCGTCGGCTCGCCGCACGGCCCGGTGCCCCGCCCCCTCGAGCGCCTCGTCACCCAGATGCTCGAGAAGTCGGCGGCCGAGCGGCCCGCGTCGATGGAGGCGGTGGTGGCGGTGCTGGAGGCCGTCGCCTCGGTGCCGACGCCGGTGGGCCGCGTGCCCGCGCTCGACCCGCGCACCGCCTCGCTCCTCGCCCGGCTGCCGCTCACGGGCCTCGAGCCGGCCCTCACGCCCGCGGGGGTCGAGCCCGTCACCGCCAGCTTCACGCCCGCACCGCAGACGCTCGTCGCGCCCCCCAGCGGCCCGCGGCCAGGCCCGACGCTGGTGGCGTCGGTGCCGGCGCCCGAGGCGACGACGGAGCACGGGCTCGAGGCGCAGCCCGCCCGGCGCCGGGAGCCCGACACCACGCATGCCCTCGACGCGAGCGGCTCGACGGACACGGCGCTCGAGGCCCTGCGCCCGAGGCGCACGCCCTGGCTCGTGGCGGGCCTGGGGATGCTGGTGCTGGGGCTCCTCGCCGCGGTGCTCTGGCTCCCCGGGAACGGCCCGGCCCCGGCGAAGGCCGCCGTGCCCCCGGCCATCGTCGTCGTGTCGTCGGGGGCTGCCACCCCACAGCCGGCGGCGGTGGAGGTGACCCCGGTGCCCGCGGCGGCGGTGAAGCTGCTCATCGACAGCGAGCCGACCGGCGCGGAGGTCTACGAGGACGACGTGCTGCTGGGCACCACGCCGCTCGCGCTCAGCCGCCCGCAGGGCGCCACCTTCGCGCTCCGCTTCACGCTCAAGGACCACAAGGTGCTGGCGCGCAAGGTGCGCTTCGAGTCGGACACCGCGGTGCGCGTGCAGCTCGAGAAGGAGCGCGGGAAGGGTCCGCGGTCGCCGCGCGGGGGCCCGGAGGAGGACTTGAAGGACGTGCCCTTCTGACGCCTTCAGGGCCCGCGCCGGACCACCCAGACGGCGGACGTCAGTTGCCTTCGACGAAGAAGAGCACCACGGCCGTCACTGCCGCGGCCCCGGCGACGACCCACGCCACGTTGGTGCCCGTCTCGAGCCCCTTGGCGTCGTTGTACAGCGCGAGGCGATCCGCCGACGGGTCGGCGTTCTTGTACGTCGTCGCCG
>CAYUZK010000035.1:4790-9085 GCA_964449625.1 uncultured Archangium sp.
CGCGTCCTTCGGGGCGCCGACGGGCCGCAGGTTGATGGTCATCTCCATCGACCGCGAGGTGGACATCACGAAGGAGCGCTCGACCTTCTCGAAGCCCTCGGCGGTCACGGCGAGGAGGTGGTTGCCGGCCTGGAGCTCCACCGTCGCCGGCGAGCTGCCGAGGAACTTGCCGTCGACCTCGATGCGGGCGGTGGGCGGGTCGGCGAAGACCATGAGCTGCTGCACGCCCTTCTCCTTGAGCCGGCGCTCGAGGTTGGCGATGGCGTCGGTCACCGTCTCGCGGTCGTTGGCCTCGGGGGCCAGCCGCAGGTAGTCGCGGTAGGCGCGCAGGGCCTTGGGCGTGTCGCCGAGCTGCTCGTGGCACTTGCCGATGTTGAAGTAGATGACGGGGTGCGGGCGCACCGCGTAGGCCTCCTCGAACTTGACGATGGCCTCGGCGTAGCGCGCCTGCTTGTAGAGCTTCTGCGCCCACTGGAAGAGCTCGCGGGCCTTCTTCGTGTCGCCGTCCTCCGGGGCCTTCGCCGCCGGGGCCGGAGGCGCCTTCGCCGGCGGTGCCTTCGCGGGAGGCGCGGCCAGCAGCAGTGCGACGAGGAGCGCGGTGGTCGTCATGGGAGGCCCTGTCTAGAACGGAACGTCTTTGAGGTCTTCGTCCTGCTTGTAGGGGTCGTCGGCCAGGCCCGTGTCCACCGGGCGGCGGGGCCGCGGCGGCGCGCCCACCTTCTGCAGCTCGAAGGTGAGGGCGTTGTCGCCGGCGAAGCGCACCTTGCGCGTCTCGTCGCGGAAGCCCTTGAGGCGGAAGGTGAGCGTCACCGTCTCGTCCTGCTTGCGCGAGAGCGTGAAGGGCGTGGTGCCCAGCAGCTCGTCGGCCTCGAGCACCTCGGCGTTGCTCGGCTCGGTGTTGAACGTCAGCTTCACCATCGTCGCCGGCGCGGGCTCGGCGGGCTTCACGGGCTCCGGCTGCGCCACCACGGCCGGAGGGGTCGGCGCGGGGGTGGGCACGGGCGCCGGCTCGCGGAAGGTCCACGCCACGCCGCCGCCGAGCAGCGCCACCAGCAGCACCACGCCGACGATGAGGGGCGCTGGCGACTTCTTCGGCGCCACCATCACGCCCGAGCTCGGCCCGGACAGGGGCTGCGCGTACTGCTGGCCGGTGATGGGCGGGGCGTACTGCTGGCCGGACACGGGCGGCGCGTACTGCTGGCCGGTGACGGGCGCCGTGGGCACCTGGCCGCTGACGGGGGCCGGGTAGCCGCCCGAGGGCCGCTGCACCGGCGGGCCGCCGACGGGCGCGTAGTCTCCCGAGGCGCGGTGCTGCATGGGGTCGCCGGAGCGGACCTGGGCCCAGATCATCTCCAGCGTCTGCACCACCTGCTCCATGGACTGCGGGCGCGCGGCGGGCTCCTTCTGCAGCATCTGGAAGATGAGCTGCTCGAGGCTCGCGGGCACCTGGGTCAGGGGCCCCGGCGTCATGGGCGGCGGCGCCTCGGTGACGTGCTTGACCATCAGCATCGAGGGCGTCTCGGCCTCGAAGGTGGGGCGGCCGGTGACGAGCTCGTAGACGATGAGGCCCATCGAGTAGATGTCGCTGCGCGCGTCGACCGGCACGGCCTTGGCCTGCTCGGGCGACATGTACTGCGGCGTGCCCACCACCATGCCCACGGCGGTGTGGCCGCCTTCGCCCTGGCCGTGCGCCACCTTGGCCACGCCGAAGTCGAGCACCTTCACGAAGTCGGGCTGCCCGGGCCGCTGGAGCAGCATGATGTTCTCGGGCTTCAGGTCGCGGTGCACGATGCTCTGCGCGTGCGCGGCGGCGAGCGCCCGGCAGGCCTGCAGCGCGATGTTGACGGCGCGCTCCACCGGCAGCGCGCCCTGGCGGTGCGTGGTGCTCGCCAGGGTGAGGCCGTCGAGGAACTCCATGACGAAGTAGAAGCGCCCGTCTTGCGTGCGGCCGAAGTCGCTGATGTCGACGATGTTCTGCTGCCCGATGCGCCCCGCGGCGATGGCCTCGCGCTTGAAGCGCGCGACGAACTCCGGGTCCTGGCTCAGCTCCGGCAGCATCACCTTGAGCGCCATCGCCTTGCCCAGCTCCACGTGCTCGGCCCGGTAGACCTCGCCCATGCCGCCGGCCGCCAGCTTGCCGATGATGTGGTAGCGGCCGTCGATGACGGTGCCCGGCTCGAGGGCCGCGCTGCGCAAGCCCCCGCCGCCCGGCTGCGACCCGCGCTCCGGGGTCGTGCCCGGCTGCGCGAAGGGAGTGGGGCGCCTGGCCGTCGCGTCGAGCCCCGGCTGGTTGGCGTCGCTGCGGCGAATGGCCGTGCCGCTGACGGCCTCCTGCCGCGCCTGGGAGGGCCGAATGAACGTGCCGCCGCCGCCTTCCATGGGCTGGTTGCTGCCACCTTGAGAGGGGCGGATGGCGGTGCCGCTGACGGCCTCCTGCCGCGCCTGAGAGGGGCGGATGGCGGTGCCCGCGATGCCCGCGTTCGCGCCGGTGGCCGCGCCCGTCTTCGCTGGCGCCGGGGTGGCCTTCACGCCGCTGGGCCCGCCGCGGCCGCGCTCGCGCACCACGAGCTCGAGCTGGCCGATGCGCACGAAGCCGCCCAGCTGCAGCGGCCCCTTCTCGGTCGGCTCGCCGTTGATCCAGATCTGCGCCTTGCCGGTGAGGTCGCGCATCCACGGCACGCCGGTGCCGTCGACGAGCACCTCCGCGTGCTTGGGCTCCATGAGGCCGTCCTCGAACTTGAGGTGACAGCCGGGACCAGAGCCCACGTAGAAGTGGGCGCCGGGGAAGGGGAAGGCCTGGCCCTTTCGGGGGCCTTCGCTGATCACGAACTCGAGCTCTGCCATGCGAAGTTCCCCACCCTAGCACCCCCCGCACCGCGCGGGAGGGCGACCACCCTTCGACGCCCCGGCCGGGGCTCTGGGGTCCCTGACTAGTTGATGGCCACGGTGCAGGTGCACTGGCCCGCGGCGCCGCAGGTGGCGTAGGTCGCCGTGAGGCAGGAGAGCCCCGAGCAGCACGAGGTGCCGCCGGCGGAGCAGGTCTGCCCGGCGCCCACGCAGCTGGCCGCCTGGCAGGTGCCCACGTTCGACCCCGCGGGGATGCTGCACGACAGGCCGCTGCAGCAGTCGCCCGTGGCCGTGCAGGAAGCCCCGGTGCCCTGGCACATGGTGGGCGTGCCGCACACCCCGTTGGTGCAGATCTGCGAGCAGCAGTCATTCGAGAAGGTGCAGCCGCTGCCGTTGGGGGCGCAGAGCGTGCCGCCGTCGGGCAGGGCTTCCCCTCCGTCGGGGAGAATGACGACGCCGCCGTCGGTCGTGGTGCCGCCGTCGCCGGGGTTCTCGCTGAAGGGCCGGCACACGCCGCCCAGGCACAGGGCGTTGCAGCAGTTCGCGTCGGTGGTGCAGGTGCCGCCGGTGGGCACGCAGCTCGAGCCCTGGCAGCGCAGCAGGCCGTCGTTGCCCGGCAGGCACAGCGCGTCGTTGCAGCACTGGTCGCGGAACTGGCACACGTCGCCGATGGCGATGCAGCAGTCGGCCTCGCCGGTGTAGCCGTTGGGGCAGTTGCCCGACTGGCCGCCGAAGCAGCGCGGCACGCCCGACGAGTCGAGCTTGCAGACCGCCTTCATGCCGTTGCAGCAGTTCTGCGAGGCGTTGATCATCACCGTGCCGCCGTCGGGGAGCGTCGCGGTGCCGCAGATGTTGCCCACGCCGTTGCACGACTGGCCGTTGTCGCAGCGGCCAGCGATGCACAGCACCGAGCCGTTGGGGTTGACGCCGCCGCCGCAGCAGTCGTCCTCGCCGTTGCAGGCCGTGCCCGTGAGTCGGCAGCCGCCCACCGGGAGGCACACCGTCGCGCCGGAGCCCGGGTCGAAGCAGGTGCGCGAGCAGCAGCCCGAGCCGCCGCTGCAGGGGTTGCCTTCCTGCGTGCAGCCGCCGCCGCCGCCGCCGGTGACGTTGAGGCAGTAGCCCACGCCGCCGTCGTTGACGCTGCAGGCCCGGCCGCAGCACTCCGCGTTGGCCGAGCAGCGATCGCCGTTGGGCTGGCAGTAGTAGGCCTTCGCGCAGGCGCCTGACTTGCACAGCGTCGAGCAGCACTGGCCGTTGCTCGCGCAGCTGTCGCCGAGCACCTTGCACGCCCCGCCGCCGGGGATGCTGGCGCACGTGTTGGCGTTGCACACGCCGGTGCAGCACTCAGCGCCCGCCTGGCACGCCTGGCCGGTGGCGACGCAGGCGCTGCCGCCGCAGGTGCCGTTGACGCAGTTGGCGTTGCAGCAGTCGGTCGCCGCGGTGCAGGC
>CAYUZK010000035.1:9185-36622 GCA_964449625.1 uncultured Archangium sp.
GCGCGAGTCGGAGTTTCATGGGGTGTCCCTTGCAGTGAGGGCGAAAAGTCTACGCCGGGAGTCGGCCTGTCCCGAGTTTTCTCACCGCGCCAGCCCGGCGGCAAAGCCGGAGTGTGCCGGAGAACGTGGCGCCGACACCACCAGACACGGTGGGCGACTTGCGCACCACCCGGTTCCGTGGAGGATGCAGGCGCGTGCGGCGGCTCCTCTTCATGGCGTTCGTGTCGGTGGCGGCGGGCTGCCTCGGCGTGAGCACCTGCCCCTCGACGGCCGGGGGCCCGTGCGACCCGCGCAACGCGAACTGCCCCGCCGGCTACACCTGCGCCCTGGCGGCCGAGGTGTGCACGCGCGCCTGCCAGCAGACGAGCGAGTGCTGGGTGCGCGTCGAGGCCGGCTGCCGGTACACGATGCTCCCGGGCCAGCGGCTCCCCGACGGCGGCGTCTTCATCGAAGAGAGCGACGACGGCTTCTGCCCGGAGACCAAGCGCCTGGTGTGCCTGGACGGATACTGCCAGCGCGACGGGTGCCTCGACGGCGGCTGCGACTACGACCCCTACGGGCCCTCGCCGTTCAAGGGCAACCGCGACCAGGGGCCGCAGGAATGAGGTGGCTGGGGCTCCTCCTGGCCCTCTCGTGGCTCGGCTGCCCCGCGCCGGGCTCGCCGGGCCAGGCGTGTCGCAAGCACGAGCAGTGCGACCCGTTGCCCGAGGGCTACTGCGCGCGGGCGGAGATCTGCACGCGCGAGTGCCGCGACGACTTCCCCTGCCCCGAGGGGAGCGTGTGCGTGCCCCAGCCGCGCCGCAGCGTGTGCCTGCCGGCGTGTGAGGGCGACGCGACGTGCCCGCCGGGGTTCTCGTGCCGGGCTGGGGCTTGCCAGGTGGCCGACGTGCTGGCGCCGCCGGCGACCGAGTGAGGGTAGAGTCGGCGCCGATGACCACGGCGCGGCGGCTCCACTACTCCTACGAGGACTACCTCCGCGCGCTCGAGCTGTCGGAGGTGAAGCTCGAGTTCTGCGACGGCGAACTCTACGCCATGGCGGGGGGCACGCCCGCCCACGCCGAGCTGGCGGCCGCGGTGGTTCGCCTGGTCGGTAGCGCGCTGTTGGGCTCGTGCCGCGTCTTCAGCTCGGACCTCAAGGTGCGCGTCGAGGCCTCGGACCTCTCGACCTTCCCCGACGTGTCGGTGGTCTGTGGCGAGCGGGAGTTCTCGGCCCGCGACGCCAACGCCCTGGTGAACCCCACGGTGCTGGTGGAGGTCACGAGCCGCTCGACCGAGGACTACGACCGCGGCAACAAGCTGGGGCACTACCAGCAGCTCCCCTCGCTGCGCGCCGTGCTCTTCGTCTCACACCGGCAGCGGCTCATCACCGTCGTCCAGCGCACGGCCTCCGGTTGGGAGGAGCTCGAGTTCCGCGCGGGCACCCTGGTCGAGCTCCGCGAGCCGCGCCTGCAGCTCGCCGTCGACGCGGTCTACGCCGGCGTCGAGCTCGACCCGGCCTGAGCGCGCCGCGCTGGGTGTCGCCGCCGCCGGCGGCTACAGTCGCGCCCCCATGAAGATGATCGTCGCCATCATCCGCCCCGAGGCCCTCGAGGCCGTCGAGACCGCGCTCAAGGCCGTCCTCGACGAAGGAGACCACTACCGCATCACCGTGGACACGGTGGACGGGCACGGGCGCCAGGAGGGCGAGGTGGAGCTCTTCCGCGGCCAGAAGGTGCGGCAGGCGAAGGTGCAGAAGTCGCGCGTCACCGTGTGCGTCAACGAGGCCTACGTCGAGAAGACCCTCGAGGCCGTCGTCGCCAGCGCGCGGAGCGAGGGGGGCGGCGCGGTCGGCGACGGCAAGGTCTTCGTGCTGCCCGTGGAGCAGGTGGTGCGCATCCGCACCGGTGAGCGCGGGCCGTCGGCCATCTGACGCGCATGGCCTCCTTCGCCGGCCGCTACACGCTCCTGCAGAAGCTCGCCGCGGGCGGCATGGCCGAGGTGTTCCTGGCGCGGCAGCACGGCATCGAGGGCTTCGAGAAGCTGGTGGTGCTCAAGCGCATCCTCCCGCACCAGGCCGAGAACCCCGAGTTCGTGCGCATGTTCCTCGACGAGGCGCGCGTGGCCGCCGACCTCTCGCACCCCAACCTCGTCACCGTCTTCGACGCCGGCCTCGCCGACGGGCAGTACTTCATGTCCATGGAGTACCTGCGCGGCCGCGACCTCGCCGCCGTGTTCCACGAGGCGCACGCGCGCGGCGCGCCGCTGGACCTGGGCGTGGCGCTGCACTGCCTCATCGACGCCGCCCGGGGGCTGCACGCGGCGCACACCAAGCGCGACCTCGAGGGGCGGGCGCTGCAGATCGTCCACCGCGACGTCTCGCCGCAGAACCTCTACGTCACGTGGGACGGCGTCACCAAGGTGCTCGACTTCGGCATCGCCCACGCCGCCAGCCGCGGCTCGAAGACCGAGTCGGGCGTGCTGAAGGGGAAGATCGCCTACCTCTCGCCGGAGCAGCTCGAGGGCGTGCCCCTCGACGGGCGCGCCGACCAGTTCGCCCTGGGCATCGTGGCCTGGGAGCTCCTCACCGGGCAGCGCCTCTTCCAGCGCCCGTCGGACGCCGAGGTGCTGCGCGCCGTGCTCGAGCATCGCGTGCCCACCCCGTCGTCGGTGCGCGCAGGCGTGCCCGAGGGCGTGGAGGCGGTGGTGCTGCGCATGCTGGCCGACTCGCGCGACGCCCGCTACGCCGACTGCGCCGCGGCCGCCGACGCGCTCGAGGCCTGGCTCGACGAGGCGAAGGTGCCGCACTCCACCGCGAAGGTGGCCGCCGCGCTCCAGTCGCTCTTCCCCGACCCGGCGAGCCCCGGCGCAGGCGGCGGCCCGGCGCAGGTGCCCACGAAGCCGCGGGTGGTGCTGCCGGCCCCCGCCGCCCGCGCGGAGCACACCACGAAGCCCGGCCGCAAGCGGCCTCCCCTGCCGAAGGAGGACGACTTCCTCTCGGCGGTGTCCGACTTCCTCGCCGAGCGCCCGGAGCACCGGCGCAGCAACCTCGTGCCGCCGCCCGGCGTCTTCGTCGGCCGCGAGGCGGACCTCGCCGCGCTCGAGCTCCACCTCGACGGCGCCGCGCGCCTCGTCACCGTCGTGGGCTTCGGCGGCATGGGCAAGACGCGCCTGGTGTCGGAGCTCGCCTGGCGGCAGCGCGAGGCCTGGGCGAAGGCCGGCGGCGCGTGGTTCGTCGACCTCGCCGACGCCCGCAGCGCCGACGAGGTGTGCCAGGCCGTCGCCCGTGCCCTCGAGGTCGACGTGCCGCTGGCCGCGGGGCGGGCCGACTCCGTCACGCACGCCGGCCGCACCTTCCGCGCGCTGGGCCGGGCCCTGGTGGTGCTCGACAACTTCGAGCAGGTGGCCGACGCCGCGCCCCGCACCCTCGGCCGCTGGCTCGACGCCGCCCCCGACGTCACCTTCCTCGTCACCAGCCGCGAGCCGCTGCGGCTCGAGGGCGAGACGGTGTACCGGCTCAGCCCCCTGCCGCTCTCCGGCGGGCCATCTTCAGAGGCCGTGCAGCTCTTCGTGGCCCGCGCCCAGGCCGCGGGCGTCGCGCCGGCGCAGGGCGAGCTGCCCACCATCGCCGCCATCTGCGAGCGCCTCGAGGGCCACGCCCTGGCCATCGAGCTGGCCGCCGCGCAGTTGCCCGGCTCGACGCCGCAGCAGCTCCTCGAGCGCCTCGCCGGCCGCCTCGCCGCCCTGGGCGAGCTCGACGTCGCCCGGGGCCGCCAGGCCACGCTGTGGAACACCATCGACTGGAGCTGGCAGCTGCTCTCGCCCGTGGAGCAGGCGGCGCTCGCGCAGCTCTCGGTGTTCCGCGGCGGCTTCACCCCGGAGAGCGCCGTGGAGGTGATGGACCTGACGGGCTTCGCCGTCGCCCCGCCGCGCCTCGAGGTGGTGATGGCGCTGCACCGCAAGTCGCTCGTCGCGTACTTCGTGGCCCCCGAGGTGCCCGGCGTGCTGCGCCTCAAGATGCTCGAGAGCGTGCACCAGTTCGCCGCGGAGCAGCTCGAGGCTTCGG
This sequence comes from uncultured Archangium sp., assembly GCA_964449625.1. GTDB lineage: Bacteria > Myxococcota > Myxococcia > Myxococcales > Myxococcaceae > Archangium_A. Next base: position 13,228 of record CAYUZK010000035.1, read on the forward strand.
GCGGCGTGACGGCGGCCCGCGCGCGCCACGCGGCGCACTACCTGGCCCTGGGGGCTGGGTGCCTGGGGCAGCTGGGCACCTCGCAGACCGAGGCGGCCATGGCCGAGCTCTTCGTCGAGCGCGACAACCTGGGCGAGGTGTTCGAGCGCGCGCTGGGCACGCTGCCGCCGACGCCCGACAGCGCCAGCGCCGCGCTGCGGGCGCTGCACGTGCTCGAGCCGGTGATGCTGCGCAAGGGCCCCTACGCCTCGCACCTCGCGCTCCTCGACGAGGCGCTGCGCGTGGGCCGCGCCGTGGGGGTGGACACGGCGACGCTGGCCACGGGGCTCCAGCAGCGGGGCAACGCGTGGCGCGTGCGCGGCCGCCTCGCCCAGGCCGTGGAGGACCTGGAGCAGGCGCTGGTGGTGGCGCGCACCACGCGCGACCTCTCCCTCACGGCGCGCATCACCTGCGACCTGGGCGTGGCGCGCTTCGTGTCGGGCCACCTCGACCAGGCGCTCGAGGGCCTCGAGGCGGCGCACCGGCTCGCCGTGGAGGCCGACGACGCGGCGGCCCTGGTCGAGACGCTGGCCTACCTCGCCATCGCCCGCGTCGCGCGCCACGAGCCGGCCCAGGGCATCGTGCACTGCGACGAGGCCCTGCCCATCGCGCGCGCGCGCGGCGACCGGCTCAACGAGGCCCGCCTACTGGGCACCCTGGGCACCATCTTCCAGGACCAGCACCGGCCCGAGCTGGCGGCGGCCTTCCTCCGCGACGCGGTGACGCGGTGCCGGGCCATCAAGGAGGTGCGGCTGCTGGGCTACTTCCTCGGGAAGCTGGCGCACGTGCAGCTCGAGCGTGGGGAATACGAGGCGGCGAAGCGGCAGCTCGACGAGGCGCTGGGGCTCCTGGCCGACGTGGGCGACCTGCGCCACGAGGGCCTCTTCCTCGCCTACGGCGGCACGCTGGAGGCGGCCCAGGGGCAGGTGGAGGCCGCCCGCGTGACGATGGGCTCGGCGAAGCTGCGCCTGGACAGCGTGAAGGACCCCATGCTGCTCACCGCGCTCGCGCTGCGCACCATGGACGTGGAGCTGCGGGCGGCCGCGGCGAGCCGGGCAGAGGCGCAGGCGCTGCTGGCCGACGTAGGCGCGGCGCGCGGGCACCGGCGGGCGCGGGTGGACCAGAGCGAAGAGGTGCGGCTCGCCGCGCGCATGCTGGCGCGGACGCTCGCGACGCCGTAGCGGCCGGGGCGCCGCCGGTCAGGTCGCGGCCAACCCGCTCCACTCGTCGCGGAGCGCCGCGCTGTCGAAGGGCGCCGGGCGGCGGCGGGCGCGGAGCGTCTCGTCGCGCCAGCCGGCACCTCGCCGCGCGTCGACCCACGCCTCCCAGTCGAGGACCCACCGCGCGGCGAGCGCGACCAGCTCCCGCGGCGCGTGCTGGAGCTGCGGCCCCAGCGGCCCGCGCTCAAGCAGCACCTCCTCGGCGCCGCGGCGCAGCCTGATGCCCAGGGTGCTCAGCTCGACCACCGCGCCGTTCCAGGTCTCCGACCAGGTCGAGGACAGCGCCGAGCCGGCCGGGGGCGGGGTGCGCTGCATGCCGCGCGCGGCGAAGAGGCTCCCGTCGGGGCAGCGGGCGTCACAGCCGAAGGCCCACATCTGCAGGTCGACGACCTTCTCGAGGCGCGTGAGGGTGCGTTGGTCGAACATGGTCAGTCGTCAGGCCGCCGCTGCGGGGTTGACCTTCGCCCGGAGCGCCATGCGCGCGGGGACCGAGGCGACCATCACCAGCACGCCGGTCCACTCGAGCGGCGCGACGTCACCCGCAAGGTGGCTGACGAGCATCAACGCGGCGCCGAAGGCCGTGAGCCAGAACGGCAGCCACGCGCGCGCGCGTCTCACGTCCCACGCGGCGACGGCCAGCGCGACCGAGAGCGAGCCGTAGAGGAGCCAGGCGTGCTGGCGTTCGCTGAAGGCGAGGGTGACGCCCATCACCGACAGCAGCGGCTTCCACAGGGCCAGGCAGGCCGGGCACACCACGCAGCTGACCGCGGGGAGCAGCGAGGCGAAGGTGAGGCGGGAGGGAGGAGCGTGGTGGTGCGTGCAGGCGCAGGGCGCGCCGTGAGCGTGAGGAGTCATGGGCCAGGGCAGGCGCCCCGAAGGGCGTCGAGGGGAGGACGACGACGACGGGAGGGGGTCGTCAGGTCCTCGGCGGCGAAGACTTGGGCGCGAGCGCGTAGAGGCGGGTGCTGCAGGGGAGGCGGCCTGCGGCTACCGCGGGAGCAGCGGGCGCTGCGGGCGGGGCTGCCAGCTCGAGGCCCGGCACGAGCACTGCCCCCGCGTGCCCGAGGAGGGCCAGGTCGCCGTGCTCGTGTTGGTGCACCCCTTCCGACGGCGCGCCGCGCACCACGTCGCCCCCGGCCTGCGGGCTGGCGGCCGGGCCGGGCTCGCCCGCGTGCATCCAGTCGCCGTGCGTCACGCACTGCACGTGGCGCACGGCGAAGAGGTGGACTTCGCTCGCGAGCGCCGCCCCGCCGAGGAGGCAGATCAGGCCCAGCGCGGCGAGGCGCCGGGAGGACGACCGAGCGGCGCTGATGGCATCCGGAAACAGATGCAACAGACTTGCAAAACACCCCCCCCCGCGTCAAGGGGAGGGCTTCACGCATCGGTCCGCGCGGCGGGGCGGCCTGGGTTACACCCACCCCATGGCTGACACCGACTCTCGCGCGGGCCTCGTCTACTTCACCCGAGCGCTCCTCGACTGGACCACGCAGTGCCACGCGCCGCACGACGCGGCGCTGCAGCAGGCCTTCGACGCGCCGGCGAAGCACGAGATGCCGCCCATCCAGCTCGCCCCCTCGGAGGCGAAGCTGACGGAGCTGCTGCTCCGCCTCGCGGGCGCCAGGCGCGTCGTCGAGGTCGGCACGCTCGCTGGGTACTCCGCGCTGCGCCTGGCGCGCGCCCTGCCGCCCGACGGGCACGTGCACACCATCGAGTCCGACGCGCGCCACGCCGAGGTCGCCCGGCAGGTCATCGCCGAGGCCGGGGAGACCGCCCGCATCACCGTGCACGTCGGGCGCGGCGTCGAGGTGCTGCCCACGCTCGAGGCGCACGGGCCCTTCTGCGGTGTCTTCATCGACGCCGACAAGGAGTCGTACGACCTCTACGGCCGCTGGGCCGCGCAGCACCTGCGGCCGGGAGGGCTGCTGCTGGGCGACAACGCCTTCCTCTTCGGCGACCTCCTCGAGGACACGCCGCGCGGAGCCGCGATGCGCCGCTTCCACGAGGAGGCCAGGGCGCACTTCGACACGGTGTGCATTCCAACGCCCGACGGGCTGCTGTTGGGCATCAAGCGCTGACGGAGGCCGCCATGGAGCTGCTCCCCGAGACCTTCTGCACACCGCGCCCCCTTCGACACCGGCTGAAGCTCCACGCCTGCCGGGCTGCTGCGGGGCATCACGCGCCGACGAGGCCGCGATGAAGCTCCACCACGAGGCCTTCAGCGCCCCCGGCGCCACGCCCACCGAGGCCGTCGTCTTCCTCCACGGCATCCTCGGCAGCGGCGGCAACCTCCGCAGCCACGCGCGCCGCTTCATCGCCGGCGCCCCGCGCTTCCTCGCGGTGCTCATGGACCTGCGCGCCCACGGCGAGAGCCAGGGCGCCCAGGGGGCCGACACCGTGGCCCAGGCCGCCCGCGACGTCGCCGAGACGGCGGCCGGCACGGGGCTCCCCCTCACCGCCGTGGTGGGGCACTCCTTCGGCGGCAAGGTGGCCCTCGCCCTCGCGCCCGAGGTGCCGACGCTGCGGCACGTGCTCACCCTCGACTCGGCGCCGGGGCCGCGGCTCGACGCGCGCGGCAGCGAGGCGACGGTGCGCGTGCTGTCGATGCTGGGCGAGCTCCTCGGCCCCTGGCCCGACCGCGACGCCTTCATCGCGGAGGTCGAGCGCCGTGGGCATGCGCGCGCGCTGGCCCAGTGGCTGGCCATGAACCTCGCGCGCACCGACGAAGGCTTCGTGGTGCGCCTCGACCTCACGCGCGTCGCCGCGCTCCTCGACGACTACTTCGAGGTGGACCTCTGGCCGCTGGTGGAGAGCGCCGCCGCCACGCCCGCGGGCCCCGCGGTGCACCTCGTCATCGGCACGAAGTCGCGCGTCTACGAGCACCACGACCGCGTGCGCGCGCAGGGCCTCGAGTCGTCGTCGGGCGGCCACGTCACGGTGGACCTCCTCGACGCCGGCCACTGGGTGCACGTGGAGGCGCCCGAGGGCGTGGCGCAGGTGCTGGCGGCGCGGCTGGGCTGACGGGCGCGTCAGAGCCAGCGCTTGTGTCGAAACCACCAGCCCATGCCTGCGGGCACCGCCACCATCAGCCCCAGCATCGCCCACAGGAAGCCCGGGCCGCTCAGCACCTCGAAGTTCTGGCCGAAGAAGCCGACGATGAAGGACAGCGGCAGGAACAGCGCGGCGAAGATGGTGAGCTGCTTCGAGATGTCGTTGGTCCGGTGCGCGACGGCCGAGTGGTAGGCCTCGATGACGTTGCCCACCAGGTCGCGCGTCGCCTCGAGCTGCTCCGAGATGCGCACGAGGTGGTCGTACACGTCACGGAAGTAGAGCGTCGTGCGCTCCTGCACCTGCGGCAGCCCCGGCCGCGCCAGCATCGCCATCACGTCGCGCTGCGGTGAGAGCGTGCGGCGCAGCATCACCAGCGTGCGCCGCAGCTCGAAGGCCTGCTGGATGAGGGCCTGGTCCGGCGGTCCGTCGAAGATGCGCTCCTCCAGGTCCTCCAGCGCGTCGACCAGGCGGTCCAGCAGCGGGAAGTTGCGGTCGACCAGTGCGTCGGCCACGAGGTAGGCGACGAAGTCCACGCCGCGGCCCAGGGTGGCCTTCGCGTCGGCGTCGAGGCGCTTGTGCGCCAGGTCGCGGGCGTCGTGGCCCTTCTCGTGCACCGTCACCAGCCAGTCCTTGCCGAGGAAGAAGTGCACCTCGTGCAGCGTGATGTCGGCGATGGAGTCCGCGCCGCACGAGAAGCCCTGCAGCACGAGGAACTGGTGCGTGGCGTAGTCCTCGAGCTTGGGCCGCTGGTCGAGGTGCATGCAGTCCTCGAGGGCCAGCTTGTGCAGCCCGAAGCGCTGGCCCAGGCGCGCCAGGAGCTCCTCCGTCGGCTCGAGCACGTCGATCCACTTCGGGCCCGCGTGGTCGAGCAGCGCCTCGTCCCCGTCGAGCAGCGTCTCTCCGTCGAGCACCCGCACACGAATCATGGCAAGGCGGCGTAGCAGACCTGCGCCGCCCGCCGATGAGTCTTCACGAAGCAGCGGCCAGGCGCGCATCGGCGAGCCCTCACGCCGCGAGGGTGTGCGAGGCTCCGGCGCATGCGCCTCCTCCTCGCCCTGCTGCTGCTCGCCGCGCGCCCGGTGCTCGCCGCCGAGCCGCCGTGCCCGCCCGCGGCCAGCGCCGCCGCCGCGAAGCTGGGCCCCTGCGACAAGAAGTCGCCCACCGGGTGCCTCGCCGCTGGCGACGCGCTCGCCGCCCAGGCCGGCTGCCGCGCCGAGGCCGCGCGCCGCTACGCCACCGCCTGCGAGGCGGGGGTGCTCCGCGGGTGCGCCAAGCAGGCCTTCCGCCTCATCGAGCGCTCCCGTGACGCGGCGGCGGTGAAGCAGGCCCTCGTCCTCTTCACCCGCGCCTGCGACGGCGGCGACGCGCTGGGCTGCTCCAACCTTGCCAGCTTCGCGTGGGACGGCGAGGGCATGCCGCGCGACGTGAAGAAGGCCGCCGCCTTCGCCGAGAAGGCCTGCGCCGGCGGCGACGCCTTCGGCTGCGGCACCCTGGGGAGCCTCTGGTGGCAGGGCGAGCTGGGGAAGAAGGACGACGCGAAGGCCGCGGGCCTCTTCGAGAAGGCCTGCACCGGCGGCTCGGCCTCGGGCTGCAACCTGCTGGGCATCGCCGCCTTCGAGGGCCGCGGCGTGAAGAAGGACCTCGAGCGCGCGATGGCCGCGTGGAACGGCGCCTGCCGCGACAAGAACGGCGCGGCCTGCGCCAACCTGGGCCGCGTGCTGCGCTCGCGCAACGACCACGCGCGCGCCGAGAAGGCCTTCGCGCGCGCGTGCCGGCTGGGCGACGAGGCCGGGTGCGCCGAGCGCGACGTGCCGCCCGAAGACGAGTGACGCGCGCGCCTCAGGTCGCCGCCGGCGGGCGCCCGGGGCGGAAGCGCTCGGGCTGCGCGGCGTAGTCGGCCGGCGTGGCGATGGCGGGGTTGAGCCACTCGATGAGGGCCGCGTAGCCCAGGCTCTCGGGGTCGTGCTTGAGGTACCCGGGCACCACCCGCAGCACGCGGAAGCCGCGCCGGAGCTGGAAGGTCAGCGTCGGGTCCACCAGCTCGCCCTGCGTCACCTTCGACACGTAGGCCTCGGCGCTCAGGCGCTCGGCGTGGGCGCTGTAGCCGCGCAGCCGGGCGCCGGCGCGAATGCGCAAGAGTCGCAGCCGCACCGCGAGGTCGAGCCGCGCCAGGTAGAGCTGCTTGCCCAGCCCACGGCCCTGGAACCCGGGGTCGACCATGATCTCCGCGCCGTAGAGCGTGCGCCCCTTCTCGGGGTCGTGGTTGGTGAAGGTGCCCCCGGCCGTGAAGTCGCGCCAGCTCGTGTCGGAGTCGTAGTCGTCCCACCACACGATGAGGCTCGCGGCCATGCCCACCACGCTGCCGGAGCGCAGCACCGCCACGAGCTGCCCCTCGGGGAACACGTCGAGGTGCGAGGCGAGCTGCGCCCGGCTCCAGGGTGGGGAGCCCGGGTACACCCGCTCGCACAGCTCGATGATGGCGTCGAAGTCAGTCGGCCGCGTGTGGCGAATGGTGACCTCGTCGTCGGGCGCCCGGCCGACGTGCTCGACGCCGGCGGCGAAGGGCCGCCCGCGGCGGCGCTCGGAGTCGATGAGCGGCAGCACCGTGCCGTTGCCGCGCGCCTCGGCCAGGGCGTCGAGGTCCACGTCGGCGATGACCATCGCCTCCTGGTTGGGGATGCCCTCGGCCGCGATGCCGTCGCGGCTGAAGCGGAAGTCGCTGGGCGTGAGGATGGCCGCCTGCCCGTAGTTGAGCGCCACCGCGGGCACCTGCGGCAGGCTCCCCACCGTCGAGGCCACCACCACGTAGAGCTGGTTCTCGATGGCGCGCGCGTGGGCGCACAGGCGCACCCGCAGGTAGGCCTGGCGGTCGTCGGTGCAGCTGGGCACCACGAGGATCTGCGTGCCCTGCCGCGCGTGCTCGCGGGCCACGTCGGGGAACTCCACGTCGTAGCAGATGGCGATGCCCACCCGGCCCAGCTCGGTGTCGAAGGTCGTCAGCGTGTCGCTGCCCTCGAGGCTCCACTCCTCCCGCTCGAAGCGCGTGAGGTGCAGCTTGGGCTGCGACGCCGCCGAGCCGTCGGGCGCGAAGAGGTAGCTCGTGTTCTGCAAGTGCTGCGTCGTCGGCTCCTCCACCAGCATGGTGCCGCCCACGATGTAGAGCCCGTGCTTCTGGGCCAGGCCGCGCAACAGCTCGCGCACCAGCGGCGTGCGCCCGGCGAGCGCGCGGACCTGCTCCGACATCGGGCGCTGCACGTCGCCCAGCGTCAGCAGCTGCAGCGTGAAGTACTCGGGGAAGACCAGCAGCTGCACGCCGTAGTCCGCGGCCGTCTCCACCAGGCCCGTCACCTGCGCCGAGAAGGCGGCGACGTCGGCCACCGGGCGAATGAGGTACTGCAGGGTCGCGACGCGGACGGTGTTTCGGTGCATGGGCCCTCATACCCTCGAACACCCAGGCGCGTCGTCGAGCCTCATCATCAGGGCCACCCGGGCAGCGCGTGGCGCGCGGGTGCGGTACACCGGCGCGATGCGCGCCCTGCTCTGGCTGGCGGTGCTGTCCGCCTGCGCGGCGCCCCGCGTCGAAGCGCCCCCGCCCAGCGCGAGCGCGCCCGGGGCCGTCAGGCCGGCGAGCGCGAAGAAGGGCCGCAGTCTCCATCTCTGCGGCACGACGACGTCGGCGCTGCCCTGCCTGGAGGCTCCCACGACGGTGAGCTGCCCCGACGCCTTCGCGGAGGTGACGCCGGGCGCCCTCTGCGGCGCCCCCGGCAAGACCTCGCCGAAGCGGTGCGGCTGGCCCGAGGGCCACTGCCTGTGCGCCCAGCACGAGCGCGAGCCGGCCTGCAGCGGCATGGCGCCCCGCGACGAGCCGCGACCCACGATGACGTGGCGCTGTCGGCCGACGCCGAAGCCGGGCGACTGCCCCGAGGAGGTGCCGTCGTCGGGCGCGCCGTGCGAGGGCGGCGCGGCGTGCCGGTACCAGGCGTGCACCTCCAGCGCTGCGTGCGCGTGCGTGGACGGCCGGTGGGCGTGCGAGCAGCGCAGCCACCCGCCGCCGCCTTCACGCGCGCCTGGCTCGCGGGCGCCTTGAGCGAGGCCCGCCGTGCTGGCCAGCCCGCTGTCCCCTCCTCAGATGGCGTAGGGTGCCGGCGCAGGCGTTGCGTCGGCGCCGCTCCGGAGCCCCGCGGATCCACGGCCCTCCCGCGGGCACCGGCGATGCACCCCTCGTCGCGGAGGCACCGTATGCGCGCACTTCTCGCGTTGGCCCTCGTCACCCTGGTCCTCGGGTGTGAGCCCCCGCCAAACATCGTCGGCGATGGCTCGCTCGCCGTCGCCGACCGCGAGGTGGAGGGCGCCTTCGCCGTGCGCCTCGCCCTCCCCGCAGCACTGGAGGTGGTGGTGGGCTCGCCGTCGGCGCTGCGGCTCGAGGGCGAGGAGAACCTCCTGCCGTACGTGACCGCCGAGGTGAAGGACGGGGTGCTGACCCTCGGGGTGGCGCCCGACGTCACGCTCACGCCGACGCGGCCGATGCGCCTGGTCCTCACCGTGCCCGCGCTACGCGGCCTGGCCACCGTCAGCGCCGGCAGCATCACAGCGCCGACCCTCACCGCCGCCGACTTCTCGCTCGAGATCGCCAGCGCCGGCAGCATCCGCGTGGCGAAGCTGGAGGCCGCCCGCCTCGAGACGACCATTCGTGGCCCCGGCGACGTGCGCGTGGACGCCGGCCGGGTCGGGCACCACGAGCTGCGCATGAAGAGCAGCGGCAGCGTCACCGCCCTGGGCCTCGAGAGCACGACGGCCGGCGTCACCCACGCCGGCAGCGGCAACGCCTGGCTGTGGGTGACCGACGCGCTGGGCGTCACCCTCACCGGCCGCGGGAGCGTGCGCTACCTGGGCGCGCCGACGCTGACGACGCACAGCACCAGCACCGGCACCGTGGAGCCGATGACCGACGCGGTCCCCTGACCTTCAGTCGCCGAGGAGCTGGCCCACGGTGGTGAGGAAGTCCTTCTCGGCGTCGTCCACCACGCCGTCCACGCCGACGAAGGTCTCCGCCGCGTGGAGCGTCGCGTCGCGGTGCGCCCGGAGCAGCCCCAGGTTGGGCTGGGGCAAGGGCTTGCCCTGGTCGAGGTGCCGCAACAGCCACAGGAGCGTGTCCGGCGCCACCTTCCAGTCGTTGCCCAGCTTCACCACGGCCTCCCGCTCCGAAGGCTCCAGCGTGTCGTTGGCCCACGCGGCCTGGAGCAGCAGCTTGAGGATCTCGACGTTCACCTCGGGCGTCGCGGTCGGTGCGCTCATGGGGGCTCGAGCCTGACAGGACCGGTTTCGTCAGGCCACCGCTGGCGCCGCGCGCGGCCGCTTGAGCCAGGTGTTGAAGGCCACCAGCCCGACGAGCACCCCGCCGCCCACGTAGAAGCGCCAGGTGAGCTGCTCCGCGTGGGGGAAGAGCCAGTACGCCAGGGCCAGGGAGTAGACCGTCTCCAGCGTCACCGCGAGCGCCAGCGCGTAGGGGGGCAGCGTCCGCAGCACGCGCAGGCTCCACAGCCACGGCAGCACCGTGCACCCGACGCCCAGCACGAGCAGCCACGCCGCGTCGCCCAGGCCCAGCGTCCACGGCGCCACGAAGTCCGCCGGGCGCGCGAGGAAGAAGAGGCTGACGACGGCGAAGGCGAAGAGGAGCTCCCAGAAGGTCACCACCTCGCCGCGCGTGCCCTGGGCCAGCCGGCCGTTGAGCACCCCGAAGGCGGCCGAGAAGAGCGCGCTGCCCAGGCCCATGGCGAGGCCCAGCGCGTCGGTGTCGGTCTCGACCCTCACCAGCAGGCTGACGCCCCCCATCACCAGGGCGCCCAGGAGCAGCTCTCCGCGCGAGGGCCTTCGGCGGAACACGAGGGGCTCGAGGAGCGCGGTGAAGAAGGTCACCGTCGACAGGCACAGCACCGCCACCGCCACGCCCGCGTACTTGATGCAGCCGTAGAAGAGGAGCCAGTGCAGCGCCACGAGGGCGCCCACCCCGGCGAAGGCGCGCAGCGTCGCCGCCGGCACCGCGAAGCCCAGGCGGCGCCCCGCGATGAGGGGCCCCATCACCAGCACCACGATGGCCAGCCGGTACCAGACGAGCGCCAGCGCGCCGAGCGAGATGAGCCGCCCCAGGATGGCCGTGAAGCCCCACACCAGCACCGTCAGGTGCATGAGGGCGTGAGCGGAGCGGACCGACAGCGGCGGCGACACGGGGCGCGGTGCAGTTAGCCGGGCCGCGCGCCCGGCGCCATGGCTCAGCGGCGGCCGCAGCAGGCGAGCGGCTTGACCTCGTTGCAGGCCGCGGAGGTCGGGTAGCCCACCGGGTTCATGCTGCGCCCCGAGGCGCCGGTGCTGCCCCAGTTCCACGCGCCCGACACCTGGCAGCTCGTGTGGTCGCGCTGGGTGCTCGTCGCGCTCCGGTTGTAGTCCACCCACGCGCCGGCGCCGCCCGGGGCGCTGGTGGGGTTCGCGAGGTCGTACTCGGCCATGGTGCAGAAGAAGCTGCCGGCGAACTGGGCCGCGCACTTCGCGTTCGCCCCGGGGTAGCCGCCGAGCAGGCCGGTGTAGGTCATCGAGGTGTAGCCGCGGAACACCACGCGGGACACCTGCCGGCAGCAGGCGAGCGGCTTCTGCTCGTTGCAGACCGCCGAGGTTGGGTAGCCCACCGGGTTCATGCTCCGCCCGGAGGCGCCGGTGTTGCCCCAGTTCCACGCGCCCGACACCTGGCAGCTCGTGTGGTCGCGCTGGCCGCTCGTCGTGCTGCGGTTGTAGTCCACCCAGGCGCCGGAGCCGCCCGGCGCCACCGTCGGGTTCGCGTCGTCGAAGTCGGCCATGGTGCAGAAGTGCGCGCCGGGGAACTCCGCGGCGCACTTCGCGTTCGCGCCCGGGTAGCCGCCGAGGGCGCCGGTGTAGAGCGTCGCCGTGAAGCCGGCGAACTCCATCGAGGCTCCCGGCGCCAGCACCACGCCGCCGTCGAGGTAGAGCACCGCGCCCGCGGGGCCGCTCGGCCCGGCCGGGCCCGCGGGACCGGTCGCGCCCGTGGCGCCCGTGAGTCCCTGGGCGCCCGGAGCCCCAGCAGGCCCAGCAGGGCCCGCGGCGCCGGTCGCGCCCGTGAGTCCTCGAGGGCCCTCGGCCCCCGTCGCGCCGGTGAGCCCCTGCGGCCCCGCGACGCCCTGCGCGCCGTTGCACACGGGCAGCGCGCCGCCATCGGGCAGGCCGACCAGCACACCGCCCGTCGCGCACTGCGCGCTCAGCGCCGGGAGCGCCGTGGCCGAGAGCGAGAAGCCCGCGGGGCCCTGTGGCCCCACGGCGCCGTTGCACACGTTGGAGATGCCGCCGTCGGCGAGCTGCGTCACCCGCACGCCTCCCGTGGGGCAGGGCGCGCCCCCGGCGGCGATGGGCGTGACGAGGACTGAGGCTCCAGCGGGCCCCGTCACCACGCCGCCGTCGACCACGATGACCTGCCCCGCGGGGCCCTGGAGCCCTTGAGGGCCTTGCGCTCCCTGCGGACCAGCTGGCCCCGAGGGACCCTGTGGCCCGGTTACCCCTTCCGGGCCCGTGGCTCCCGTCGCGCCGGGGTCTCCTGGATCACCCTTCGGCCCCACCGGCCCCGCGGCTCCGGGCTCGCCCTTCTCGCCCGGCGACCCCGACGGGGCGGGGCACCCGGCCAGCACCAGCACACACGAAGCGACGAGCAATCGACCAGGCATGCCTGCACCACACCCGAGCGCCCCGGGGAGTGCAAAGGGAACCGCCGACCGCGTAGACGTCGCGCCCGGGCAGGCTACGCTGCCTCGTTCCCCCACAGGAGGTGCCCCATGCAGCGCGTCATTCTCGGTGCGAGCCTCGCGCTCCTCGTCGGCTGCAGCGCCGCGCCCCCGGTGGACGACGCGGGCACCGGCGGCGGCACGACGGGCGGTGGCGGCGGGAGCGCCCAGGGCGGCGGGGCCGGCGGCGGCGAGGGGCCCGACACCACGCCGCCCGAGGTGCTGGCCACGGTGCCCTCGGACCACATGACGGGCATCCAGAACAGCACGGTGCTGCAGGTGCTCTTCACCGAGCCGATGAACCCCGCCAGCGTCACGCTCGCCGTCGCGCCGGCGGTGCAGCTGGGCGCGCCCACGTGGAACGCCGAGGGCTCGCTCGCCACCTGGACGCCGCAGGCCGTGCTGGCCTTGAGCACCACCTACGTGGCCAGCGTCAACGGCGCCGACGAGGCCGGCAACGCCCTCGCCCAGCCGCACAGCTTCACCTTCTCCACCGGCGCCGCGCCCGACACCACCGCGCCCGAGCTCGAGTCCTCCACGCCGGCCGCTGGCGCCACCACGGTCGCCACCAGCACGCGGCTGCGCCTCACCTTCAACGAGGCGATGGCCACCGGGAGCGTCGTGGTGGCGACGACGCCGCCCGTGGCGCAGGGGCCGGGCACCTGGACCAACGGCGACCGCACCGTCACCTTCGCCGCGCCCGCCTCGCCGTGGAGCGCGGGCACTGCGTACACCGTGGCCCTCACCGGCCAGGACCTCGCGGGCAACGCGCTCGCCGCCGACGCGGGCCTGGCCTTCACCACCAGCACCGCCGCCGACACGACGCCGCCGCGGCTGCTCGCCTCCACGCCCGACGCCGGGGCCACCGGGGTGGGCACCGGCACGCGGCTCTCGCTCACCTTCAGCGAGGCCATGGCCACCTCCTCCGTCAGCGTCGCCACCACGCCCGTCGTCGCGCTCGGCCTGCCGACGTGGGGCAACGCGAACCGCACCGTCACCTTCGGCACGCCCGGCGCCGACTGGGCCGCCGCCACCACCTACGCCGTGCGCGTGGCGGGCCGCGACCCCTCGAACAACGCGCTCGCCGCCGACGCCGGGTTCACCTTCACCACCGCCATCGTGCGCGACACCACGCCGCCCACCGTCGTCAGCACCTCGCCGGTGAACGGCGCCACCAGCGTGCCCGCGTCGGCGCCGCTGCGCCTCACCTTCAGCGAGCCGATGGCGACGGCGGCCACGCAGAGCGCCATCACGCTCTCCAACTCGCTCTTCTCCTGCGCCTGGGTCTGGTCGCTCTCCGACACCGTGGCCACCTGCACGCCGCCCCTCGGCTGGACGGCGGGCACCGTCACGGTGCGCGTCGGCACGGGCGCACGCGACAAGGCCGGAAACTTCCTCGCGGCCGAGTACCGCTTCGCCTTCAGCACGCCGTGAGCCGCGACGGGCTCCTCCAGGCGACGACGGAGCACGAGGGGCGCGCCGCGACGTTGGCGCGCACCCTCGCGGGCAGCGACCCCACCATGGTGCGCAGCCCGCGCGCCACGGTGACGCCCTCCAGCACGCGCGGCCGGGGCAAGCGCGCCCTCGAGGTGCTGCGCGGCCTCGCCGACGTCAACGCCCTCGTGGAGGAGGGCGTGCTGGGGCAGGGTGGCATGGGCGTGGTGATGCTGGCCCGCCAGGTCGCGCTCGATCGCCAGGTGGCGGTGAAGACGCTCAAGCCCGGCGTCGCCCGCGAGGAGGACGTCGAGGCGCTCCTCTCGGAGGCGTGGCTCACCGGCGCCCTCGAGCACCCCGGCATCCTCCCGGTGTACGCGCTCACCCGCCGCGCCGACGGGCAGCCCGCGCTGGTGATGAAGCGCATCGAGGGCCGCACCTGGGCGCGGCTGCTCGACGACGCCGAGGCCCTCGCCGCCGTGGCCCCCGGGCGCTCGCCGCTCGAGGCCCACGTGCGCATCGTCATCCAGGTGTGCAACGCGCTGCACTTCGCGCACTCGCGCGGCGTGGTGCACCGCGACCTGAAGCCCGACAACGTCATGGTCGGCGCCTTCGGCGAGGTCTACCTGGTGGACTGGGGCATCGCCACGGAGCCCGGCCCTTCGGCGCAGCTCGCCGGCACGCCGGCGTACATGGCCCCGGAGATGCTGGGCGAGGGCGGCGTCATCTCGGCGCGCACCGACGTGTACCTCCTGGGCGCCGTGCTGCACGAGGTGGTGACGGGCCGCCCGCCCCACGGCGGCGAGGGCCTGCAGGCGGTGCTCCAGAGCGTGCTGGCCTCGCGCCCGGCGCTGCCACCCGAGGCGCCAGCGGAGCTGGCCGAGCTCCTCACCCGCTGCCTGTCGGCAGACCCGGCGCAGCGCCCGGCGAGCGCCCTCGAGGTGCGCCTCGCGCTCGAGGCCTTCCTCGAGCACCAGGGCTCACGCGAGCTGTCCACCCAGTCCGAGGCGCGGCTCGAGGCGCTGCTCGCGGCCCTCGCCGACGCGCGCGCGGCGGCGACGACGGTGGCGGCGCTCTTCTCGCAGTGTCGCTTCGGCTTCCAGCAGGCGCTGCGGAGCTGGCCGGAGAACGTGACGGCGCGCCGGGGCCTCGAGCGGGCTCTCGTGGCCATGGTGCGCCACGAGCTGCGGCAGGGCACGGCGCGCGCCGCCCAGGGCTTGCTCGCCGAGCTGGCCGCGCCCCCGGCGGACCTGGCGGCCGAGGTGGCGTCGGCGCTCGCTCGCGACGCCGCGCGGGAAGCGGAGGTGGCGCTGCTGCAGGACCTCGCGCGCAAGAACGACCCCCGCACCGGCGAGGTCCGCCGGCTGGTGACGGCCCTGGTGCTCATCAGCATGTGGGTCGTCTCGCCGCTCATCGGGCACTTCGTGGCCGGCGGGCTGGGGCCGCTGGAGAACCTCGCGCCGCTGCCGGTGGCGGTCCTCAGCACGCTGGCCCTCATCATCGCCAAGCTCCGCGCGCCGAAGGAGCACCACACCACGCTCAACACCCAGCTCGCGCGGCTCCTGCTCTTCACCATGCCCTTCCAGGCGCTGATGCACGTCGCGCTCTACACCTTCGAGGTGGACCTCGGCGTGCGCCAGGTGCCGCTCCTGCTGGGCTACTGGGCCTTCGTCGCCTCGCTGGCGACGATTCTCTTCGAGCGGCGCATCTGGCCCACGCCGCTCGCGTACTGGCTGTCGGCGGCCGGGGCGCTGGCCTGGCCCCAGTGGCGCTACCTCTTCGGCGTGGCGGGCAACCTGGGGCTGTTCCTCAATATCCTCGTGCTGCTGTTGAAGCAGCGCCGCGCCGCCGCGCGGGGCGTGGGCGGCTGAAGCCTCAGGGGTCGAGCACCGCGTCGTCGCGCCCGCAGCGGCGCCCGGCCTGCTTCGTCGCCTTCACCGCGCTGACGAGCTTCTGGCCCTTCGCCGACCAGGTGGTGGTGCGGGTCGCGTAGAAGACCGAGGCCGCCTCGCTGCAGTCGGCCGCCACGCAGCGCTGCACGAGCGTGAGGGTGCCCTTCTTGTCGCTGGCCTGCGCCTCGGCGCAGCGCCGCGCGTCGCGCATGCCCGAGTGCACGATGGCGCCGGGCTCCCCGAAGTCGCCGTCGGGCTCGCGCAGCACGGCGAGCGTGAGGCTGTCCCAGGTGGTGCCCAGCTCGGAGCCGGGCAGCGCGGAGGGCCGCCGCTTCACCAGCGCCGCGGCGAGCGTGAGCTTCCCCGAGAGGATTTCCGGCAGCACGGTGACCTCGCCCGCGGCCCGCGGGCAGTTCGAGCGCGTGCCCAGCGCGTGGTCGACGGCGCGCAGCTCCGCCGAGGGGCGGCCCAGGCGCACGACGGCGAGGGCGCCGTCGACGACGGCCTCGGTGTCCGGCCCGCACGTGCCCAGCACCACGAGGAACTCGGACGGGCCCGCTTCGACGATGCGCGGGTAGGTCGGGGCGATGGTGAGGCCGTCGAGCTCGGGCCACGGGGCGCTCATGCGCTCGAACTCGGCGAGCTGCGCCTGCGCGGCCTCCTTCGTCTCCGCGGAGGCCCACACGAAGAGCGCCGGCTTGCCGCCGAGCTGCAGCACGCGGGGGGCGGGCGCCTCGGCCTCGCCTGGGGAGGTGTCGGTCTCGGCGACCGCGTCGTCCGTGGAGGGCGCGACCGCGCGGTCCGCGGCGACGTCTCCCAACGGCGGCTCGGTCGGGAGCGGCACCTCAGCCGGGGCCGGCGCGGCCTCGAGCTTTTCGACCGGCGGCGCGGCGCGAGGCGCGGCCTTGGCCCTGGGCGGCGGCCGCGGCGCGGGCGGCGCGGCCGCCTGGCACGCGGCGAGGAGCAGACCGCAGGCCAGCAGCGACGAAGGAGCGAGGCGCACGGCGCGGGAGTGTGGCGCCAGCGCGCGAGCCCTGCCAGCCGAACGTTCGCGCGATGGAGTGGATGGAGGTGCGGATCGCACACCAAACTGTTGCGAGAAAGTCATGGAGCCACGCGCGCGAGCGGGCATGATCTCTCGAGGGCCGATTTTCCGGCTCCGCAGCGCACCAGCACCGGGAGGCACCATGCACCCTGAGACCGTTCGTGCCGTGGCAGCTCGACTCCAGTCGTACTTCGAGTGGTACGTGAGGACGGACCCCGACGCCTCGGAGGCCACCGTCGCGCTCGTCTCGCGCTTCTCGGCCGTCGCGCAGTGCGGCGCCGACCGCGCCGACGCCCGCTCGCTCCTCGAGGCGATGCGCGGCGTGTCGCTGGGCAGCCCCTTCGAAGAGATGCGGCTCGCGCTGGCGCGCCTCGCCGCCGCCTGACGCGCGGGCCCGGCGGCGCGAGTTTCTCGAGGGCCGCGCCCCCCCGCGCCCTCAGAATTCTGCGCGCACCCGCGGCCCAACGCCTCGAAACGACTTCGTCCTCGCCGCTGGAACAGCCAGTGCACCGGGCGGGCTCCCCCACGCCTGTCCGGGAGCCTCGCATGCGCCACCTCGTCGTCCTGCCCCTCGCCCTCTCGCTCGCTTGCACCGATGGCTCCGTGCCCGGTCGCGCCGATGAGCTCGCGCCGTTCATCTCCACCACCGACCTCGAGAACTACCTCGCGCGGCTGCCGAAGCAGGAGAGCCGCTGGGGCTTCGCCTACGCCGCGGAGTCGGACGGCGCGCCGCCGTCGGCCGCCGCGGGCTCGGGCGAGCCCTCGAACGCGGGCATCACCAACACGCAGGAGGCGAACGTCGACGAGGGCGGCATCGTGAAGAACATCGGCGAGTACCTGGTGGTGCTGCGCCAGGGCCGCCTCTACGCGGTGCACGTGGGCGTTGAGGGCGCGCCGCAGCAGACCGACTCGGTGCCCGTGGCCCCCAACGCCGACCTGAACCAGGGCGTCTGGTACGACGAGCTGCTGGTGAAGGGCCGCGAGGTCATCGTCATCGGCTACCGCTACTCGCTCCAGGTGGTGGACGAGGCGGGCCACCCGCTCGACCGCTTCTTCGGCGCCACCGAGGTCGCGCGCTTCTCGCTGTCCGACGCGGGCGTCTTCACGCGCGGCGCGCTGCGCTTCATCGAGTCGAACGACTACTTCTCGGGGCGCAACTACGCCTCGCGGCTCGTCGGCGACCAGCTCGTCTTCTACATGCCCTACGGCGCCTTCCGGTACGACACCGCGGGCCGGCGCATGGAGATCCCCCGGTACATCACCCACCTCGGCGGCCGCGCCTTCCAGGCCCAGGGGCCGATGTTCGACGGCACGAAGGTGATGCGGCCGGTGAAGCAGCCCGGCAGCTCGCCGGTGTTCCACACGGTGGTGCGCTGCTCCCTCGACCTGGTGTGCGACGCGCGGGCCGTGCTGTCCGACTGGAGCCGCGAGCACTACACCTCGGCCCAGGCCATCTACCTCGCGGTGGACGACGCGGTGTACCGGGTGGGGTTGCTCGACGGCACCACCGGCGTGCACGCCATCAGCGGCGCGCCCATCGACCAGTTCAGCTTCCGGGAGCGCCACGGCGCCCTCGAGCTCGTCACCACGCGCTCGCTCGGCACCGCGCGCGACCCCGCCACGGGGCACCAGCAGTCCTACGGCGCGCTCGACCTGCTCCGCCTGCCGCTGGCCGCCTTCGACGCGACGGGCGCGCAGTCGCTCTCGGGCGTGCGCACCTCGCTCCAGTGGGGCCCCTCGACGTACGCCTACCGCAACCGCTTCGTGGGCGACACGGTGTACGTCGCGCTGCGCGACGGCAGCGGCGACACGCTCCTGGTGCACGACGTGGTGACGGGCGTGCGGCGCGTCGAGCCCTCGGGCTACGTCAGCCGCCTCGAGCCGCTCAGCGGCGTCGGCGGCCTCGTCGTCGACTCGCACCCGCAGACGCGCGCCATGCGGCTGCGGCCCATGCTGCACGGGGCCACGGGCGTCAGCCCTGCGCCGGTGGTGGAGCTGGCCGGCGTGCGCGAGGGCGAGTGGCGCAGCCACGGCTTCTTCTTCCGGCCTGCGGCGACGGGCGGCGGGCGCTTCGGCCTGCCGGTGGTGGGCGAGGCCTCGGGCTGGTGGGGCCGCGGCGTGTCGAACATCGCCTTCTTCGACGTCACGGCCCAGGCCGGCGTGGCGCTCTCGGGCACCGTGTCGTCGAGCGTCGACGCCGGCGGCCAGTGCGAGACCTCGTGCGTGGACTGGTACGGCAACACCCGCCCCATCTTCCTCGGCGAGCGCCTCTTCGCCCTCATGGGCAGCGAGCTGCAGGAGCTCTCGCCGACGAGCGGCACCCCGGTGCTGGGCCCCCGCGCGCTGCTCTCGTTCTGAGGCGGCCCACCGCGCCGGCTCAGCTCACCTGCGCGACGCCGAGAGCTGCACGCCCATATCCACCGCGCTGCTGCCGCTGGCGCAGGTGGTGGTGAGGCGGCCGGTGGCGTCGAGCGTGAGGGCCTCGCCGTCGCGCTGGCCCGTCGCGGCGGTGAAGAGGAGGCCGTAGGCGCAGTCGTCGCCGGCGCTCTTCTCGACGTCACAGGCCGCCTGGGCGACGAACTCGGCCTTCGCCGCGTCGGCCGACGTCGCGACCAGCGTGCAGGTGAAGCGCAGCGCCGGCGTGCCCCAGGGGCCCAGCGTCAGGCTCGCCACGAGGCTGTCTCCGACGAGGAGGCCGCCTGGCGCCACCTCGGGCTGCCGGCCGGTGTTGACGGCGGCGTTGCCGGCCCAGGTGCCCTTCCAGCTCGAGAGGTCGGGGCCGCAGGCCGGGAGGAGGGCGAGGAGGACGAGCAGGAGCGAGGGCCGCATGGGCTCGCCCCTAGCATGGCTGGCGCGGTGACAGGGTTGCCCGCGGCGAGTACCGTCCCGCCCGCGATGTCGAACGACCCCAAGGCCGGCCAGGACGAGATTCTCACCAGCCCCGGCGACGCGGCGTTCCTCGACCCCTTCGAGGAGCACCACATCACCACCACGCACACGCTGGTGGTGGAGAACCGCACCACCCTCAAGGTGCGCAAGTGCCGCCTGGCCGTCACCGCGGGGCCCGACACTGGCCGCGAGGTGGTGAGCGACAAGGAGCGCCTGCGCGTGGGCGCGCACTCCAGCAACGACCTGGTGCTGCAGGAGGATCGCACCGCGAGCCGGCACCACTTCGAGATCCAGTACACGGAGCGCGGCTACCTGCTCATCGACCTGAACTCGACCAACGGCACCTGGCTCGACGGGCGCCGCATCGAGCGCGCGTACCTGAGCCAGGGCAGCGTGGTGCGGGCCGGGCAGACGACGCTGTCCTTCGCGCCCATCGACGAGGAGGTGACGGTCGAGCCGGACCGCGACGGCGAGCTGTGCGGCATGGTGGGCTCGTCGGTCAAGATGCGGCAGATCTTCGGCCTCATCAAGAAGATCGCCCCCATGGACGTGTCCGTCATCATCCAGGGCGAGACGGGCACCGGGAAGGAGCTCGTGGCGCGCGCCATTCACGAGCTGTCGGGGCGCAAGCGCGGGCCGATGGTGGTGCTCGACTGCGGCGCCATTCCTCCCAACCTCATCGAGTCGGAGCTCTTCGGGCACGAGAAGGGCGCCTTCACCGGCGCGGTGGCCTCGCGGCCCGGGGCCTTCGAGCGCGCCAACGGCGGCACCATCTTCCTCGACGAGCTGGGCGAGCTGCGCACCGACCTGCAGCCCAAGCTGTTGCGCGTGCTGGAGAACCGCGAGGTGCGGCGCGTGGGCGGCAACGAGGTGCAGGAGATCGACGTGCGCGTCATCGCCGCCACCAACCGCGACCTGGTGAAGGAGATCCAGACGGGCAACTTCCGGGAGGACCTCTACTTCCGCCTCTCGGTCATCAACATCCAGCTCCCGCCGCTGCGGCAGCGCCGCGAAGACATCCCCCACATCATCCGCACCGCCCTGGCGGACCCGGAGGTGGTGACGCGGCACGGGAAGAAGCACATGTCGGCGCAGGCCATGTCCACGCTCATGCAGTACTCGTGGCCGGGCAACATCCGCGAGCTGATGAACGTGGTGAGCCACGTGCTCACCTTCAGCGACGGCGAGGAGATCGACCCCTCGCACCTGCCCGCCCGCGTGCTGGGCCAGCAGAAGGAGCAGCCGCTGCCCTTCAACGAGCACCTGTCCTTCAAGGACGCCAAGGAGCAGCTGCTCGAGAACTTCGAGCGCGAGTACATCGGCCAGGTGTTGAAGCGCTGCGACGGCAACATCAGCCGCGCCGCCCGCGAGTCGGGGCTGCACCGCAAGTCCATCGAGCGGCTGGTGAAGAAGTACTCGCTCGACGCGAAGTCCATGAAGCCCCGCAGCTGACCGCCTTCACCCCGCGGCAGCGCGCTTGCGGCGGAAGACGAGCCGCCACACGCGCACCATCGCCCAGCCGGCGAGCACCACCAGCCCCAGCACCACCAGCGGCGCCAGCACCGCCACCATGGTGACCAGCACGGCCACCACGTCTTCGAGCAGGCTCATCACCGGGGCCCCCAGGCCGCCGGTGCCCAGGTTCACCACCGGCCGGGCCGCGGCCTTGGTGGCGTGCACCCCGAAGGCGGTGAGGAGCCCCGCGCCCAGCAGCAGCGGCGCGGGCACCTCGGCGATGGCGCCGCTGCCCGCGGCGAAGACGAGCGCGCCCGCCGCCGGCCGCACGGCCGTCATCACCAGGTCGTTGGCGTGGTCGAGGGCCGGCACCTTGTCGACGACGACCTCGAGGGCGAGGAGCACGCCGACGATGACGAGCACCGTGGTGTGCCCCAGGAGGTCGAAGGGCGCGGCCAGCGTGATGACGCCGAAGCGGGCGAGCAGCCCGACGCCCAGCAGCGGAATGTAGGCGTTGAGGCCCGCGGCGCCCGCGAGGCCGAGGCCGGTCAGCACCTGGGCGAAGAGCGTCATGGGCACGCAGTCTGGCGAGCCGCGGGGCCGTCGTCGAGCCCGGCGCCCCGCGACCGGCGCGGTGCGCTAGCGTCAGGTCGGGAGGTGCCCCACATGGCGTGGACAGTCGTTCTGGCGGTGCTGGCTGCGTCACCGCCCGTCGGGAGTTCGTGGCGCTGGTCCATCGAGAACGTGGCCTCGGGCGGCGCGTCGGCCACCGTCGGGGGCACGAAGCGGCGCGCCGAGCTCCGTCCGACGGGCCTCTCCTCGTTGACGCTCGGGCTGAAGGTGCTCGAGGTGAGCGAGGGCCACCCGAGCCGCTTCGAGCTGACGGTGCTCGCTGGCCCGCACAGTCTCCGGGGGCGCCGCTACGTGGTGGAGCGCGACTACGACCGAGCGCGGTTGACCCTGCCCGACGACGGCGCCAGCGCCCGGCGCCGCCGCGACGACGACGAGCCGGATCCAAAGGAGCTCAACTTGTTGCGCCAGCAGCTCGCGGAGCTCGTCGCGCCGGATCCCTTCGTCGCTGCCATCGGCGACGGCCCGCGGTGCGCTGCGGCGACGCTCGAGCGGGTGGCCGCGGCGACGCCAGCGTTCTTCCGCCTGACGGATCCGAGTTCCTCGAGCGACCTCTCCTTCGAGAAGGCCGAGGCGCGGTGCCTCGACGGCGGCAAGCGCTACGCCGTCTCGGTGACCGCGAAGCAACAGAAGGGCTCGGCGGTCATCGTCATGCCCATCGCTGGAACCGTCGACGTGCCCGTGGACGCCTGGAAGGCCTCGCTCGACCTGACGATGCAGTTCGATCACCGACCGGAGGGCAGCCGCACCGGCCTCAAGGCCGTCGGCACCCTGCGCATCCGGAACCGGCTGACGCCGCGCTGAGGCGAGGTCGAGAGGCCTGGCGGCGGCGCTGCCCTCCCTGGAGCGCTGATCAGCGTTCCGCCCGCGGCCTGTCCAGTCGCGCTATGGAGCGACTCATGCTCTGGCTCATCCGCGCGGCGCTGCTCATTCTCTACCCGCGCACCGACGCGCTGCCCGGCCTGGCCGACACGCGCCTCGACGACTTCCTCCGCCAGTTCCGCCGCGAGGCCCCGGGCCTGATGTGGGTGGGCGTCTTCGCGGGCGCGCTCCTCTTTCACCTCACGCCGCTCTTCACCGTGGGCGTGCCGCTGCCGGCCTTCTGGTTGCCGCGGGCGCTGGCCGACCGCCACGCGACGCGCATCACCCAGAGCAACGTGTACCTCGTGCGGCAGGCCGTCTTCCTCGTGAAGCTGGTGGGCGGCCTCGCCTGGGGCACGGACCCCGAGGTGCGCCAGCGCCTGGGCCTCACCGCGCTCCCGCCGGAGCCCTCCCGCTGGAGGACGACGTGAGCGGCGAGCACGTGGCCTTCCGCGACGACGGGGAGCGGGCGCTGGAGGCCGACTTCGACTTCGTGGTGGTGGGCAGCGGCGCGGGCGGCGCCACGGCGGCCGTGACGCTGGCCCGCGCGGGCGCCTCGGTGTGCCTCGTGGAGGCCGGCGCCTGGCGCGACCCGGAGCACTACCCGTGCTCGGCCTGGGGCGCGCAGCGCGACCTGATGGACGACTTCGGCGCGCAGGTGACGCGCGGCGGCGCGCTGTGGCCGGTGGTGCAGGCGCGCACGGTGGGCGGCACGACGGTCATCAACTCGGCCATCTGCGTGCGCACGCCGGTGGATCTCTTCGCGAAGTGGCACCGCGACCACGGCCTCGTGGACCTCGAGGCGCCGGTGCTGGCCGCGCAGGACCAGCTCGAGCGCGAGCTCTCGGTGGAGGAAGTGCCGGCGCAGGCGATGCGGCGGCACAACCTCCTGGCGCAAGCCGGCGCGACGAAGCTCGGCTGGCACGACCACCCCATGCGCCGCTACGTGAAGGGCTGCGAGGGCTCCGGCTTCTGCCTGCAGGGCTGCCGCAACCAGAAGAAGCAGAGCCTCAACGTGACCTACGTGCCCGAGGTGCGGGAGCGCGGCGGCACCGTCGTCTCGTGCGCGCCGGTGGAGCGGGTCGTCTTCGAGGGCACGCG
>CAYUZK010000035.1:36722-38029 GCA_964449625.1 uncultured Archangium sp.
ATGCAGCGCCTCGCGGAGTACCGCCACCTCACCATGTGGTGCCACGCGGTGCGCGCGGAGTCGACGGGCACGGTGAGCCGCTCCTTCTTCACCGGCAAGCCCGTCGTGACGTACCAGCTCGACCGCGCCGACATGGAGCGCTTCCGCGCGGGCATGAAGTTCCTGGCGCAGCAGCACTTCGCCGCCGGGGCGCGGCGCATCATCCCCGGCATCTCGGGCATGCCGTACTCGCTCACGGCGGACCAGATGGGGCTGCTCGACGACGCGCCGGTCGACCCGAAGAAGTACATCGCGGTGCTCAGCCACCTCTTCGGCGGCTGCGTGATGGGGAAGGACGAGGCCACCTCGGTCACCGACGCGAGCGGGCGGGTGCACGGCACCCAGGGGCTGGTGGTGGCCGACGCCTCCGTCATCCCCACCAACCTCGGCGTCAACCCGCAGCACACCATCATGGGCCTGGCGTGGACGTTCGCGGCGCGGCTCGTGGGTGGGTGAGGGGGCTGGGCCCCAAGTGAAGACGCCGGCGACCACGAGGGCCGCCGGCGTCGGTGTGTCAGGCCTGGGCGTCAGCGCGCCCGGGCCGCGGGACGTTCGTCAGTCGTACTCGAAGTACACGCGCAGGTACGGGCGCAGCGTCGCCGTGGGGTACGTGTGCGTCGCGAAGTAGCAGCGGTCGCTCACGGTGTCGCCATCGGTCACGTTATTCACCATGCGGATGAAGTACTGGCTGCGGCTGCCGCGGGTCGCGCGGTTGGCCCAGTCGTCCTGCACCATGGGGGTGACCGTGGTGCTCTTCCAGACGCCCGAGGTGGTGCTCGTGCTCAGGAAGTTGGCCCCCTGGTTGTTGAGGATCGTGGGGTTGCAGTCCTCGAGGCCGAGCGTGGTGCCGTAATCGACGTGGTGGGCGCGCGCGTACGTGCCGAACGTGACGGTGAAGGGGTTGTTCGCGCAGTTGTACTGGTACGCGTAGAGCGTCGACGACATGACATTGACCCCGGTGTAGCTCGCCAGCGGCGTGAGCGAGAAGTTGAGGAACCCCTTCTCGACCTGCTGCGTGGGTGAGGTGGTCGAGTAGGTGTCACCGAACCCTGCGCCGGCGCTCGGCGAGCCGACCGTCGCGGCCGAGCACGTCGTCGTGCTGCGGATGTAGCCGCTCGGCACGCTGGGCGTGCAGTTGTTGAGCAGACCGCACGAGAAGACGTCGTTGAACTGGTACCGCTTGATGCGGAACCCGACGTTGAGGCTCGTCGCCAGGGTGTTGCCCGCGAGGTCCTTGGCGGCCGTGCTGATGCTGTAGGTCACGTTGT
>CAYUZK010000036.1:0-13789 GCA_964449625.1 uncultured Archangium sp.
TGGCCAACCAGCGCACGCTCCTCGCGCCGCCGGGGCACGCGGCGAAGACGCTGCTGGTGCCGCCGGCGCCCGCCTCGCGTCGGCCGCTGGGGTCCATGCTCGCGGCGGGCGCCGTGCTGCTCGCGCTCACGCTCGGCACCACGGCGTGGCTGGCTCGCCCCGAGCCGCCGCCCGCGCAGCCGTCAGTCGCCCCGGCGGCGGCGCTGGCCCTGGTCGAGGGGCTCACGCCTGTGCCGGCCACGGTCGAGGTGCTGGCCGCCGTCGTCGAGCCCGCGCGAGACGGGGCGGACCGCGGCGAGCCCGGGGCGCAGGCAGAGGACGCGCCTCCGCCTCCGCCTCCGCCTCCGCCACCGGAGCCCGAGCGCGCCGCCGCCGCGCGGCCGACCGGGCGCCTCTCGCTCGACACCAGCCCGTGGACGCGCGTCTTCTGGGGCAAGCGCAGCCTGGGCGAGACGCCGCTGCTCGACCTGGCGCTCCCCGCGGGCAAGCACTCCCTGCGCCTGCTGAACCCGGAGGAGCGCATCGACCGGGTCATCGAGGTCACCATCGAGCCGCGGCAGACCACCGTGAAGAAGCTCTCGCTCTGACTGGCTCCCTGGCGCAACGGCTCGGGCTCAAGCCGGCGCGGCGGGAACCTGCCCTGCGCGAACTTCCACCGGCACGCCCACCATTCGCCGCGCGAGGCGCCGCTCCCGCACCAGCGGCCACCAGTCGTAGAGCAACAGCTCGAGCGGGCGCCACATCGCGACCCAGCCGGTGATGACGAGCCCCTCGCGCAGAATCTGTCGCCCCGGGCCCACCGCCAGCACGCTCGTCAGCTCGGCCAACGTCAGAAACACCACCAGCACGCCCAGCCCCACCAACAGCGAGAGCTGCCCGCGCCGCAGGTGCGCGCGAATTCGTCGATCGAGCCGTTGCTGCTCGAAGGTGAAGTGGCTGCGCAGCGCCTCGACGATGTCTTCTTCGGGCAGCCGCGGCTCGGGCTCCTCGGAAATCCAGAAGACCAGCTTCACGTCGGTCGCGGGGCCCAGCTCCTCGAGGGCGCCGGCGATGTACTCGACCGCGTCTTCGTCGAGGTCGCGTTCACGAAAGGGCGCCGGGTCGCGCCCGTCGAACAGCTGCTTGCTGGTCTTGAGCCGAACGTCGATGCACGCCCGCCCGTCTTCGACGCGGTAGCGCAGGTGCTCAGCCATGGTGTCTGACTCGAATCGTCATCGACGGCCGCGAAGTCTGAGAGGTGTGACGGGCCTTGGCAATCGATCGATCATGGTCGCAGCCAGGTCGGGCATGCTCGGGCTCCGCCGATGCCGTTTCGCCTCGCTCCCCCGCTGCACTTCAAGCCCGACGCGCTCTTCCGCGTGCCGACGGCCGACGGCAGCGCCATCGCCCTGGGCCGCTACCTCCCGCGGGAGCAGCGCCGCTACCTCGAGCCCGTCATCCTCGGGCACTCGCTGGGCACCAACCGTTTCAACCTCGACTTCGACGAGCGCTACTCCGTCGCGCGGGCGCTGGCCCGGGCGGGCTTCGAGGCCTGGGTGCTGGAG
Source organism: uncultured Archangium sp. (assembly GCA_964449625.1). Classification (GTDB taxonomy): domain Bacteria; phylum Myxococcota; class Myxococcia; order Myxococcales; family Myxococcaceae; genus Archangium_A. The sequence goes on from CAYUZK010000036.1 coordinate 1,545, forward strand.
CTGCGCGGGCACGGGCTGGGTGGCAGCGCCGTGGGCGCCACCTTCGACACCGAGGTGGAGTTCGACGTCGCCGCGGCGCTTACGGCCGTCCGCTCCACCGGCGTCGACGAGGTGCTCTGGGTGGGCCACTCGCGGGGCGGGCTGTTGGCCTACGCGCACCTCGCGCGGCACCCCGAGGCGCCCATTCGCGCCGTCGTCACCCTCGGCAGCCCGCTCACCTTCGACGCCCAGCCCGGCGTGCAGCGCTTCATGGGCGCCATCGCCCCCTCGCTCCGGCTGCCCTCGATTCCCCTCGGCCTGGCGAAGGGCTGGCCGCTGGGCCTCCCGCCAGACCCGGTGGGCAAGTACCTCGTGCGCGCCGACAACATGGACCCCACCGTCATCCGCCAGGCCATCGCGCACGTGTCGGCCGACATCCCCGGGGGCGTGGCGCGGCAGTTCGCGCGCTGGGTGCGCACCGGCGCCTTCGACGCCGAAGACGGCTTCGACTACCGCCGGGGCATGGCCGCCATCCGCGCGCCGGTGCTGGCCCTGACCGGCGCGCGCGACCTCCTCGCGCCCCCGGCCTCGGCGCACCTCGTCTCGACGCTGACCCGCGGCCCGGTGGAGGCCGTCACCGTCGGCCTCGCGGGCGGCTTCTCGACGGACTACGGCCACGGCGACCTCGTGCTGGGCAGGAAGGCCCCCGACGAGGTGGTGCCGCGGCTCCTCGACTTCCTCGTGCGGCACGCGACGCGGGCCTGAGGGGCGCCTGGCGCAACTCGCGCTCGCGCCCACGCGCCGTTGCACTCACAATGCGCGCGTGCCGCGGCGCCGCGTTCTCTCGATGCTGGTGTTCCTCCTCCTGGGGCTGACGCTGCCCTGGGGTGCGGCCTCGGCGCCGCCGCCGCCGGAGCACGGCCGCTCGCCCTTCGCGTGGAGCCGCGACGCCGAGTGGGCCGCGCTGGAGGCGAAGTTCCAGGCGCTGCGCGCGGGCGGGTGTGACGCCGCCGCGCCGCAGCTCGCGGCGCACCTCGAGGAGGCTGGCGCGCGCCTGGCTGACCTCGAGGCGGGCTTCGTGCCGCCCGATGCGCCCGAGCTCGAGGGGGCGCAGCGCGTGCTCTTCGAGGCGGCGACGCACCTGGCGGCCTGCCCGGCGGACCCGGGCCCGGCGCTGGCCTGGCTCGCGCGCTTCCGCGACGCGGTAAAGCGGCAGTCGACGCAGTGGGACCTCGCCGGCGACGAGGCCGCGCGCGCTCGCTTGTACCGGCTGCTCTTCGGCGCCCGGGCTGCCCTCGAGGAGGCGCTGCTCCAGCAGCCGCCCCGCGAGGTGCCGCCGCTGGCGCTCGGGCGCACCGTGCCGAGCGCGGCGCCGTCGCTCGAGGTGCGCGGCGTGCGCGTGCACAGCGGCGACCTCCTCGTCTCGCGCGGCGGCGCCCCGACCTCGGCCCTCATCGCGCGGGGCAGCGACTTCCCCGGCACCTTCTCGCACGTGGCGCTCCTGCACGTAGACGAGGCCACCGGCGAGGCCAGCGTGGTGGAGGCGCACATCGAGGTCGGCGTCACCGTGTCGTCGCTCGCGCAGTACCTGGGGGACGGCAAGCTGCGCATCCTCGTGCTGCGCGCGCGGGAAGACCTGCCGGCGCTCGCCCGGGCGCCGCGGCTGCCGCACCTCGCCGCCGAGGCCGCCCTCGCGCGGGCGCGGCGGGAGCACGTGCCCTACGACTTCGCCATGGAGGCGGCGGACCCCACGAAGCTCTTCTGCTCCGAGGTGGCCTTCGCGGCGTACGCGGCGCAGGGCCTCACGCTGTGGCCGGGGCAGTCCTTCATCTCGGCGCCGGGCACGCGGCGCTGGCTGTGGAGCGTCGGCGTGCGCAACTTCGCGACGCTCGAGCCGTCGGACCTCGAGTACGACCCGCAGCTGGCCATCGTCGCCGAGTGGTTCGACGCCGCCGCCCTGGCGAAGGAGCACCGCGACAACGCCGTCACCGACGCGCTGCTCGAGGCCGCGGAGGCCGGCGCCGAGCTCGACTTCGCCTGGTGGCGTCGGCCGCTGGCCCGCGTCGCCAAGGCCTGGAGCGCGCTCCTCGTGGCCACGGGCCGGGTGGGGCCGGTGCCCGAGGGCATGTCACCCGAGGCGGCGCTGCGCAGCGTGCGGTACTCCACGTGGCACGACGAGGTCTCGCGCGGCCTCGAGGCACGGGCCGCGGCCTTTCGGGCGAAGCATGGCTACGCGGCGCCGTACTGGCAGCTCGTGGCGCTCGCCCGCGAGGCGCGCGACGAGTCGTGGCGCGCGCCCGCGCGGGCCGCCGCCGAGTAGACTGCCACGCCGTGCGCCGCGTCCTCCTCCTCTCGCTCACGTTGTTGTCCGCCGCCGCCTGCCTGACGGGGCCGCTGCTCCCTGATGGTGGCGACCTGCCCATGGACGCTGGCGCGGGAGGCGGCGGGGGCGGCGGCGACGCGGGCGCGCCGGACGCGGGCGACGACGGCGGGGCAGGGGAGGACGCGGGCCTCGAGCTGGACTCAGGCGTCGACGCGGGCTTCGACGCCGGCCACGACGCGGGGGTCGACGCGGGCCCCCGGGGTGCGCTTGACGGCGGCCACGCGCAGGTGGTGGGCGAGTGCTTCCGCGTCGCGCCGGAGCTTGGCACCGCGTCGCCGTCGTACCTCGAGGTGCGCCTCGACTTCGGCATGGACCAGTTCGACGACCCGGCCGAGCGCGCCCGGCTCACGGCGGGGGCGCAGACCATTCTCGCGACGCCGAACGCCGGGGGCAGCTCGGTGGTGAGCGAGGCCTTCGCCTTCGAGGTGCTGGCGCTGTGCGAGGGCGCCGAGCTGGTGAAGACCGAGACGGAGATCGTCTACGCGCCGCCCACGAGCAAGAAGACGGACCTCCTGGTGGCCATCGACGGCCAGCACCTGGGCGTGAGCGTCACCCGCGCCGTGTCGTTCCCCGCCGACGCCGGCTACCCGCTGACGCAGGCGCGCCTCGACTTCCTCGAGGGCAAGCTCGACGACATCCTCGTCAGCTCGATGAACGTGCAGCCGCCCGACGGCTGGGTGAAGCAGGCCCTGGTGGTGATGGCCTACGGCGACGAGCACGCGGCCACCATCCGCGCGGCGTGGGCCGCCATCGACGCCGCCTCGAAGGCCGACACCATCGTCTACGTGGTGGTGACCGACGGGCCCGACACGCCCATCTACTTCTGACCGCGCGGCGCGTGGTACATGCCTCCGATGTGCACGACGCGGGGGGCGGTGCTCGGACTGCTGGGCCTGGTGGCCGGCGGCTGCATCACGGCCGCGCCGCTGCCTCGGGAGCACCTGGCGCACCCCGGCGGGCTCCTCTTCAACGGCTACGTGAAGCCGAAGGTCGACTGCTGGCGCTGCCACAACGGCCACGGCCGCGGCGCGCGGGGCCCCTCGCTCGTGGTGCGCGCTCCGGCGCTCTCCAACTCGCGCATGCGCAAGGTCATCAACGACGGCTTCGGGTTCATGCCGGGCTTCAAGCGCCACCTGACCGCCGAGGAGGTCGAGCAGCTCATCGACTGGCAGCACCAGGAGTTCCCGCAGGTCAACCACCTGCTGGGCGTCTCAACCCGGCCGGAGTGACGGGCCCTCGCTCACGGCCCCGCGTCGGCCGCGCCAGGCCTGCAGAAGATGGCCTGCCCGCAGATGGCCACCGTGCGACAGGTCGTCTCGCCCGAGGCGCAGGCGGTCTGGCTCTCCACCTCGCCCTGCTCGCAGACCGGCAGCGCCAGGCAGTTGGCCTCAGGGCCGCAGCCCGCGAGGAGTGTTCCGACGATGGTGGCAGCGACGGCCAGGCCGAGCAGCATTCTCATGGGCAAACCTCCGGCGACGGGAGGCGTCACCTTCGCAGGCCCCGGGGCGAGCGCAAGTCGAGCCCCCGGTCGCGCGGGCGCCCGGCCGGAGCTAGACTCACCCCAGATGAACTGGAGAGAGCACATCGTCGTTCGTCCAGAGGTCGCTCACGGGCGCCCCTGCCTCAAGGGGACGCGCGTTCCCGTGTCCGTGGTGCTCGACAATCTGGCGGCGGGTCTGAGCCCTGCGGAGATCATCGAGAGCTACCCGACGCTGAGCCGAGAAACTGTCCTGGCGGCCGTCGCCTACGCCGCCGAACTCGCGCGCGACCGCGTCGTCGAGCTGACACACCCGGCTCCAGGCTAGATGCGGCTGTTTCTCGACGAGAACCTTCCGCTCGATGCAGCGGCGGTCTTGACGAATGCTGGACATGACACGGCCACCGTCGTGGGCCGGGGGCTTGGCGGAGCCGCCGATGTGGACGTCGCCGCGATCTGTCGCGCAGAGGAGCGCGCTCTCCTGACGCTCGACCTCGACTTCGCCAATACGCTGGCCTACCCGCCCAGCGAGTACTTCGGCCTCGTGGTCTTCAGGCTCGAGCGGCAAGACAAGCAGCACGTCCTGGCCGTCATCTCTTCGCTCATCCCCGTGCTTGGCCGGGAGGAGCTCGTCGGTCGGTTGTGGGTCGTCGAGCGCGAACGCATCCGCGTGCGTTGAACGCCCGTCTCCACGAAGCTCCTCCTCTCCACCGGCGCGAGGCGCGCGAGGCCGCGCTAGTCTGCGCGCGCCCATGAGCGCCCCCCTCTGTCCCCGCGACGGCACGCCCCTCGTCTCCACGCCCGACGTCCTCGGCCCCGGCACCTCCGCCCACGTCTGCCCGAAGTGCGCCGGCGTGCAGGCCGACTGGAAGGGCGCGCAGGGCTTCTTCACCTCGCTGGGGCTGCCCCTCGTCGAGCTCCAGGCGCTGGTGCGGCAGTCCGCCGGCCGGGGGCGCAAGAGCCAGCTCGTGCAGTGCACCGCCTGCGGCAAGGGCGCGATGAAGGGCCTGGTGTCCAAGGGCGTCGAGCTCGACCTCTGCGAGGCCTGCGGCGCGACGTGGTTCGACCGCGGCGAGCTCTCGCGCCTCTCGGGCGGCAAGCTGGGCGCGGGCCTCACCGAGCAGGCCGTCGCCGGCGAGCGCAGCAAGAGCGTCGGCGTCTTCGAGATGTTCTGGGACTGCGCCTACTGCGACACGAAGGCGCTGCTGGGCAAGTCGAACCGCTTCTGCCCGAGCTGCGGCGCGCAGCAGGACGCCGACAAGCGCTACTTCCCCCCGCCGGGCCAGGAGGTGGCGGCGAACCACGCGTACGACGGCGCCGACAAGGCGTGCCCGGCCTGCCAGACGCCCAACGGCGCGAAGGCGAACAACTGCCGCAACTGCGGCTCGCCGCTCGACGAGGCGGGGGAGGTGCACCGCGTCGCCGACCAGTCGACCGCGGCGCCCGCGCAGCCCGTCAAGCCCGCCGCGCCGAAGGGCAAGCGGCGCTGGCCCTGGGTGGTGGGCGCCGTGCTGCTCGTCACGCTCTCGTGCTGCCTCACCACCATGTTCTGGACGAAGGAGGTCGGCGTCACCGTGGCCTCCCACGCGTGGGAGCGCAGCATCGACGTGGAGACGATGAAGGCGGTGTCGGACAGCGCCTGGTGCGACTCGATGCCCGGCGGCGCCTACTCGGTCAGCCGCCACCGCGCCCAGCGCAGCACGAACAAGGTGCCCGACGGCGAGACCTGCACCACGCGCAACATCGACCGCGGCGACGGCACCTTCGAGCGCAAGGAGGAGTGCAAGACGAAGTACCGCGAGGAGCCCGTCTACGATGACCGCTGCGACTTCACCATCGACCGCTGGACGAAGACGCGCACCGAGCGCGCCGCGGGCGTCGGCCTCGCGCCAGCGCCGCAGTGGCCGCCGGTGCGCCTGGGCCGCACGGGTAGCGCGCTGGGCGCCGAGCGCGAGGGGGCCAAGCACGAGACGTACACGCTGCAGCTCAGGGGCAGCGACGGCAAGGACTACGCGTGCACCGTGCCCGCCGCGAAGTGGGGCCAGGTGAAGGACGGCACCACGAAGCAGATCCCCATCACCGTCATCGGCGACGTGCCCGAGTGCGACAAGCTGTAGCCATGCGCACGCTCCTCGTCGCCGCGGTGCTGGCCGGCTGCACGCTGCCTGCGGTGATGCCCGAGGTGCGTTCCACGGCCTTCGTGCCCACCGGGGGCCTCTCGCTCTACAACCGGAGCGTCACCTTCGACGCGGTGCGGGTGCGCGGCCCCAACGTCAACCTGAGCCGCCGCACCGACGGGAGCTGGGCCGGGGTGCTCGACGCCCGCGCGGTGGACGTGACGGTCACCGACACCCGCATCGTCGGGGTCGACCTGCTGCTGACCCGCGCCCAGAGCGAGCCGGGCCGCCTCGTCATCACCGGCCAGTTCCAGGGCCTCATCTACCGCTTCGAGCTCGACGACGAGCGCGTGGTGATCCGCGGGCCGTCGCGCTCGTACGACCTGCCCGGCCGGCAGCTGGGCGGCGATCAGACGACCTACGGGCCCCAGGGCAACCTCGTGCTCCAGGGCCAGGCGGGGGCCGAGCGGCCACCCTGGCCGCAGCTCGCCTTCGGGCTCCTCTCGCTCATGCATTGAAGGCCAGTGATTCCGCCCAGGTAGCGGAGCCCAAAAATCACCTGACCTGCCGCGGGGCCGGTGCTAAGCGCCGCGCGACTTCTCTCGCTGTCTCCCTTTCGCAACACCTCGCAAGGACACACCCCGATGCAGATCCGCGCCGACGAAGTGAGCCGCATTCTCCGCGAGCAGATCAAGGACTACGGCAAGCAGGTGACCGTCTCCGAGACCGGCACGGTGCTGGCGGTCGGCGACGGCATCGCCCGCGTCTACGGCCTCGACAACTCGCAGTCGGGCGAGCTGGTGGAGTTCGCCAACGGCGTGCGCGGCCTCGTGCTCAACCTCGAGGAGGACAACGTCGGCGTGGCCATCATGGGTGACTTCACCGCCATCCGCGAGGGTGACACCGTGAAGCGCACCGGGCAGATCGCCCAGGTGCCGACGGGCCCGGGGCTGCTGGGCCGCGTGGTCGACGCGCTCGGCAACCCCATCGACGGCAAGGGGCCCATCGAGACCACGGAGATGCGCCGCATCGAGCTCAAGGCGCCGGGCATCGTGAAGCGCAAGTCGGTGCACGAGCCGATGCAGACGGGCATCAAGGCGCTCGACGCGCTGGTGCCCGTGGGCCGCGGCCAGCGCGAGCTCATCATCGGTGACCGCCAGACGGGCAAGACGGCCGTCGCGCTCGACGCCATCATCAACCAGCGCGGCCAGAACATGGTCTGCGTGTACGTCGCCATCGGCCAGAAGCAGTCGACGGTCGCGCAGGTGGTGGACAAGCTGCAGAAGTACGGCGCGCTCGAGTACACCATCGTCGTCGCCGCCTCGGCCGCCGACCCGGCGCCGATGCAGTTCTTCGCGCCGTACACCGGCTGCGCCATGGGCGAGTACTTCCGCGACAACAAGCAGCACGCGCTGGTCATCTACGACGACCTCTCGAAGCAGGCCGTGGCCTACCGCCAGCTCTCGCTGCTCCTGCGCCGCCCGCCGGGCCGTGAGGCGTACCCGGGCGACGTCTTCTACATCCACTCCCGCCTGCTCGAGCGCGCCGCGAAGCTCTCCGACCAGGAGGGCGCAGGCTCGCTCACCGCGCTGCCCATCATCGAGACGCAGGCCGGCGACGTGTCGGCGTACATCCCCACCAACGTCATCTCCATCACCGACGGGCAGATCTTCCTCGAGACCGACCTGTTCTTCGCCGGCATCCGCCCGGCCATCAACGTCGGCCTCTCGGTGTCGCGCGTGGGCTCGGCGGCGCAGATCAAGGCCATGAAGCAGGTCGCAGGCTCCATGAAGCTCGACCTCGCGCAGTACCGCGAGCTGGCGGCCTTCGCGCAGTTCGGCTCCGACCTCGACAAGGCCACGCAGGAGACGCTGGCCCGCGGCGCGCGCCTGACGGAGCTGCTCAAGCAGCCGCAGTACGAGCCGCTGCCGGTCGCCCGGCAGGTGATGCAGATCTACGCGGCCACCGACAAGAGCGACGCCAACAAGCGCGGCTGGCTGCGCGAGATCCCCGTGGTCGACATTCAGCGGTGGGGCAAGGAGTTCGTCGAGTTCTGCGACGCCAAGTTCCCCGAGCTCCAGAAGAGCATCACCGAGAAGAAGGAGCTCACGGCCGACATCAAGACCGAGCTGAACAAGGCCATCACCGAGTTCAACGGCGTGTTCCAGAAGACGCCGGGCGCGAAGCTCTAAGCCTGCTGCGTGCCTCACCGACGGCCCGCGTGCACCCCTCGAGGTGCGGCGGGCTTCGTCGTGTCGGGCGCTCGTCACTGCGTGCGGTAGCGCACGCGGACCTCGGCGTAGTCCATGGCCACGCGGCCGGGCTCGAGGCCGGTCGCCGCCAGCGGGCTGCACAGCACGGTGAAGCTGGAGTCTCCCTGCGAGACGAGGCCCCGCGCCTCGCTGGCCGAGGCCGCGGTCCACTCCAGGCCAGCCGCGGGCGGGGCCGCGATCCACGGGGCCGACGTCGAGGCGCCCGACGCGTTGGTGGCGAGCACGCCCCAACTTCCAGGGGCGCGGCCGAGCCCGCCGCTGAACCAGGCCTGCAGCTGGGCGCCAGTGGAGCTGCCCACCGTGCCCCCGCAATGGGCGCGGATGCGGAGCCCGTCGATCTGTGCCAGTCCGATGCCCGCAGACCCGCTGTTCGCGGAGAAGGCGACGGCCGGGGGCCGCGTCGGCGAAGACTCGTACCGCCACGTGTGGCCCTGATTGACGAGATCGTACCCGCCGTAGAGCAGGACCCGCTCACCGTCCCAGGCCAGGGTGTGGTCGTAGCGTCCCGGAGGCCGAACGCTGGCGGGTTGCGACAGCACCTCTCGCCAGCTCACCCCGTCCCACTCCCACGTGTCGGCCCGGTAGGTCGAGCCATTGCCTCCACCGAACAGCACGACCCGCTGCTTGACCGGGTCCCAGGCGAGCGCGTGGCGCATGCGCGGCGCCGGGTTGCCGCTGGTCGGCGAGACGTCAGTCCAGTTCGTTCCGTCCCACTCCCACGTGTCCTGGTACGCCGGTGACCCGCCGAAGAGGACGACGCGCTGGCGCTGCGGGTCGGTCGCCATGGCGAGGTACGCGCGGCCCGGCGGCGACGTCGCCGGAGTGCGCCGCAGCCAGCTCGCCCCGTCCCATTCCCAGGTGTCCTGGTACGCCGGTGACCCGCCGAAGAGAACGACCCGCTCCCGGACCGGGTCCCAGGCCATCGCGTGGTTGTAGCGCGCGGCGGGGTTGCCCGAGGCCGGGGTGGCGTTCCTCCAGTCGACGCCATCCCACTCCCAGGTGTCGCCCAGGATTGACGCCGAGTTCGCCCCGGCGAAGAGCACGACCCGACGCCGAACCGGGTCGTAGGCCATGGCGTGATTGCTTCGCTCGGCTGGGACCGAGGTGAGCGGCGTGACGAGTCGCCATTGGCCTGCGCCGAACTCCCAGGTCTGCTGCTGCCGCCCGCCGGGGCCCAGGCCGCCGAACAGCACGAGGCGCCCACGGCCCGAGTCCCAGGCCATCGCCTGGCCGGTGAGGTGCGGGGGCGCCGTAGGGGACGGCGTGACGTCGTGCCAGCGCTGGCCGTCCCACTCGTGGGTGTCCTGGGTCGAGCCGACGTACAGGCCGTTGCCCGCGAAGCTGACGAGCCGGCCGCGGAGCGTGTCGAAGGCGATGGTGGGGCTGAGGCGGGCTGGGAGGTTGTTCTGGGCGGGCGTGATGTCAGTCCAGGCGCTGCCGTCCCACGCCCAGAGCCGATCAGTCCCGTTGGCGGTCGGTTGTCCGCCGAAGAGCAGCACGCGCTCGCGCACCGTGTCGAAGGCGACCTGGTGACGATAACGACCCGCAGGGCCACCGACCGCGGGCGTCACGTTGCGCCACGTCGTCCCGTCCCACTCCCAGGTGTCCCGCAGCGGGTTGGAGGGGGTGCCGTTGTAGCCGCCGAACAGGACGATGCGACCGCGCGTGGAGTCGAAGGCCATGGAGGTGAAGTAGCGAGACGAGGGCCCGCTCAGGGCCCGTCGCGTCCAGCTCCGACCGTCCCACTCCCAGGTGTCGGTGAGCCAGGTGGAGCCGAAGCCTCCGAAGAGCACCACGCGCTGGCGAACGCTGTCGTAGGCCATCGCGGCGCGCTGGCGCCCTGGCGGGTTGCCCTGCGCCGGCGTGACATTCTTCCAGGTGGAGCCGTCCCACACCCAGGTGTCGGCGAGGTTCGAGGCGCCGCCGAAGAGCACCACCTGTCCCCTGGCGGCGTCGTAGGCCATCGTCGCGAACTCGCGAGCTGGAGGCACTGCGCCCGTCGGGATGCGCTCGAGCCATCGCTGCCCGTCCCACTCCCAGGTGTCTCGCAGCGAGCCCGCGCCGAAGAACACGGTGCGCCCGCGCCTGCTATCGAAGGCCATCACCGTGCCGTCGCGCCAGTGAACGGGGCCGAGGGCCGAGGGCCCCGGGAGCCGCTCCCACCCGGGCGCGCCGAGGGCCGGCTCCGCCTGCTGGTCGGGCGCGGCGAGGGCGCTCCCCAGCGCGGGGGTGGCCATCGTGGCCGGCTGGTCGAGCGAGAGGGCCAGACGCGGGGTGGTCCACGCCGTGTGCACGGCGGCGCCGAACGTCGGCGCGCGCGGCGTGGCCACCCACTCGGCCTGCTCGAGGCGCACGGCCGACGACTCGTTGCAGGCCTCGTCGAGGCCGCTGACCCACGCCGCCGGCGTGTCGAGGTTCGCCAGCTGCAGCCGGGGCCAGGTGGCATCGGGGTTCGCGGCGGTGCTGCCGATGAGCGAGCCGCGCTGCCCGTCAGCCCAGACCTGCAGCCGCAGCAAGGCGCCGTCGTCCACGGCGAAGGTGCTCGCGGGGAAGGAGGCCTGCCCCGCGAGCGGCTCTGCGGGCGCAAGCTCGAACACCGGCCCTGCAGGCAGGGTGAAGCCGCCCAGGTCCTCCGGCAGGTCGCTCCCCCACGGCGAGCGCACGTAGCGCACGGCCGTCTGGTCCACCTGGAGCGTCGGCGCCTCCGTGTCCACCACGAGGGGCATGGTCGGGCTCAGGGGCAGCGTCGCCGCGTTGCCCACCTCGTCGACGACCGTCGCCTCGAGGGCGTACGCGCCCTGCGCCAGGGCCGCGGCGCCGAGCGTGTGCGTGAAGGAGAAGGACGTTGCGCTGCCGGCGAGGTGCTGGAAGGTGAGGACCTCCGGCGTGCTGGTCGCCACGCCGGGCACCGCGCCGGCCGCCTCGTCGAGCACGAAGGACACCCGCGCGGTGGCCCCGGCGCCCCACCGGGTCACCTGCGGCATGGGGCAGCCCGGGCGCGGCGAGAGCGAGAGCTCCACGGTGCCCGGCACGAGGCGCGGCGGGGTGAAGTCGAGGCGCACCAGCGCGCTGCCGACGCCCTCGTTGCCCGCGGCGTCGATGGCGCGCACCGCCACCACCGCCAGGCCCTCGGGCTCGCTGCCGTCGACGGTGGCGGTGCACGTGAAGGTGGGCGCCGTCGCCTGCCAGGGGCCGCAGGTCATCGGCTTGCCGCCGAGGCGCACGTCGAGCGTGCCGTCGGCGAGCGCGTCGTCGACCTCGAAGGTGGCGGTGACGACGTCGTGGCCGGCCTGCGCGCTGTAGCGGGGCGCGTCGGTGGCCACGCGCACCACGCCGGGCGCCGTGGTGTCGTACTGCACCTCGCCGACGACGAGCGTCGCCGCGCGGTTGCCCGCGAGGTCCGTCACGTCGCGCAGCTCCAGCCGGTAGCGCCCGTCGGTGCCGACGGCCACGGTGTGCTCGAAGCGGAGCCGGCTGCTGGCGCGGCTCACCTCGGGCCAGGCGTGCGTGCCCGCGGCCCCCGCGGAGAGGTCGACCGCGACGAGCGTGCCGCCGGCGGCGAACTCTTCCGCGAGGTCGACCTCCACGAGCACGCGCTGGCCCGCGCGCGCGACCGGCGGCGCCACGAGCGTGCGCAGCAGGGTGGGCGCCGTGAAGTCGAGCCGCAGCGTCGCGACCCGCGGGGCCTCGAGGCGGTTGCCGGCCTCGTCGCTGCCGGTGGCCTGCACCACGGCCTCGCCCTCGGGTTCCTGGCCGTCGGGAGTGAAGGCGTAGCGGTGGCTCGTCGCGCCCGTCTGCGCCTCGTGCGGCAGGGCGCGGCGTGAGCCGTCCGGGTGCACGAGCTCCAGCGTGGGCGGCGCGGGGAGCGCCTCGCTCAGCTCGAGTTCGAGCACCACGCGCGTGCCGGCGGCGGCCAGCGCCGGCGTGACGTCGGCCGACACGACGCGCGGGCGGGTGAAGTCGAGCACCAGGCTGCCGGCCGAGAGGTTGGCGACGGCGTTGCCCGAGGGGTCGAC
>CAYUZK010000036.1:13889-24653 GCA_964449625.1 uncultured Archangium sp.
GGCCACTCGCGCACCACCGTCGTCTTGCCCGGCGCGACGGTGACGCTGGCGCTCTTGATGGCGCCCTCTTCGCTGTTCACGAAGCGGAAGACGAGCTTGCCCTCGTAGAACTCGCGCGGCGAGATGGGCGTGGTGCCCAGCTTCTTCTCGCCCAGGTAGACGTCGGCCCAGGGCTCGAGGCTGAAGGCCACCTTGCCCTTGGCGAAGGTGACGCTCTTCTCGCCGCCGGTCTTGTCCACCTCGAGGGTCCGCTCGCAGTTGAGCTCCTCGGCGGGGTTCGAGAAGCGCAGCGTCACCTTGCCAGGCGCCAGCTTCGCCGTCAGCGGCGTGCGGCCGAGCTTCGTGCTGCCCTGGTACACGTCGGCGGCGGGGGTCGACTTGAGCGACACCGTCGCCAGCTCGCGCCGTGGGCCCGGGGCCTTGCCGCCGGGGTCCGCGGCGGTGGGCCCCGTCGGCGTCGCCGGGGCGTCGCGCTGGAGCTTGAGGGTCAGCGCCTTCTTCTCGCCGGAGGGCACCTCCACCGTCTGCGCCTCGTCGAGGTGCCCGGCGAGCGACACGCGCACGAGGTGCTCGTGCCCGGCGGTGACCGGCGCCTCGAGCGGGGTCACGCCGTCGAGCTTCTTCCCGTCGAGGACCACCGAGGCCCCGGGCGGGGTGGTGGTGATGGCCAGCGTGCCCGGGGGCAGGGCGGTCTTCTTGAGCTCGAGCGAGAGCTGCTTCGCGGCGGCCTTCGCGTCGAGCTTCACTTCGCGCGTGGCCGGCTCGTAGCCCTCGAGCACCACCTCGAGGCGGTAGGTGCCGAAGGGCAGCTCCTGAAGCGTCGCGGGCGTCTTCGGCCCCGACTTCGTGCCGTTCACCTTGACCGTGGCGCCCGGCGGCGTGGAGAGCACCTCGAGGGTGCCGACCGTGGCCAAAGGCCCGTCGCGCCGCGTGCCCAGCACCAGGCCCAGCGCGCCCAGCACCACCACCACGCCCAGGGCCACGGCCGCCAGCAGCTTCGGGTTCCGCTTGCGCCGGGTGCGGATGGAGATGGAGAGGTCGTCGTCGTTGGTGTCGTCGAGGCGCGCCAGCGAGCCGGTGCTCGAGCCGCTGCTCGAGCCGGAGCCCGAGCCCAGGCTCCCGCCGCCGCGGCGCTTCGTCTCGGCCTCGCTCTCGGCGAGCATCGTGGCGAGCTGCTCCGGCGTCGCCGTGGGGAGCTGCGAGAGCACCCGCTGGTAGGCGGCCTCCTGCTCGGCGAAGGCCAGGCTCATGAAGTCGCCCACCTCGGAGGTGGTGACCTGCATCGGCTGCGTGCGGAGCCACCCCTCGAGGGCCTGCTGGAAGGCCTGCGCGCTCGGGTAGCGGTCTTCGCGCTCCTTCGAGAGCGCCTTGAGCACGAGGGCGTCGAGCTCCTCGGGGATGTCGGGGCGCGCCGCCGACGGCGGGGGCACCTCACCCTCGAGGATGTCGTTGATGATGTTGAGCTCGTTGTCGCGCTTGAAGAGCCGCCGGCCCACCAGCAGCTCGTAGGTGCAGATGCCCAGCGAGAAGAGGTCGCTGCGGGCGTCGAGCGGCTGGCCCATGATCTGCTCGGGCGACATGTACGCGTACTTGCCCTTGAGGCCCCCGCCCGTCGTCTTCTGCTGCTGCGACTCGGCCTTGGCGATGCCGAAGTCCACCAGCTTCACCTGCCCGGAGTAGGTGACGAGGATGTTCGAGAGCGTCACGTCGCGGTGCACGAGGTTCTGCGGCTGGCCCTTCATGTCCTTGAGGGTGTGGGCGTAGTGCAGGCCCGCGGCGGCCTCCGAGATGATGCGCGCGGCGATCTCCAGCGGCAGCTCGTTGCCCGGCTGCCGGGTGGCCTTCATCAGGTCGGCGAGGTCCTGCCCGGGGATGAACTCCATGGCGATGTAGAAGGTGCCCTGCTCCTCGCCCAGCTCGAAGATCTGCACCACGTTGGGGTGGTTCAGGCTCGCCGCGAGCCGCGCCTCGTCGAGGAACATCTGCACGAAGCGCGTCTCGCTCGCCAGGTTGGGGAGGATGCGCTTGATCACCACCAGCTTCTCGAAGCCCTGCACGCCGGTCAGCTTGGCGAGGTAGATCTCGGCCATGCCGCCGACGGCGAGGCGCTTGAGCAGCTGGTAGCGGCCGAAGGTGACGGGCGTCACGAAGCGCGCAGTGTAGTCGCAGCTCCCCCTTGACGGAGAATTTCGCCCCGGCCCGGTGGACGATTTGGCGGATCGTGCAAGGGAGGGGCTAGCATCGCGGTCGCAGGTCCCCACGGAGGTCCACCCCCATGCCCCGTCGCGTCACGCTCTCGCCGAGCCTCAGCGTCGTGTTGGCTGCGCTCGTCCTCATCGGCTGTGAAGATGCAGCGCCGCTGCACGCGCCGCCCCAGCGCGTCGACGTGCGCACCGACGCGCTCCGCCCGCCGCTCGACCTCGTCGCCGACCAGGTGCTGGGCCAGCCGCAGTTCAACCTCGGCGGGCAGAACTTCGTCGACGCCACCGGGTTCAACACGCCCGAGGGCGTGGCGCTCGATCGCAGCGTCAACCCGCCGCGCCTCTACCTCGCCGACACCCAGAACTCCCGCGTGCTGGGGTGGGCCAACGCGCAGGCCTTCGCCAACGGCGAGACCGCCAGCCTCGTCATCGGCCAGCCCAACGAGTTCGTCTCGCTGTGCAACCAGGGCGGCTCGCCCAGCGCGCTGACGCTCTGCCAGCCCCGCGCCCTCGTCGTCGACGCCGCCGGCGCGCTCTACGTCGCCGACTCGGGCAACAACCGGGTGCTGGCCTTCACCTCGCCCTTCACCACCGACGTCACCGCCGACCGCGTCTACGGGCAGACCACCTTCAGCTCGAACGCGGCGCCCACGGTGCGCTCGGCGACGACGCTCCAGGCGCCGGTGGGTCTCACCCTCGACGCTGCGGGCAACCTCTACGTCGCCGACTCGGGGAACCACCGCGTGCTGCGCTACGACGCGCCGCTCACCGACACCACGGCCGACCTGGTGCTCGGGCAGGGCACCTTCGCCGGCTTCGGGCAGAACCGCATCGACGGCGCGGGGCTCTCCAACCCGCGCGGCGTCGCGGTGGACCACTCCGTCTCGCCCAACCGCGTGTACGTCGTCGACTCGGCCAACCACCGGGTGCTGGGCTGGCCGGACGCCACCAGCTTCGCCAACGGCGCCGCGGCGTCGATCATCCTGGGCCAGGCCGACGCCACCGGCGCCCTCGCCAACCGCGGCGGCGCCGTCGGGCCCGCCACGCTCAACAGCCCCAGCGACGCGACGGTGGACGGCGCCGGCAACCTCTACGTCGTCGACTCGGGGAACAGCCGCGTGCTGCGGTTCAACACGCCGTTCACGGCCGACGGCACCGCCGACGCGGTCTTCGGGCAGACCTCCTTCACCAGCAGCGGCTGCGGGAGCATCAGCGCCTCGACGCTCTGCAGCCCGTGGGGCGTGGCCGTGAGCGGAGGCGGCGACATCGCCGTGTCCGACATGGGGCGCAACCGCGTGCTCGTCTTCACCGGCGGCCTGGCGGCCGACAACGTCGCCGACCGCGTCTACGGGCAGCCGGGCTACACCTCGTCGACCAGCAACAACGGCGGCATCTCGGCCAGCAGCCTCTACTACCCGCGGGGGCTGGCCTTCAACGGTGCCGGCGGCCTCTTCGTCGCCGACCACTACAACTCGCGGGTGCTCTACTACGCGCCGAGCCCCGTCGACGCGATCGCAGACCTGGTCTACGGGCAGGCCAACTTCACCTCGGCCGTCACCACCAGCCCGTCGGCGAGCAGCTACTACTACTACCCGGGCGGCCTCGCGGTGGACGGCTCAGGCAACCTCTGGGTGTCCGACTACTACTACGGCCGCGTCATGGGGTACCTCAACCCGCTGACGGACCAGGTGGCCGACGTCATCCGCGGTAAGCCCACCTTCACCAGCGTGAGCTGCACCACCCCCTCGTCGACCTGCACCGGCACCTTCGCCGAGGTCGTCGGCCTCGCCGTCACCAGCAGCGGCAGCCTCTTCGTGGCCGACGCCGCGAACCACCGGGTGCTGCGCTTCGACAGCGCCCTCACCGACGCTACGGCCGACGCGGTGCTCGGACAGCTCGACTTCACCAGCGGCGGCCCCAACCTCGTCGATGGCAGCGGGCTCTCCGCGCCGCAGGGCGTGGCCGTGGACACCACCGTGTCGCCCAACGTGCTCTACGTGGCCGACACCGGCAACAACCGCGTGCTGCGGTGGCCCTCGACGGCGCTGACCAACGGGCAGGCCCCCTCCACCGTCCTGGGCCAGGCCACCATGTCGCTGAGCGCCTGCGCTACCACCTCGGCGTCGGCCCTGTGCGGCCCCCGGCAGGCCTGGGCGGCCAACGGCTCGCTCCTCGTAGCTGACACCAGCCGCAACCGGGTGCTCCGCTACGACACCGTGGGCGGCGTGATGGACAACACCGCCGACGCGGTGGTGGGGCAGACGACCTTCACGGCGTTCAGCTGCAACACCGGCCTCTCGGTGGCGTCCTCGCTGACGCTCTGCACGCCCAGCGCGGTGACGCTCGACGCGGCGGCCAACCTCTACGTGGTGGACACGAGCAACCACCGGCTCCTGCGCTACACGAGCCCCTTCACCACCGACCTCTCGGCCGACGCGGTGCTGGGGCAGGGCACCTTCAGCGCGCGCGGCGTCAACTTCATCGACGCCCGCGGGCTCTCGTCGCCCAGCGCCATCGCCCTCGACCTCTCGACGACGCCCCGCCGCCTCTACGTGGCCGACACCGGCAACAACCGGGTGCTGGGCTGGCCCGACGTCAGCGCCTTCACCTCGGGCGCCCCGGCGACGCTCGTCATCGGCCAGCCCGACTTCCACGGCGGCCTGTGCAACGCCGGCAGCACGGCGAGCGCGGAGACCCTCTGCAGTCCGCTGGGCCTCGCCGTCGACGGCGCCGGGCGCCTGTGGGTGTCCGACAGCTCCAACAACCGCGTGCTCGGCTTCACCTCGCCCTTCACCACCGACACCACCGCCGACGTCCTCATCGGCCAGGCCAGCTTCACCGCCACCAGCTCCAACCGCGGCGGCAGCGTCTCGGCGCAGGGGTTCTACGCTCCCGAGGGGCTCGCGGTGGACTCCGCCGGCACGCTCTACGTGGCCGACCAGTACAACAGCCGCGTGCTCGCCTTCCAGACGCCGACGACCGACGGCACCGCCGACCGCGTGTGGGGTCAGCCCGGGTTCACCACCAGCACCGTCAACAACGGGGGCATCTCCGCCAGCACGCTCTACTACCCGCGCGGCGTGGCCCTCGACCAGAACTCGCCGCCCCGGCTCTACGTGGGCGACCGCTACAACTACCGCGTGCTGGGCTACGACAACGCGCTCACCGGCGACACCGTGGCCGACCTCGTCATCGGCCAGCCCGACTTCGTCACCCGCTCGGCTTCCTACGGCGCCAACCGCTTCATCGGCGTGCGGCACCTCTCCGTCTCGCCCGACGGGCACCTCTACACGGCCGACACCTCGCACCACCGGGTGCAGGAGTACCTCTCGCCCCGCACCACGGACCTCGTCGCCGACCGCGCCTTCGGGCAGAGCACCCTCTCGGGCTCGACCTGCAACTCGGGCGGCCTGAGCGCCACCGCGCAGTGCGGCACCTCGGGCATGGTGGCCGACCCCATCGGCTCCCTCTACGTGGCGGACACCAGCAACCACCGCGTCGTCGTCTACTTCGCCAACAACCGCCCCACGGCCACCGGCCTCACGCTCACCCCGACGACGCCCACCACCACCAGCACCCTCACGGCCAGCTACACCTTCAGCGACGCCGACGGCGACCCCGAGGGCCCCACCACGCTCTCGTGGACGAAGGACGGCGTCACCCAGCCCGCCCTCACCGGGAGCACCGTCGCCTCGTCGCTCACCGCGCGCGGGCAGCAGTGGGCCTTCGTGGTGCGCCCCTCTGATGGCATCGAGTTCGGCGCCCCGGTGACCTCGCCCGTCGTCACCATCGCCAACACGCCCCCGGTGGCCTCCGGTGGCGTGGTGCTGCCCGCCGGCGCACGCACCGCCGACAACCTCACCGCGAGCTACGTCTACAGCGACGCCGACGCCGACGCCGAAGGGGCGAGCGACATCCGCTGGCTGCGCAACGCCGTCGAGGAGCCCGCCCTGCGCGGCCTGCGCACGGTGCCCTCGTCGAACACGGCCCGAGGGCAGCTGTGGCAGTTCATCGTCACGCCTACCGATGGGCTCAACGAAGGCGCCGCGCACCAGTCGGCGCCCATCACCATCGCCAACACCGCGCCGGTGGCCTCCAGCCCCGCCATCACCCCGGCCAACCCGCGGACCACCGACGCCATCACCGCCACCAACGGCTACACCGACGCCGACGGCGACCTCGAGGCCGGCAGCGAGATTCGCTGGTACCGCAACGGCGCGCTGCAGAGCGCCTACAACGACCTGCGCACCGTGCCCGCGCCCCTCACGGTGAACGACATCTGGTACTTCACGCTCCGGCCGCGTGACGGCACCGACCTCGGCGCTCTGGTGACGTCGGGCACGGTGGTGGTGGGCAGCCTCGCGCCGTCGGCCAGCAACCTCACGCTGACGCCCACGCCGGCCTACCGCGGCGACGCGCTGACGCGCGCGTACACGTACAGCGACCCCGACAACCAGCTCGAGTCGGGCTCCACCACCCACTGGTACCTCAACGGCGCGGTGCAGGCGTCGCTGCAGAACCTCGCCACCGTCCCCGGCGCCAACGTGGTGAAGGGCCAGAGCTGGTACTTCACGGTGACGCCCTGCGACAGCGGCGGCGCGTGCGGGCCGGTGCAGACCTCGGCCACCCTCGTCATCTCGAACACCGCGCCCACCGCGTCGGCCGTCACCGTGAGCCCCGCGGCGCCCATCACCACCCAGGCGCTCACCGTGGCGTGGACCTACGCCGACGCCGACTCCGACGCGCAGAGCGGCACCGAGGTGCGCTGGTTCAAGAACAACGTCGAGCAGCCGGGCTTCTTCGGCCTCACCACGGTGCCCTCGTCGGCCACCACCAAGGGCGACGCCTGGTACGCGCAGGTGCGCCCGCGCGACGGCACCACCTTCGGCACGGCGGTGAACTCGGCCGCCGTGCTCGTGGGCAACGCCGCCCCGTCGGCCAGCGCCCTGTCGCTGACGCCCGCGCTGCCGCGCGTCACCGACACCCTCGTGGCCTCATGGAGCTACTCGGACCCCGACGGCGACCCGCAGCAGGGCAGCGAGGTGCGCTGGTTCCGCGATGGCGTCGAGGTGGCGGCGCTCCTCAACAGCCTCACCGTGCCGCCCACGCAGCTCGCGAAGGGTCAGACGTGGTTCTTCCGCGTGCGGCCGCGCGACGGCGTGACGCTGGGCACCCAGCAGACCTCGGCCACCGTCACCATCCAGAACTCGCCGCCGGTGGCCACCGCCCTGGCCATCGCGCCCACCAACCCGCTGGCGGGCCAGGCCCTCACCGCCGACTACACGTACACCGACGCCGACGGCGACGCGCAGGTGGGCAGCGAGCTGCGCTGGTACCGCAACGGCGCCGAGCAGGTCGCCTACTTGAACCAGGTCTCGGTGCCCGCGGGCGTCACGCAGCGCGGCCAGCGCTGGAGCTTCTCGGTGCTGCCGCGCGACGGCACGGCGGCCGGCAACCTCGTCACCTCGGCGGAGGTGTCCATCGCCAACTCGGCCCCCTCGGCTTCGAACCCCAGCATCAGCCCGCAGCCGGCGCGCACCGCCGACCCCCTGGTGGCGAACTACACCTTCACCGACGCCGACGGCGACACCGAGGGGCCCAGCGAGGTGCGCTGGTACCGCAACGGCGTGGAGCAGCCGACGCTCTTCGGCCTCAAGACGGTGCCAGCCCTCAACACCACCCGCGGGCAGAGCTGGTACTTCACCGTGCGCCCCAGCGACGGCACGGACCTGGGCTCGCTGGTGACGAGCGCGCCCGTCGTCATCGCCAACACGGCCCCTACGGCCACCGCCGTCAACCTGACGCCCCTCTCGCCGCGCACCACCGACTCCCTCACCGCCAGCTACACCTACGCCGACGCCGACGGCGACGCGCAGCAGGGCAGCGAGCTGCGCTGGTACAAGGACGGCGTCGAGCAGGCCACGTACTTCAACGCCACCACGGTGCCGGCCGGCGTGCCGCGCTCGGGCGAGACGTGGCGCTTCACCATCCGCCCGCGCGACGGGGTGGACTTCGGCGCCCTCGTCAACTCCGTCAACGTCGTCGTCGGCAGCTCGCTGCCGGTGGCCACGGCGCTGGCCATCTCGCCGCAGCAGCCGCTGAGCACCGACACGCTGACGGCGACGTACTTCTACAGCGACCCCGACGGCGAGCCCGAGGCCGGCAGCCAGCTGCGGTGGCTGCGCGACGGCGCCCCCGTGCCGGCCCTCGACGACGCGCGCACCGTGCCGCCGGGCACCGCGCGCAAGGGCGAGGTGTGGAGCTTCACCGTGCGCCCCGGCGACGGCACGGGCCTGGGCGCGCTGCAGACGTCGCCCACGGTCACCATCGGCAACGGCGTGCCGGTGGCCTCGACGGCCACCATCACCCCGGCGCAGCCCACCACCACCGACGCCCTCACCGCCGTCTACGCCTTCGTGGACCCCGACGGCGACGCGCAGACGGGCTCCGAGGTGCGCTGGTTCCGCAACGGCCTCGAGGTGACCACCCTCGCCGACCAGGCCACGGTGCCCGCCTCCGCCACCGCCAAGGGCGAGGTCTGGTACTACCGCGTGCGGCCAGGCGACGGCACGGCGCTGGGCATCGCCGAGGTGTCCACCCCCGCCTTCATCGTCAACTCGCCGCCGGTGGCCGCGGCCGGGGCCGACCAGATGCTCCAGCCCACGGGCCCGCTGACGCGGGTGCGCCTCGACGGCAGCGCCTCGACGGACGCCGACGGCGACGTGCTGGCCTTCACCTGGAAGGATGCCAGCGGCGCCACCCTCGCCACCGGCGCGGTGGCCAACGTCGACCTGCCGCCCGGCGTGCACGTCATCTCGCTCGACGTCACCGACGGCCCCGCGTCGAGCAGCGACGAGGTCACCGTCGACATCGAGAGCCCGCCCATCACCGTCACGCTGCCGGCCGACCGCACCGTGCCGCCAGGCCCGGTGACTGTGCAGCCCACCATCGCCGACCCCCTTGGGCGCCCGCTGGTGGCCCGGTGGACGCAGACGTCGGGCCCCGCCGTGCCCCTGCCCACCGACGGCGGCGTGACGCTGTCGTACTTCGCGCTCCCCGCGGGCGAGCGGCGCTTCGAGCTGGTGGTGGAGGCCGGCACGGTGACGACGCCGGCGCAGGCCGTGGCCGTCACCACCCTGCAGGTGCCCCCGACGGCGTGGCTCCCCTCGCGCCTGGTGGCGCCCGTCGGCGCCCGGCTCGAGCTCGACGGCTCGCGCAGCGACGACGCCAACGGCGACCCCCTCACCTGGGCGTGGGCGGCCGACGCCACCCGCGTTTCCATCGAGGACCCCGCGCTGCCGCGCCTGGGCCTGACGCCCGCCGTCGACGGCACCAGCACCGTGGAGCTCACCGTGCACGACGGCGCCGCGGCCTCGACGCCCGCCCGCCTCGAGCTCATCGCGCTCGACCCCGCGGTGACGCAGCACCCGCCGGTGGCCCACGCGGGCGACGACCAGGTGGGCGCCGTGGGCAAGCCCGTCACTCTCGACGCGCGGCGCAGCTACGACGCCGACGGCGACGCCCTCACCTACACCTGGCGCGCCCTCTCCGGCCCCTCGCTGGAGTGGACGCGGCAGGGCAGCGCGCTGCCGACGGTGCGCGCGACCTCCGTCGGCCGGGCGGTGCTGGGCCTCATCGTGGGCGACGGCACGGCCAGCAGCGCCGAAGACACGGTGGAGGTCGAGTTCTCCGATGACGCCGTCAACCAGCGGCCGCTCGCGCGCGTGGCGCCCCCGCCGCCAGCGCACGTGGGCGCCGCCGTGCAGCTCGACGGCTCGCGCTCCAGCGACCCCGACGGCGACAGCCTCACCTTCGAGTGGACGCAGCGGCGCGGCACGCCGGTCTTCTTCGACGACGCCACCCTGGCGCGGCCGACCTTCGTCGCGCTGCGGCCCGGGGCGCTCACCTTCGCGCTGGTGGTGTCCGACGGGCCGCTCCGCTCGGCCCCCGTGGAGGTGACGGTGCTGGTGACGACGGCGCCCAACCAGCCGCCGGTGGCCTCCGCCGGCGCCGATCAGGCGGTGCTGGTGGGCACGACGGTGACGCTCGACGGCACGGCCTCAGTCGACCCCGACGGCGACCCGGTGACGCACCTGTGGGAGCAGCGCGAGGGCCCGCCGGTGGTGCTGGGCGGCTCGGCGGCGCAGCCGACCTTCACGCCGCGCGGGCTGGGCCGCTTCGTCTTCCGCCTCACCGCGTGGGACGGCGAGGTGCCCAGCTTGCCCGACGAGGTGGTGGTGGTGGTGAGCACCCACGGCGCCGACAACCAGCGCCCGGTGGCGCGGGTGGGGCCGCTGCAGCAGGTGGAGCTGGGCGCCACGGTGACGCTCGACGGCACCGGGAGCAGCGACGGCGATCCGCTCGATCGCCTCACCTACGACTGGAGCTTCGTCACCTTCCCCACCGGGAGCGAGCCGGCCCTCGTCAACCCCGGCACGGCGACGCCGTCCTTCGTGGCCGCGGCGCCGGGGCCCTACACGCTGCGCCTGGTGGTGAGCGACGGCGACCTGCTGAGCGAGCCCGTCTTCGCCGACGTCGTGGCCGGCGTGCCCCTCAACGGCGG
>CAYUZK010000036.1:24753-37814 GCA_964449625.1 uncultured Archangium sp.
GCGCGGCTCACGGCGCCCGACGCGGTGCCCAACCGCTACCTCGACGAGGCGCGCGAGATGTTCGCCAACTTCCAGCTCGAGGGGCTCCTCACCAAGCTGGAGTTCGCCCTCGCCGTGAAGGGCATCAGCCCGGAGCAGCGGGTCGAGGTGTTCCGCCTCATGGCCTTCACCCACGCCTCCTTCGACGAGCTGGGCAAGGCCGAGGAGGCCTTCGTGAAGCTGCTGGAGGTCAAGCCCGACCACCAGCTGCAGGGCGCCAGCCCCAAGGTGCGCCAGGCCTTCGCCTCGGCGCAGCGGCTCTACCGCGAGCGCCAGGCGGTGAAGCTGAGCCACGCGCCGCCCCGGCCCCGGGAGGCCGAGAAGACGACGACGGTCGACGTGGTGGCCCAGGCCGGCGGCGACCGCATCGGGGCCATGACGCTTCACTACCGCGCGCAGGGCACCGAGGGCGGCTTCAGCCAGGTGTCGATGTCGCCGGGCGAGCAGGCGTCGTGGAGCGCGGTGATGCCCAACAGCTTCCCCGGCGCGCCCGGCCTGCGCACCGTCGAGTACTTCATCCGCGCGCGCGACACGCGGGGCGCGCTGCTCTCGTCCATCGGCGAAGAAGAGAAGCCGCTGACGGTGGAGGTGGAGGCCGTCGCCCTCGCCGCCACGCCCGTCTACAAGACGTGGTGGTTCTGGACCATCACCGGGGTGGTGGTGGCTGGCGCCGCGGCGGCGACCGGCGTGGCGGTGGGCGTGCGACCCAACGCGGCGTCGCCCATGGGCACCCTGGGCGTGGAGCGCCTGCCATGACGCGCGCCCTCGTGCTGGGCCTGGGGCTGCTCCTCGCCGGCTGCGGCGGCAACGGCGCCATCTTCCTCACCATCGAGGGCCGGGGGGCGCAGGGCGACCTCCGCGTGCCCGACGACGTGGACGCCCTCGACGTCGTCGTCACCGACGAGGCCCGCGGCAAGACGTACCTCGAGAAGCGCTTCGTGCTCGAGCCCGCGGTGCACCGCTTCCCGCTGACGCTGGGTCTCGAGCAGGGCGAGGGCACCGACAGCCCGGTGCGCGTGACGGTGACGGGCACGCGGGCCGAGGCGCCGGTGGCCGTCAGCTCGACCCTGGTGCCCATCTTGCGCGAGGCCGTCATCTCGGTGACGGTGCGCCTCACCCTCGACGAGCCGCAACCCTGACGGTCAGCGCAGCGCGAAGCTGGCCACCGAGGCGTAGGTGCCGTCGCGCTGGCGGTTGACGAAGACGACGGCCTCCTTCACGCCCGGGCCTACGGGGCACGACAGCTTCACGGTGGCCTCGTTGCTGGGGCCGCAGCGCGCGCCGTCGGGCTTGAGGCCCACCATCACGTGTACGCCGGCGGGGTTGCCCAGCTCGAGCTCGAAGGCGTCGCCGACGTCCACCACCGCGCGGGTGGGGTGCCGGAGCTCCAGGTGCTGCTTCGCGAGGCCGGGCGTCGCCAGCGGCTGCCGGAGGAAGGCCGCGCGGCTGAGCGGCTCGGCGAGCAACTGCAGCCGCGGCTCGTCGGGGAAGTGGTTGAGGACGGCCAGCTGCGGGGGAATGAAGAGGTAGTCGGTGCGGTAGGCGTCGCTCCCGTCGGGCATCACGGGGTCGTCCCACGTCGCGTCGAGGAGGTACCAGGCGCCCTTCACTTCAACCGCGTTCCACGCGTGGCCGATGGGCGCGAGCTGCCCGTGCTCCTCGCGCACCTCGCCGGTGACGTAGACGATGCGGTCGCCGGTGTGCCGGCCGAGCTCGACGAGGAGCCGCGCGTAGCCCTCGCACACGCCGGTGCGCGCGTCGAAGACGCTCTGCGCGTCCTGTGGGGGGCGGCGGCCGGTGAGGGCGGCCTGGTCGTAGCGCAGCCGCGTCACCACCCAGTCGTGGAGCGCCTTCACCCGCTCGAAGGGGTCCGTCACCCGCGCCGCGATGGTGCGCGCGACGGCCTGTGGGCTCGTCTCGTCGTCGGCCGTCATGCCCGCCACCACCGGGTGCACCGTGTCGGGCCATGGCCAGCGCGTCTCGCCCACGGTGAAGGCGGCGTCGTCATCGGGCAGGCGGGCGTTGCCCGTGCGCTGGAGCCAATGCAGGCCTCCGGGCAGCTGCGGGTCGAGGTCGGGCGGCGGGTCGGCGTCGGGCGGCGGATCGGCGTCGGGCGGCGGGTCGGCGTCGGGCGGCGGATCGGCGTCCGGCGGAGGGTCGGTGTGGGGCCGTGGGTCGGCGTCGGGCCTCCGCCAGCGCGCGCCGCTGCCGTGGGGCGTCGTCACCTCGGCCAGCACGGGCCGCACGTCGTCGGGCACCGGGGTCGCCTCGTCGCTCGCGTGGCGGTAGGGGTTGTCGTTGGCCGCGCGGTGGAGCCACTCGAGGCCCGTGGCGGCGCCCACCAGCACGGCGCGGCCGCGGTCGGCCCAGGGCCCGCGCTCGCTGCCGAGGAACCAGTCGCCGCGCGTCACCAGGGCGGTGAAGGCCACCTGCGGCCACAGCGCCAGGAGCGCGGCGACGAAGGCGACGTTGAGGGCCACGGTGCGCAGGGCGACGCGGGCGAAGGGCGTCAGCGGGCGCTTCTTGGGCAGCAGGCGCGTCGCGCGCCGCAGCCGCGCGTGCCAGGCGTCGGTGGCGCGCTTCTCCCACCACAGCGGGAGCACGGGGAAGAGGAGCAGCCCCCCGACGCAAGCCAGCGCCGTCGGGCCCCCGGCGAGGGCCACGAGCGAGCTGCCCAGCCACACGCCGAGGCCGGTGATGATGAGAAGAGCGCCCAGGGCGAGGGTGCGGAGCACCGCGGCATTGTGACGGAAGCCGCGGCGCCGCGCGCGCCCGAGGCGCATTCGCGCGTTGCGGCGTGGCCCGGGGCTCCCTAGAAGAGCCCCATGCGTCTCGTCCTCCTCTGCTGCGTGGTGCTCGTCGCTGCCGGCTGTGCGCTTCGTCCCCGGTACGCCGAGTTCATCACCGCCACCACGGAGGGCGCCGAGCGCACCTTCCGTCTCACCGCCACCGACAGCGGGGCCCCGCTGGCCGGCGTGAAGGTGGAGCTGAGCGAGAACAAGACGCGGCTGACGCGCACGACCGCCGCCGACGGCACCTTCTCGTTGCCGGTGGACAAGAAGTACGTGTCGGAGAACCCGGTCTTCGTCGTGACGCTGCCGCCTGGGGTCGCGGAGTACGCGCTGGCCATCGTCACGCCGACGCCGACGCCGACGCCGACGCCGGTTCCGACCCCGGTGCCCGAGCCTGAGCCCCTGGCGCCTGCCCCCGGGGCCGAGCCCTCGCCAGAGGAGGCCCCCGCGCCGGGCGCCGTGCCTTCGAATGGCTGAGCGGCCCCTGCGTCGAGAGACCCCATGCGCATCTTCCTGAGCCTTCTGGTGGTGGCCGGCGTCGCGTCCGCGGCCGAGACCGAGACGTTCCACGGCTGGTCGAAGGACGGCACGTGGCTGGTGTACGAGCAACACACCCACGATGAGCGCGTCGAGCTCTTCTTCTGCGCCACGAGCGAGGTGAGCCCGAGCTGGCCTAAGGCCCTCAGCGAGCTTGATCGCGAGGACGGCACCCTGTCCTGCGTGCGCTTCCTCGACCCCAACAAGGCGCCCTACCAGTGGAAGAACCAGCTCGTGCTGCCGGCGCCCGCCTCGCAGCACCAGGGCATCTCGGTGCAGGGCGAGCTCGTCACCGACGGCGAGTCACCGGGCTTCGTGCTGGTGGCCGGCGACAAGAAGCAGGCCTGCTACGCCTCGGGCACCCGCGACGACTCGAAGCTGCAGAAGACCTGGTTCCACCCCTCGGGCCGTTTCGTCGCCGCACTCATCGACGGCAACTTCCGGCACTGCGCCGTGACGCTCAAGCCCGGCAAGCCGGCGCCCAAAGGCGGCAAGAAGCGCTGAAGACGAGTGGAGCCGCCCCTCCACGTCCGGCAGGGGCGGCTCCGTTCAAGCTCGTTTGGTCCACGCTCCGCGGAGGCACTGAAGCCAGAAGGCGCTTCAGAGGATCGCCGCGGAGGTGGTCCCTGATTTGTGACTAGCCAAGGCACCACCTCCTTTCGTCGCCCCGAAGGGCTGGGCCGAATCATCGCCGAGCCGCGGCGCCTCGCAAGGGCGTCACTGTACGTCTGGGTAGGCGCGCACCTGCGACTCGGGGAAGTAGCGCAGCAAGATGCCCTTCGCGTCGACGCCCCGGGCGGCCAGGGCCCGGGCGCCCCGCTGGCACAGCCCGACGCCGTGGCCCAGGCCCGTGCCCCTGAAGCGCACGGTGGTGTCCGTCTCGACCGTGGAGAACTTCATGCTGCGCACGGCCTGCCAGCCCAGGGCCCGGCCCACGCGCGAGAGGAACTCGCTGCCCGAGAGGCGGGTCGAGAAGGCGCGCAGCTCCAGCAGGCGGCCGGCGGCGTCGCGCCGGAGCGGCTCGACGGCGGTGCCCACCGGCCGCGTGCCCAGGGCGCGGGCGAGCGCCGCGCGCTCCACCTCGAAGGTCCACTCGAAGTCGTCTCCGGCGCAGCGGGGGGCGCCGCCCTCGACGTCGCTCACCGCGCTCCCCGCGGCCTCCTCGCCGAAGACGTCGCCCGCGCGGCTGGTGTGCCCGCCGCAGCTCGCGTGGAAGAAGGCGGGCTTCAGGGCCACGCCGCCCACCAGCAGCACCTGGCCCCGCGTGGCGCGCACGGCCGCCGCGGCCTCGGGCGACGACTCCCCGCGGCCGCGGTAGAGCTGGCAGTGCGTCAGGTCGCACAGGGCGTAGCCGGCCCGCGCGTGGCGACGCAGCCCCGTGGCGGCGAAGGTGCGCGACACCACGGCCTGGGCCTCGAGGGCCGCGCGCGGGCTCCCGCCGGCCTCGCCGTGCACCACCGGCGCGAGGTAGTCCTCGAGCGCCACCTCGTTGACCAGCCGCACCGCGCCGCCCTCGAGCGTCGCGCGCACGGCGCCCGCGTAGCGCCGCGTCACCTGCGGCAGCTCGACGCGCACGTCGTCTTCGACGCGCACCACCTCGCAGCTCACCGCGCCCACCTTGAGCTCGCGCACGCCCGGCTCGAGCCGCACCGGCGTCGGCAGCGCCCGGCCGTCGCAGGTGGCCTTGCGCCCCGCGAGGGTGACGCGCGTGGGCACCTCGCGCTCGAGCACCCGCACCTCGAGGGGGGCCGACAGGAGGAAAAGTGAGAGGAGCGCGCCCATGGCCGCAAGCGTAGCGCGCACGGTGGCCCTCGCCTCGGGCATCCTCCCGGCATGCGCTGGCCGCTCCCCGTCTTCGCGTGCGTCGTCGTCGCGTCGTGCACCTGCCTGCGGGCGCCGGCCACGGCGCCAGGCCCGGTGAGCCTCGACAGGCCGTACGCGCCGCGCCCGCCGCCGTCGACGACGCCCGGCCGGTGGGACCCGGAGCCGCCCGAGGTGACGACGGCCCTCGCGCTGCGCGGCACCCAGCCCGAGCGCGCCGAGGCCCTGCTGCTGGCCGCCGCGGGCGAGGCGGGCATGCGTGGCGACGAGCGGATGCGCGCCATCGCGCTGCATCGCGCCGGAGACCTCGCGCTGGACCTCGGGCGCTGCGAAGACGCGCAGGCGCGTTACCTCGAGGCCCTGGCGCTGCACCGCGCGCGCGGCGACCTCAAGCTACTGGCCGTCGCCGCCAACGACCTGGGCCTCATGGGCAACGCCTGCCAGCAGGACCCCATCGCCTGGTTCCAGCTCTCGGTGGAGACGCGCGAGCAACTGGCGGACCCCGAGGCGCTGCGGTTAGGGCTCTCGAACCTCGGTGGCGCGGCGATGCTGTGGCGGCCGCCGCGGGAGGCCAGACCCATCCTCGAGCGGGCGCTGGCCGTCGCGGAGGCCAACGGAGACGTCGAGGGGCGGCGGCGCACGCACGTCAACCTCGCGGCGACGCTCATGTACCTCGCCCGCGAGGAGGCGGCGCGCGACGCTGGGGCCGAGCCCGCGAAGGCCGCCTTCGCCCACCTGGAGCAGGCCCTCGCGCTGGGGCGGCAGCAGGGCCTGGGCCCCGAGGAGGGCGGCTGCCACGGGGTGCCCACGGACCTGTGGTGGATGTGCGGGCCGCGGGGCCTGGGCGTGCTCGGCGGGGCTGACACCTTCGACGCGGTCGACGAGGCGGAGCAGGCTGCGGAGGCGGAGCGGCTGGCGCGCGCCCAGGTGCACCTGGCCGCCGGGGCGAAGCTCCGGCTGGCGGCGACGGGCGTGACGGGGGTGGTGGTGAGCCGACCGGGCGTGGTCGACGCGACGGTGACGAGGAGCGGCAAGGCGGTACTCCTGCGGGGGCTCGCGCCAGGCGAGGTGACGGTGGTGCTCTCCTTCGGCGAGCGCCAGGAAGAGAAGCGCGTCGTGGTGCGCTGACGCAGCGCCTCGTGCGCCTTGCGCTCCGCGCCTCGTTCGCCGGAGCCCGGCCGTTGTCGGCGGCTCGGGCCCGCGACGACGACCTGGTCATCGGGCTTCGCGGCGGCGCCCGGGGTGAGGGGGGATGCCCCGGTTCGCGGAGAGCCCCGCGAGGCCGTCGTCAGGGGCCCGCGACCAGGCGCCACGTGGCCTGCTCGAGCACGAGCTGCGTGCCCTGGGCGCCCTGGCTCACCTCGCCCTTCGCGGTGCGCGTGGCCTCGGGCAGGTGCTGCGCGCGCGCCAGCGTTCCACCTGCCGCGACCCGCTTGCCGGCGAGGGCCGCGGGCCAGGCCTCGAGGCCCAGCACGTAGACGGGCTCGCCCTCGACGAGCAGCACCGCGCCGCCCTTCGCGTCGCGCGCATCGCCCACCAGGCGCACGCGGTGCCCCACGGCCTCGCTCACCTTCCGCGCCACGCGCTTCGGGGTGCCCGCCTGTCGCAGGTGTGGCGCGATGAGCGACTGCTCGCGCTCGCCGATGGACGGGTGCAGCAGCCCCTCGACGCGCACCGTGAAGCCCAGGTGCTTCTCCCAGCCCGGCG
The DNA here is from genome assembly GCA_964449625.1 of uncultured Archangium sp. Classification (GTDB taxonomy): domain Bacteria; phylum Myxococcota; class Myxococcia; order Myxococcales; family Myxococcaceae; genus Archangium_A. The sequence goes on from CAYUZK010000036.1 coordinate 31,650, forward strand.
GGGGCGCGCCGTAGGTGACGTAGATGACGGTGTCATCGTCGAGCACCAGGCCGGTGCCCTCAAAGGCTTTGCCGCCCTTGCCGAGCTCGACGCGCTCGAGCACTCCCTGCACCTCGACGCGCTGGCCGAGGTGGCGGGCGAGGTCGGCGCCGGAGGTGAGTGGTGCGGCGGCGAGCGTCAGGGCGAGGAGCGAGAGCATCACCGACCGAGCCTACCGCCTCCAGGCCTCGCGTCGTCCGCGGCGAGCGGCGATGCTGCCGGTCGTGCCTCTCCTCACCGAGCGCCTGTGCCTGCGCGAGTGGCGCGCCGCCGACCTGGCGCCCTTCGCGGCGCTCAACGCCGACCCCGCGGTGATGCGCTTCTTCCCTGCCGCGCTGACGCGGACGGAGAGCGACGCCCTCGCCGCCCGCCTGGCCGCGGCGCTGGCCGAGCGGGGCTGGGGGCTCTGGGCGACCGAGTGGCAGGGGGCCTTCATCGGCTTCATCGGCCTGTCGCGACCGCGCTTCGAGGCGCACTTCACGCCGTGCGTCGAGGTGGCCTGGCGGCTCGCGGCCGCCGCGCAGGGGCGGGGCCTGGCCACCGAGGGGGCGCGCGCGGCGGTGGCGTACGCGCGCGAGCACCTCGCCGCGGAGCCCCTCGTCTCCTTCACCACGCCCGACAACCACCCCTCACGGCGGGTGATGGAGAAGCTCGGCTTCACCCACGACCCGGCCGACGACTTCGAGCACCCCGCGCTCCCCGAAGGGCACCGCCTGCGCCGCCACGTGCTGTACCGCGCGCCGCGCTGACGGCGGCGTCAGTCGACGAAGAAGTCCGGCGTGGGCTCCACCGCGGGGTCCATGCGGTACGGGGTGAAGTCGGTGACGCCGGCCTCGCGCAGCACCTCGTCGTCGATGAAGAAGTTGCCGGTGCAGTCGAGGCCGCGGGTGAAGATGGCGTGCGCCGCGTCGGCCATGACGTCGGGCTTGCGGCTCGCGCGCATGAGGTCGTCGCCGCCGAGCATGTTGACGGCCGCGGTGGCGATGGTGGTGCGCGGCCACAGGGCGTTGACGGCCACCTTGCCCGCGAACTCCGCGGCCATGCCCAGCACGCACATCGACATGCCGAACTTGGCCATGGTGTAGGCCACGTGGTTCTCGAACCACTTCGCCTTCATCGACAGCGGCGGCGAGAGGTTCAGGATGTGCGGCGTGCCCTTCGACGCGAGGAGGTGCGGCAGGCACAGCTTGCTGACGAGGAACGTGCCCCGCGTGTTGACGTGGTGCATGAGGTCGTACCGCTTCATCTCGGTGTCGAGCGTGCCGGTGAGGCTGATGGCGCTGGCGTTGTTGACGCACACGTCGATGCCGCCGAACTTCGCCACCGCCTGCTGCACGGCGTCGGCGACGGCCTCCTCGCTGCGGATGTCGCACATGAGCGGCAGCGCCTTGCCGCCGGCCTTCTCCACGGCCTCGGCCGCGCTGAAGATGGTGCCCTCCAGCTTCGGGTGCGGGTTGGCCGTCTTGGCGGCGATGACGACGTTGGCCCCGTCGCGGGCGGCGCGCAGGGCGATGGCCAGGCCGATGCCGCGGCTGGCGCCGGTGATGAAGAGGGTCTTCTTCGAGAGGTCGCTCATGGCCCGCGCCCTACCACGGCCGGCCATCGCCTGCGCAGCCCGGGGCGCGGTAGGGTCGTCTCCGATGGTTCGTCGCGTCGTGCTTCTCTCGCTGCTGGTGCTCGCCACCGGGTGCCCCCCCACGCCGGTGACGCCGGTGCTGCGCGACGTGGCGCCCGAGACGGTCGACGAGGTGGAGGGCGGGGCCCTCGAGCTGCGAGGCGAGGGCCTCATCCCCCGGGTGGTGCTCGACTTCGATCGCCCGGCGAGCTCGCCGCGCACCACCGAGGTGCGCGCGTGGCTGACCCAGGGCGAGCTCCGCGTCGAGCTGGCGGAGGTGGCCTGGGTGTCTCCCACGCTGGTGACGGCGCGCGTGCCGCAGCGCGTAGCCCGCGGCACGTGGGACGTGCACCTGGTCGAGCCGCGCGGGAGCGAGCTGGTGCTGAGCGCGGCCTTCGAGGTGGTGGACTGCACCAGCGAGGCGTGCCTTTCCCCCGACGGGGGCCCGGTGGAGGTGGACGCGGGCGTCGACGCCGGCGTGGTGGCCTGCGAGACGTTGACCTACCTCGACCGCGATCGCGACGGCTTCGGGCTGCCCGACTCGGGCGCGCTCCTGTGCGGCGCCGGGCGGGCCCTCGTGGGTGGCGACTGCGACGACGCCGACCCGCTCACCTTCCCCGACGCGGGGGAGCCCTGCAACGGCCTCGATGACGACTGCGACGGCGTGGTGGACGGGCCCTGGTGCGGCGACGCCGGGCTGCGGTGGCGGCAGGTGCCCCAGCTCGAGAGCCCCAGCCACGACTTCGTGGCGGCGGCCAGCTTCGGCGAGGGCTCGCTGTGGGTCATCGGCGGCGCCCAGGCCTTCGTGCGCGACGCAGGCGAGGCCTTCGTCTCGGTGTCCATGAGCTGCCCGCCCAACCTCCAGTCGGTGTGGGCCGAGCCGGGCACCGGGCTGGCCGAGCTGTCGGGTGGTAATAACGGCGTGGGGCGCCTCACCACGAACTCACCCGGGTCGACGGGCTGCGGCCCCTTGCGCCTCGTGCGCGATCCGATGGTGGGGCTCGTCGCCTTCCCATCGGGCGATGGCGGCTACGACTACGTGGGCGCGCTGCGCGACGGGCGGGTGCTGCGCTGGAGCCGCGGTGAAACCCCGGTGGATCCGATGACGAGCCTCCCGGTGGGCACGGTGCTGCGCGCCATGCACGCCGCCTCGCCCACGGAGGTCTACGCGGTGGGGAGCAACACCCTGAGCATGCCGCCGAGCATGAAGGCCTTCCGCCTGGCGGAAGACGGCGGGTGGCAGGACGAGGGCGTCGACGGCATTCCGGGCGTGCCGTCAGGCGCGCTGGAGGCGGTCTGGGTGTTACCTGGCGGCGTGGTGGCCGCGGTGGGCGAGGGTGGGGCGCTCTTCGAGCGGACGGCGCGCGGCTGGCTGCTCCTCTCTTCCGAGACGAGCGCCACCCTCACCGGCGTGCAGCTCTTCGGGCCGGCCCGCATCTACGTCACCCAGGCCGACGGGCTCGTGCGGCGCTTCGTGCAGGGCCGCTGGGAGGTGCTGCACGACAACGGCCGCCAGGTGCCCTACCGCGACCTCACCGCGAGCAGCGAGGAGGACCTCTGGGCGGTGGGCGACGACGGCGTCATCGCGCAGGGCCCACTGCCGCGCTGAAGCGCAGGAAGGGTTGCGCGGCGGCGCGTTCCCTCGCAGAGGGGCTTCCCATGACGACGTGGAGCGCGCAGGACATCCCCTCCCTGGCGGGGAAGACGTGGGTGGTGACGGGGGCCAACTCGGGCCTGGGCCTCGAGACGGCGAAGGCCCTCGCCGCGAAGGGCGCGCGGGTGGTGATGGCCTGCCGCGACCCCGCGCGCGCCGAGCTCGCGGCCGACGAGGTGCGGCGTGCCGCGCCCGAGGCGCAGGTCGAGCTGCGGCCCCTCGACGTGGCCTGCCTCGCCAGCATCGAGCGCTTCGCCGGTGAGCTGAGCGAGGCGCTGCCGGCGCTCGACGGGCTGGTGAACAACGCCGGGGTGATGGCGGTGCCGCGGCGCACGACGGTGGACGGCTTCGAGCTGCAGCTGGGCACCAACCACCTGGGGCACTTCGCGCTGACGCTGCGGCTGTTGCCCGCGCTCGAGGCGGCGCCCGCGGCGCGCGTGGTGAGCGTCGCGTCGACCGCGCACCGCCTGGGCACGATGCGCTTCGAGGACCTCATGGGAGAGCGCGCGTACTCACCGTGGGGCGCCTATGGGCAGTCGAAGCTGGCGAACCTCCTCTTCAGCGCCGAGCTGCAGCGCCGCCTCGCCGCGGCCGGGCGGCGCACCGTGGCCGTCGCGGCGCACCCCGGCTACGCGGCCACCAACCTCCAGGCCGTCGCGCCGAAGATGACGGGCTCGTCCTTCGGCGCGTGGGTGATGGCGCTGGGCAATTCGCTCGTGGCGCAGTCGGCAGCGCAGGGGGCGCTGCCGCAGCTCTTCGCGGCGACGGCGCCGGGCGTGCAGGGCGGCGAGTACTACGGGCCTGACGGCTTCCTCGAGCTCACCGGCGCCCCCACGAAGGTGGACTCGAACGCGAAGTCGAAGGACCCCGCCGCCGCGGCGACCCTGTGGGCGGTGTCGGAGGCGCTCACGCGGGTGGCGTGGCCGTGGCGGTGAGCTCGCGCCCTGGCCCCGGGCGTCACAGCGCGCAGCCGCTGGCGAAGCCCGTAGCGTCGAAGCTGCCCGAGAGCGTGCCGGTGAGCACGCCCTGCGGCGACTCGAGGGTGGCGACCACCTCCAGCGCGTGCACGCCCCCGCGCTTCGGGCTGCAGTACTCGAGCAGGTAGAAGCGGTTGGCCAGGCCGCTCACGCGGTTGGCGATGTCAGTGAAGGCGGGCGAGAGCTGCGCGGCGCTGGCCACGGGCACGTAGCCGTCCTTGCCGAAGGCCTGGAGCGACGCCTCGTCGACCTCGCCGCCCAGCCCGATGGTGAAGACGTGCGCCGGGCTGCGCCGCACGGCGTCGAGCGCGCTGGCCGCCGTCATGCGCCCGGCCTGGTCGGTGCCGTCGGTGAAGACGACGAGGGCCGAGTCGCGCCACGGCACCTCGGCGCGCGCGAGCTCCGCGTCGAGCCCCTGCAGGCTCGAGACGATGGCGCCGTGCAGGTTGGTGGAGTCGTCGACGCAGCGCCAGCCGGCGCAGGTGCGGCGGTCGCTCCAGCCGGCGCAGTCGGCCGAGACGGTGCACTCCGAGGTCGAGAGCGACGCGAGCCCGGCGTGGAGCGCGGCCTTGTCGGCGGTGAAGGGCACCAGCGTCTGCGCGCGCTCGCGGCCATCGAAGGTCATCAGCGCCACCCGGTGCCCGTCACCACCCTGAGCCAGGGCCGCGTCGAGGTACTGGCCGGCGGCCTGCTGCAGCGCGCCGAAGTCACCGGAGCGCAGCATGCTGCCCGAGAGGTCGAGCAGCACCACCGAGTAGAGGCGGAAGCGCTCGCCCCGCGGCGTCACGCGCTGCTGCGACTCGAAGGCGCTCACCTTCTTGCCGTCTTCGAAGAGGTCGAAGCGCGCGCCGGCCAGGGCCGACACCGGGTCGCCGCCGCAGGTGTCCACCTTGAAGAGCCAGGACACGCGCGAGGGCAGCGCCGCCACGAGCCCCGAGGCCCCCTCCGGCTCGCCCAGCGAGAGGCAGCGCGAGGCCTGCTGCGCGGTGGTGGAGACGGGGCCGCAGGCGGCGAGCGACAGGACGACACAGGCGCGGAGCAGCATGTTTCGCATGTGGGTGAAGGTAGTGGGGTGCGGCGGGGTCGCAATTTTTCGCCCGGCGCCCCGCCCGAAGGGGCTGATTCCCCGGGGTAACTGACCGGCAGTTCAGAAACGGCTTGTGATTCCTGACCCGCGGGTTAGTCATCGACGCCGTTCCCCCCATGGCTCGCCCCGCAGACCCGACCGCCCGCAGCTCGCTCCTCGCCGCCGCCCGGAAGGAGTTCGTGCGCGCGGGCATCCGCCAGGCGCGCATCGAGGACATCACCGCCGCCTGCGGGCTGTCGAAGGGCGCCTTCTACCTGCACTTCGAGTCGAAGGAGGCCCTCTTCGGGGCGCTCGTGGCCGAGCTCAAGGGCCACTTCGAGGCGCACCGGGGCGGGCGCGAGGCCGCGTACCTGCAGCTCTCCGCGACGGCGTCGAAGGGGCGGGGCGGGCCGGCCTTCGTGGTGGCCCTCTCGGCGCTCGACGCGCGTGAAGACAAGAAGCTCCTCGAGCTGCTGTGGGACTGGCGGGACGTCACCGACGTGCTCCTGCGCGGGGCCCAGGGCACCGTCTTCGAGGGCGTGCTGTGGACGATGCTCGACGAGGAGATGCGCCGCGTGGAGCAGGAGTGCCGCCGGCTCCAGCGCGCCCACCTCGTGCGCGCCGACGTGTCGGCCGACGTGCTGGGGCTCACGGTGGTGGGCACCTACCTGCTCGTGGCGCGGCGCCTGTCGGTGATGGCCGAGAAGCCCGACTTCGACCACTGGGTGACGGCCCTGCAGAAGCTCCTCGCCGAGGGCATGCGCCCGCCCGGCGCGAGCCGCGCCCCGCCCCGCGCGGCCCCGGCCCCGGCCCC
>CAYUZK010000037.1:0-36971 GCA_964449625.1 uncultured Archangium sp.
AGATCCAGATCCGCACCGAGGAGATGCACCGCATCGCCGAGGAGGGCATCGCCGCGCACTGGGCCTACAAGGAGGGCAAGAACGCGCTGAGCAGCGACGACGAGAAGTTCGCCTGGCTGCGGCAGCTGCTCGAGTGGCAGCAGGACCTCAAGGACCCCAAGGAGTTCCTCGACACGGTGAAGGTGGACCTCTTCACCGACGAGGTCTTCGTCTTCACCCCGCGCGGCGACGTGAAGAGCCTCCCGCGCGGCGCCACGCCCATCGACTTCGCCTATGCGGTGCACTCCGGCGTGGGCGAGAAGACCGTGGGCGCCAAGGTGAACGGCAAGATCGTGCCCCTGCGGTACAAGCTGAAGAACGGCGACCAGGTCGAGGTGCTCACCAGCCCCCAGGCGCACCCCTCGAAGGACTGGATCACCTTCGCCAAGACGAGCCGCGCGCAGCAGAAGATCCGCGCCTTCATCAAGCAGCAGCAGCGCGACAAGAGCCTGCAGCTCGGCCGGGAGCTCACCGATCGCGAGTTCAAGCGCTTCGGGCTCAACCTGAACAAGCTGGTGAAGGGCGGCGACCTCAAGAAGCACGCCGAGGGCTACGGCTACCGCAGCGAGGAGGACCTGCTGGTGGCCATCGGCTACGGCAAGATCCAGCCGAGCCAGCTCGTCGAGCTCCTCGTGCCGAAGGAGAAGGTCGAGGAGGTCCGCGAGAAGGACAAGGAGAAGGGCCCGGCGGAGCCCGCGTCGGCCGGCATCCTCGAGACGGTCTCACAGATCGCCCGCAAGGTGGTGGGGCGCAAGTCGTCGAGCGGCGTCCTCATCGGCGGCATCGACGACGTGCTGGTGCGCTTCGGCCGCTGCTGCAACCCGGTGCCGGGCGACGCCATCGTGGGCTTCATCACCCGCGGCCGCGGCGTCACCGTGCACACCAACGACTGCGACAAGGCCAAGGCCACCGACCCCGAGCGCCGCGTGGACGTCTCCTGGGACGTCAAGAGCGACTTCCGCCGCCCGGTGACGCTGCGGGTGATGACCGCCGACCGGCCCGGGCTCCTGGCAGACATGTCGCAGATCTTCAGCAAGAAGGGCGTCAACATCAGCCAGGCGAACTGCCGCGCCACCGGCGACGACCGCGCGGTGAACACCTTCGAGGTCACCATCGCCGACCTCAAGCAGCTCACCGATCTCATGCGCAGCATCGAGAAGCTGACCGGCGTGTTCTCGGTCGAGCGCGTCTGAGCCACGAGCCTCGCGGCCGGCATCTGCTACGGTCGGCGTATGTCCCGCATCGTCATCCAGTCGGAAGCCGCCCCGAAGGCCATCGGCGCCTACTCGCAGGCCGTGTCGGTGCCCGCCGGGCGCATGGTGTTCTTGTCCGGGCAGATCCCCCTCGACCCCGCGAGCGGGCAGCTCGTGCCCGGCGACGTCGCGGCGCAGACCGAGCGGGTGATGGAGAACCTCAAGGCCGTGCTGGCCGAGGCGGGGCTCACCTGCGACCACGTCGTGCGCTGCGGCATCTTCCTCACCGACCTGGGTGACTTCGGGCGGGTCAACGAGGTGTACGCTCGCTACTTCCCCGTCAACCCACCCGCCCGGGCGACCGTGCAGGTGTCGGCCTTGCCCCGAGGGGTCAAGGTGGAGATTGATGCCATCGCCGTGGGGTGACGTGGCCGCGTCAGCCTCCCGTGGAGTGAAGCCATGACGCTCAAGAGCCTCGTCGTCGTCCTCGCGCTCGTGCCCGCCGCCGCCTTGGCGCAGACCACCGCCCCCACCGACTGGACGCCGCCGCCCATGGTGCCGGCCACGCCGCCGCCCATGCCCCCGCCGGAGCCCGGCACCAGCCTGCAGCCGGGCACGCCGCCGCCGCCCTCGCTCACCCCGCAGCAGGCGCCGCCGTCACAGGCCGGCACCCCGTACTCGCCCTACGGCACGCCCCGGCAGCAAGAGAAGCCCGCCCCCGAGGTGGGCCTCATGGTGAGCGAGTCGCTCTTCGGCATGCTGACCGCCGCCGGCGTCACGGTGCTCCCGTACTTCCTGCTCTTCGGCAACGGCTCGCTCTCGGGCGACCCCACGCTCTCGTCGATCATCTTCGTGCTCATCTTCTCGGCGGCGCCGCTGGCCGTGGCGCAGACGCAGGTGAGCCTCGCCAACGGGAGCCGGCACTACTTCTCGGAGACGTGGCCCGCGGCGCTGACTGGCCTCGTGGGGCAGGCGGCGGTGCTCGGCATCTTCTACGCGACGGGCTGGCTCCCCACGGGGCAGGCGAGCGGGGGCGTGCCCAACGGCGGGAGCGTGCCGTGGCTGCTCATCGGCTCCATCGGCCTCGTGCCCATCCTCCAGATGGTGGCCATCAACCTCTTCAAGCAGCCGAAGTTCAGGCCGCTGACGGCGAACGCGAGGCCGGGCGAGGGCGTGAACTTCGGCCTGCCGATGCCCACCCCCGTCGTCGCGCAGACGAGCGCCGGCCTCTCGGTCGGGGCGTCGCTGTCCTTCCTCAACGGCACCTTCTGATCAGAAGACGCGGTGGCCCAGGCCCAGGCGCAGGCCCCAGGCCGGCCGGCTGATGGCCGCGAGCGCGGGCGGCTGGATCACGTCCACCCCGACGTGCGCCGAGACGAGGAGCGAGAGGCTCCCGCCGAGGTGGAACTCCGCGCCCGCGCCGACGGTGGGCGTGAGCTGGTGGCCGGTGACGGTCATCGCGATGGCCCAGGGCAGCTCGGCGTAGAGCAGCCCCGCGACGAGATCGGTGAAGGCGTACGAGAGGGTGCCGCCGAGCCGCGGGCGCAGGCTGATGGCGGCGAAGTTGGCCGGGTCGAAGTAGGTCGAGCCGCTGTTGAAGGCCAGGCCCAGGGCGAAGGTGGGGGCGACCTGCAGCCGCCCGCTGGAGTACGCGCTCAGCTTCGCGCCGGCCTCCACGATGGCCGAGAGCTGCAGGACGTTGAAGAGCGCCCGGGCCTCGAGCTCGAAGGCGTCGAAGCCCTGGCGGTAGCCGGCGCCGAGCTCCGGCGCGCCGAGCAACCCGTAGAGGCCGATGGTGCCCGCGGGCAGCTTCGCCGGCGCCATCACGCCGCCGGTGACCCGCGACGACGCGGCCGGAGAGAAGGTGGCGCTCTGCGTGGGCGCGGCGACGACGAGGGCGGTCAGCAGGGTGGCGATCATCTCGCTACAGGCTGACCCAGCTTCCGCCTCACGCCAAAATTTTGACCGCCCCCGGTTACCGCTACAGACTTGTGGCAAGCGAACGTCCCGCAAGCCCGCCGCGCAGGGTCGTCGTCACCCCCGCTTCCACCTCGACGTCGACTGGTTCGTCGCGTCGAGCGGGTGCTCCACGCTGGGCCGCGGCCTCGAGCTGTCGGTGCGCGGCGCGCTCCTGCCCGTCACCTGCACGGGGCCGTTCCCCCGCGAGGTCACGCTCCACCTCTCGCTCCCGCAGCGCGAGCGCATGTTCAAGGGCCGCTGCCGCGTCACCCAGCAGACCGAGCGCGGGTGGGTGCTCAGCTTCGTCGAGGTCGCCCCCGACGAGCTCCAGCTCCTCGGGCAGGCGCTCCTGGCCGAGTTCGGCGTCGAAGCCCTGCCCAACCTCGAGCGCCGCCCCGAGTCGGGCCTCGCCGTGCATCCATAAAACCTCAGTAAACTCAGCGCCTTGTCGATTCGACCGGAGGTCGATACTTCGATAGAAGTATCCTACTTCGCCTCCGGAGGTCGCATGTCTCGCAGCATTCCCGACACGTCAGCGCGTTCGAAGATCACCCTCCGAAGCATCGAGCGGGCGGCGCGGCCGGTGGTGCTGGTGATCGACCCCGACGCCTCGGCGCGCTCGGTGCTCGAGGTGGGGCTGGCGCGCGACGGCTTCGACGTGTGGAGCGCCGACTCGGGCCCCGCGGGGCTGCGGCTGCTCCAGGGCCGGGCGCCCGACGCGATCGTGCTGGAGTCGGACCTGGGCACCGAGGAGGGCTTCTCCTTCGTGGCGCAGCTCCGCGGCGACGAGCGGCTGGCGCAGGTGCCGGTGCTGCTCCTGGCGCGGCCTGACGACCTGAACGTGACGGCGCTCGCCGAGGTGGTGGGCATCGACGCGGCCATCTCCAAGCCCGCCTTCGCCCGCGACGTGGCCGCGCTGGTGCGCCTCGAGCTGGCCCGGCGTGACGTGGTGGGCCCGGTGCCCCTCGACGCGGCCACGCTGCCGCCCGTGCAGCTGCTCCGCGCGCTCCTCTCCGGTCCTCGCGCCGGGCGCCTGGTGCTGGTGGGCGGCCGGGCCGAGCTCCGCTTCCGCGCGGGCCGGGTGATCGACGCGCGCCTCGACGGCCGCGGCGCCGCGCTCGACACCGTGGTGCGCGCGCTCGCGCTGACCGCGGGCCCCTACTCGCTGTCGCTCGAGGCGGTCGACGGCTTCGCCGAGGTCCACTGCGGGCTGCGCGAGTTCGTTCAGGTCGTGATGCCCCGGCTGCAGCGGTGGGCGCGAGTGCGGCAGCGCAGCCTCCCGCTCGACGCCCGCCTCGCGGTGGACTTCGCGCGCCTCGCGAAGTCGCTCAAGGCGCTGCCCGATCAGATCAACCGCGTGGTGCAGCTCTTCGACGGCTTCCGCACCGTGCAGGACGTGCTGGTGGACAGCGCCTTCGACGAGACCACCACCCTCGAGGTCTCCACGCGCCTCTACCTCATGGGCGTGCTCGGGCCGGCGAAGGGCGAGGCCAGCGAGCTGATCTTCTTCCCCCTGCCGATGCCGCGCCTCTTCGAGCCCCGGGCCACCGAGGCCGAGGAGCTCATGCAGCGGCTCTTCGACGGCACCGCGGAGATCCGCGCCGAGGCCGCCGACGAGGACGACGACGCCGACTGGTACACGCTGTCTGCCGGCGACACCGGCCTCGAGGTGCCCGAGCCCGACGGCGGCTGGACCACCGCGCCCGTGCCCTCGGCGCTCACCGCCGGCCTCTCGCCCGATCTCGCCCGGCACCTCGACGCCTTCCACACGCCGATGCGGGTCGAGGCGCCCGAGCCCCGCGAGGGGGAGCGCGAGGCGCGCCACTTCGCCTCCGGGCACGGGGAGCCGCCGCAGCCGGGCCTCGAGGGGATGGTGCGCCAGGCCGCCGAGCAGGCGCCGCTGGAGCCCGCGGCGCTCGACGCCCACCGCGCCGCCGCGACCGATCGCCAGGCCCGCATCGAGACCCCGTGGATGACGCCGGTGGTGACGGCCGAGGCCTTCGCCGAGGTCCGCGCCGAGTCGGCGCCGTCTGTCGTGGTGGAGCCTGCGCTCGCCCGTGCCCAGACGCCGGTTCTCACGCCCGCCGTGGCCGGCGACCCGGAGGCTCGCTTCTTCGCAGAGGCCGCCACCCTCGACGTGCCCGAGCTCGACGCGCCGGTGGCGGCCCCGCCACAGCGGAGCCGCTGGCCCTTCGTGGTCGCCGCCGCGGTGCTCCTGCTCCTCATGGCGGGCTTCGAGGCCCTGCGCGCCGCGCCCGCCCCGGCGGTGCCCGTGATCGCCGCGCCGGTGCCCGTCGTCGTGCCCGACCTCGAGCCGCCCGAGTTCTACGCGGTGGTCGACGAGCTCGAGTTCGTCGACGAGGCGCCCGCCGTGCCGGTGGACGTCGCCGCCCCGCTGGAGGACGCGCGGCGCCTGTACGAGGCGGGGCGCTACCCCCAGGCCATCGCGCTGCTCGAGCAGGTGGTGATCGACGAGCCGGCCTCGGTGAGCGGCTGGCTGCTGCTGGGCCTGGCCCGCTACGACTTCCACGACAGCGTCGGCGCGCGCGAGGCGGCCGACCAGGTGCAGGCGCTCGACCCGAAGAACGCCCGCGTGCAGGTGCTGCTCGCGACCCTGCACTTCGACGCCAATGATCGCGCCGCCGGCAAGGCCGCCCTCGAGCGCTACCTGGAGCTCGAGCCGAAGGGCGCCCACGTCGAAGAAGCGAAGGCGCTCCTGCGCCGCTGAAGTGGTCCCCGTGGTGCCGGGTGATTTCTCGCGTGCCCTGGGTGGGGTGGGGTAAACATCTGTTCCGTACCCCCATGCGCGTGCTCGGCGTCGATCCTGGCAGTCGGTATCTCGGCTACGGCGTGGTGGACGCGCGCGCGGGCCTGGTGCAGCACGTGGCGAGCGGCGTGGTGAAGGCCGACGCCCGGGCGCCCTTGCACGAGCGGCTCGAGCTCATCTTCACCGAGCTCACCCGCGTCATCGGCGCCTTCGGGCCCGAGGCGGTGGCCGTGGAGGGCGTCTTCACGCACAAGAACGCCCGGAGCGCGCTGGTGCTGGGGCACGCGCGGGGCGTGGCCCTGCTGGCCGCGGCCCAGGCCCGGCTGGGCGTCTTCGAGTACGCGCCGGCGCGGGTGAAGAAGTCGGTCGGCGCTGGAGGCAACGACTCGAAGGACGCCGTGGCCCGCATGGTGGAGCGCCTGCTTCGGCTGCCCGCGCCGCTCGAGCGCGCCGACGCCTACGACGCGCTGGCCGTGGCCCTGTGTCACGCGCACCAGCTCGGCGGCGTGTCGTCGCGCGTCACGGGCGGCGCTCGGGCAGGGCGCAGCGACTTCGAGGCCCGGCTGCGGCCAGCGGTGGTGAGGGCCGCGCCGTGATCGCCGCGCTCAAGGGCCTGGTGCTCGAGAAGAGCCCCACCGACGTGGTGGTGGACGTCAACGGCGTCGGCTACCGCGTGATGGTCTCGCTCCTCACGCTCGCCGCGCTGCCGGCCGTGGGCGCCCCGGTGGCGGTGCGCGTGCGCACGGTGGTGCGCGAAGACGCGCTCGATCTCTACGGCTTCCTCTCGCGGCAGGAAGAGGAGCTCTTCCTGCTCCTCACCTCCGTGAGCCACGTGGGCCCGAAGCTGGCCATCAACGTGCTCTCGGGCCTCGAGGTCGACGAGCTCGCTGCCGCCATCGCCCGCGGCGACGTGGCCCGGCTCACCAGGCTCCACGGGGTCGGCAAGAAGACGGCCGAGCGCCTCGTGCTCGAGCTCAAGGAGAAGGTGAAGCTCCTCGACGCGGGGACTCCTGCCGGCAAGAAGCCGGGCAGGGCTGCGCCCTCGCCGAGCAGCGACCTCGTCAGCGCGCTCGTGAACCTCGGCTACAAAGAAGCCCAGGCCGAGCAGGCGGCGCAGCTCGCCACCGAGCGCGCCGGGGCGGAGCCGACCTTCGAGCTCCTCTTCCGCGAGGCGCTCAAGGCGCTCCGCGGCTGAGCCGCCCCGTCACTTGCCGAACAGCTTCTGTTTGATGAAGAGCGTCAGGGCGGCGCCCACCGTGGCCACGCCGAAGCTGTAGAGGTTGAAGCCGGTGACGCCGTGGCTCCCGAAGAAGCTGAACACCAGGCCGCCGACGAAGGCGCCCACGATGCCCACGACGATGTTGCCGATGATCCCCTGCCTCGCGTTCGTGCCCGCAATCATGCTCGCCACCCAGCCGGCGAGGCCTCCCAGCACAATCCAGCTCAAGATCCCCATGTGAACCTCCCTGTCTCACTACCGTAGGCCGCGACTGGGCGGGCCGCTCTAAAAGAGCGCGAGCTGCGGCTCCATTCGGGCAGGGCGGCGGAAGGTGGCCGGGAACTCCCACGACTCCTGCGAGAGCCCCAGCCGCCTGGTGCAGCCCTCGAAGACGGCGGCGATGGCCTCGGCGTAGGGGCCCTCGCCGCGGCCGCGCACGCCGAAGCGCGAGTCGTAGAGCTTGCCGCCGCGGGTCTCGCGAACCCGGTGGAGGATCTTCTCGGCACGCAGGGGCAGGGCCTCGCGCACGCGCTGCTCGAAGACCTCCTTCACGCTGCCCGGCAGGCGCAGGAGCACGTACCCCGCGCTCGTCGCCCCGGCCTCTCGCGCGGCCTCCAGCACGTGCGCGAGGCCGTCTTCGGAGACGCCGGGGATGATGGGCGCCACCATCACGCCCACCGGGATGCCGGCGTCGGCCAGGCGCTTGATGGTCTCGACGCGGCGCCTGGGCGTCGCCACGCCCGGCTCGATGCCGCGGGCGAGGGCCTGGTCCCAGATGGGCACGCTGACGGCGACCCGCACCGAGGCCACCGCGTGGAGCCGCCGGAGCACGTCGAGGTCGCGCTCGATGAGCGGCGCCTTGGTGATGATCCGCACCGGGTTCTGGTACTCCGCGCAGACCTCGAGGCACTGCCGCGTCAGCCGCAGCGAGGCCTCGATGGGCTGGTAGCAGTCGGTGACGCCCGAGAACATCACCGGCTCGCCCCGCCACGACGGGCGCTCGAAGGCGAGCCGCAGCAGCCGGGCCGCGTCGCGCTTCACTACCAGGCGGGTGTCGAAGTCGGTGCCCGCGCCGAACGAGAGGTACTCGTGCGTGGGCCGCGCGTAGCAGTAGGCGCAGGCGTGGTTGCAGCCGCGGTACGGGTTGACGGAGAAGCGAAAGCCCAGGTCAGGGCTGTCATTCTTCGCGAGGATCGTCTGGCTGGCGTCCTCGAAGAGCTCCACCGTCGCCCGGGGGATCTCCTCGAGGTACTCGATCTCAGTGGCCGCCCACGGGTTGGGCGGGTTGGCGATGGGCCGGGGCCGCATGCGCGGCACCACAGACTGAAAGGGCGTTCAGGTCAAGCCGCGAGGATGCGCTGGAGCCCGGCGGACACGGTGCGCGCGTCGGCGCGGCGGCCGGCGGAGGTGAGGTAGAGCCGCACGCGGTTCACCTCGAGGCGCTGCACGTGCAAGGTCCGCTCGTCCCACTCGAGCACCGAGCGCTGCGAGGCGGCGCCGACGGCGCCCATCCACTCCACGTCGAGCGCGCCGGCGCCCGCGACGAGCAGCCCGTCTTCGGTGGTGACGGCGGCGCCCTCGAGGCCCTCCCGCTCGCGCACGGCCTCGAGGAAGAGGTTGAGCGCGAGGTGCGCCTGCTCACTGCGACGGCGACGGCGTTCGGTCATGGCGGCTCCCTGAGGGTGAGTGCGACAGCTCGTCACGAGCCTGAAGCACCGAGGCGCGCGCGCAAGTAAACCGCCCGGAAAGACGAAGGGCCGCCGACTCACGGTGGAGTCGGCGGCCCTGCTTGCTGGGGAACTAGGATTCGAACCTAGATAGCCAGAGTCAGAATCTGGAGTCCTGCCGTTGGACGATTCCCCAAGGTGCTACTTCGATTTCCTATTACCACTCCCTGATGCAGGTACAACATAGATGCGAACCTCGTCGTTCGCCTCGTAGATGTTGAGACCCTCCCACGCGCCCTTTCCTGACGTGTTGGGGATGTGCACGGCCTTCACGCCAGGCTGGTTCACCACGCTGCGGCGCGGGTAGCTCGAGACGGGGTAGACGTTGCGGTAGTACTTGAGCGTGCCCTGGAAGTCGTTGGGCGACTTGAAGCGGTGCTCGGCCACCTTGCGCGCGCCGTCGGGCAGCTGGGCGCCCAGCTCGGTCTCGGCGAGGGCCGAGGCGGCGGCGACACAGCAGGCGAGGACGAAGAGGCGCTTCACGGCGGCGCGGGAGTACCGGCGCAGGCCGGGGGCTGTCAAGCCGCGAGCAGCGCCGCCTTCGCCGAGAGCCAGTCCATCCACACCGCGACCACGCCGTGAATGAGGGCGCCGTACCAGAAGCTGCGGGTGCGCAACGAGAGCATCGCCAGCGCCACGCCGGCGATGATGCTGCCCAAGGCCTCGAGCTCGGCCTTGCCCAGGTGCATCACCGCGAAGGGCGCCACCTGCATCAGCAGCGCGGGCCCGCGACCCCAGCGCGGCACCAGCCCGTGCACCATCCACCCGCGGAAGAGGAACTCCCAGGCGATGAAGTAGACGAAGTAGGCGGCCTCGTAGGTGAGGAAGAGCGCCCACGACACCTCGGTCTTGCCCCCGCCGACGTTGGCCATGTACGCGCCGTTGCCCGCGAGCGGGTACATGCCCTTGAACGACGGCAGCGTCGAGGCGACCCACGTCGCCGGCAGCATCACCAGCAGCAGCAGCGCCGTCATGCTCAGGCCCGTCTTCCAGTCGCCCAGGCCCAGGCCGTAGTGGTTGTGGAAGCTGCCGCGCGTGGCGAAGGCCAGCACCAGCGGGAGCACCAGGTAGAGCACCACGCTCGCGCCGAACCACCACAGGTGGCCGAAGGCCGGGCTCCAGGGCAGGGCGTCGAGGCGGTTGCCGAAGAGGCTGCGGAAGAAGCCCGCCGAGCCCTGGTAGTGCGAGACGATCAAGAACGCGCTCGCTCCGCACACGATGACGGTGGGCTCGCCGCCCAGGCCCTCGAACCACTCCCGCGCCACGCCGCGCCAGCCGGCGGCGGGCTCGACCTCGGGGGCAGGGGGCGGGGTCGGCTCCACGGGGCCCCTTAGCTCGCCAGGGCGGCGGCGACGCGGAAGAGCGCCTCGTCGCGGCCGAGCAGCTCGAGCGTGTCACCCAGGCCCGGGCTGGTGGTGCCGCCGGTCGCGGCGACGCGGAGCGGCTGCGCGATGGCGCCCTTCTTCGCGCCCGTCTCGGCGGCGAGCTCGTCGACGATGGGGTCGATGCGCGCGGCCGTCCACTCAGGCAGCGCCTCGAGCTTCGCCTTCGCCTGGGCCAGCAGCGCCTTGCCGGCGGCGTCGAGGTGCTTGGCGGCCGCCGCCGGGTCGAGGCTCACGCCGTGCGCGAAGTAGGGCTTCACCGCCTGCGCGAGGTCCACCAGCGTCTTGGCTCGCGGCGCGAAGGTCTTCACGGCGCGCTCGAGCTGCTCAGGGGCCGGCGCGGCGCCGCCCAGCGCGGCGAGGAACGGTTCCGTGGCCGCCGCGAGCTCGGCCGGCGGCGTCGTCTTGAGCCAGTGCTGGTTGATGGCGATGAGCTTCTCGGGGTTCCACACGCCGTTGCCCTTGCCCACGTCCTTCAGGTCGAAGAGCGCGACGAGCTGCTCGCGCGTGAAGAGCTCGTCGTTGCCGTGGCTCCAGCCCAGCCGCGCGATGAAGTTCACCAGCGCATGCGGGAGGATGCCGTTCTTCTTGTGGGCCATGACGTCGGCCTCGGGGTGCTTGCGCTTGGAGAGCTTCTCGTTGTTCTGCCCCATGATCAGCGGGATGTGCGCGAAGGCCGGCGTCGCCCAGCCCAGCGCCCGGTAGATCATGAGCTGCGAGTAGGTCGAGTTGATGTGCTCCTGCCCGCGCGCGACGTGGCTGATCTGCATGTCGTGATCGTCGATGACGCACGAGAAGTTGTAGAGGGGGATGCCGTCGCTGCGCAGCAGCACGAAGTCGTCGAGATCCTCGTCGGGCTTCTCGAGGCGCCCGAGCACCAGATCGTCGAAGCCCACGCGCTCGCCCTTGGGCTCCATCTTGAAGCGCACGACGTACGGGCCCGCCTGCGCCTGCGTGCGATCGCGCCAGGGGCTCGTGTACTTGAACCCCGCCTTGCGCAGGTCGTCCTTCTCGGTCAGCCCCTTGGAGGCGGCGAAGGCCAGGCGCATGGCGGCCGTCTCCGCCTCCGTCGTGTAGTCGCGGTAGGCCTTGCCCTCGGCGAGGAGCTGGTTGGCCACCTCGGTGTAGCGGGCCAGCTTCTGCATCTGGAAGTAGGGCGGGAAGGGGCCGCCCTTGCCGGGGCCCTCGTCCCAGTCGATGCCCAGCCACGTCAGCCCGTCGAGAATGGCCTGCACCGACTCGGGGGTGCTGCGCTCCTGGTCGGTGTCCTCGATGCGCAGCACGAAGGTGCCGCCGGTGCGCCGGGCGACGAGCCAGCTGAAGAGCGCGGTGCGCGCGCCGCCGATGTGGAGGTACCCGGTCGGGGAGGGGGCGAAGCGGAGACGAGGCGTCATGTGGGCGCGCGCGTGTAGCAGAGCGTCACCGGGGTGTCTCGGTCGGGGAGGCCGGCTCGCCTCCCCACGCGGCGCCCGCTATGGTGCCCGCATGGTCGTTTCATCTCGCTGGCTGGCGCTCGCGGCGCTCCTGTGCGCGTCGGCTGCTCAGGCCACCACGCTCCTCGCGCAAGATCTCCCGGCCCTCACGCGCGCCTCCACCCTCGTCGTGCGCGGCGCCGTCGTCGAGACCCACGCCCGGTGGACGCTCGACGGCTCGCGCATCATGACCGACACCACGGTGACCATCACCGAGCGGTGGAAGGGCGAGGCCCCGGCCTCGATCGTCGTCATGCAGCCCGGCGGCGAGGTGGGCGAGGTCGGCCAGCTCGTACACGGCGTGGCCCGCTTCCGGCCCGGCGAAGACGTGGTGCTCTTCCTCGAGGCGCGCGGCGGCCGCTACCTCGTCACCGGCATGGTGCAGGGCAAGTTCCTCGTCGAGCAGAGCTCCGACGGCAAGGCGCAGTTCGCCCGGCAGGCGCTCGACGGCGAGGCCCTCTTCATGGACCCCGTCACGCGGCAGCCGGTGCAGCCGGTGCCCGCGGTGCTGCGGCTCGAGGTGCTCCGCGCGCAGGTGCTCGCGCTCGCCGGCGAGAGCGCCCCGACGCCCGCGCCGCCGAAGGCCCCGGTGAAGGTCACGCCGTGATCCTGGGGAAGGTGGCCCTCGCGCTGGTGCTCTCGCAGTACGTGCGGAGCCGGGTCGACGATCGCGACCCGAGCTCCCAGTGCCTGTGGTGGCTCGAGACGACCTCCATCGTCGTGCGGCAGTCCCGCGACGGCAACCCCGAGACCCCCGGTGAGACGGAGTTCGAGGCCATCGGGCGCTCCATCAGCACCTGGCAGGAGCCCATCGACCGCTGCGGCAACCTCACGCTCCTCGACGGCCCGCGTACCACCTCGCGCGCCGTGGGGTACCTCGAGCGCGAGCCCAACGAGAACGTGGCGCTCTTCCGGCAGCGCACCTGCACCGACGCGGCGCCCACTGGCCACGCGTGCATCGCGGACGGGAGCTGCGGCAACACCTTCGACTGCTGGCAGCACGCCCCGGGCGCCATCGCCATCACCACCACCTCCTACAACCCAGAGACCGGCCGCATCCTCGACTCCGACATCGAGTTCAACACGCCCAACTTCGTGTTCAGCACGGTGGATGCGCCGCCGTGCGTGTCGCCCGTCTTCAACACGAGCTGCGTCGCGACGGACATCGAGAACACCACCACCCACGAGCTGGGGCACGTGCTGGGCCTGGGGCACATCAACATCGCCACCAGCACCATGAGCCCGCGGGCCGCGCCCGGAGAGCTTGCCAAGCGCGACCTCGACCCGGGGAGCGCGCAGTTCATCTGCGACGTGTACCCGAAGGGCAAGCCCACGAAGACCTGCGTGCTGCTCCACGTGCCCGACGAGCTGGGCGAGCCCGCCGGCTGCGGCTGCGCCAGCCCGGGCGCCGCGTGGGTGGCCGCCGCGGCCCTGGCCCTCGCGCGGCGAAGGGCGCGGCGATGAGGGCCCTGGCGCTGCTCCTCGTGGTGTCGGGCCTGGCCGGGGCGCAGCCCTTTCGGCGCACCGAGGCCGGCTTCTCGGGCGACACGCGCCTGTGCGTCACCTGGAGCACCCGCACCTTCACGTACCGCGTGGACGCGGCCGGCAGCGCGCGCACGCCGGGCGAGGCCGAGTTCACCGCCATCGACGCGTCGTTCGCCTCCTGGCAGGCCGTCTCCGACACCTGCTCCGACTTCCGCTTCGTGCGCGGCGCGCGCCTGGCCGACGGCCGGGTAGGGCGGGGCACCGAGAGCGAGAACTACCTCACCTTCCGCGACACCGACTGCGCCGACGTGGTGCCGCTGTCCGACCCCTGCCTCGCCGCCGGCGGCTGCGCCAACGGCTACCGCTGCTGGGATCACTCGAGCGGCACCATCGGGCTCACCACCGTCACGTACTCGACGCGCACCGGCGTCGCCATCGACGCCGACATCGAGTTCAACTCCGCGGGCTTCTTCTTCACCACCATCTCCAGCCCGCCCTGCGAGCCCGGCAACGAGTCGGCGCTCTGCGTGGCCTACGACGTCCAGAACACCACCACCCACGAGATCGGCCACGCCGTCGGCTTCGATCACGTGGACGATCTGACCTCCACCATGGCCCCCACGGCGCCGCTGGGAGAGATCGGCAAGCGGGCCCTCGACGAGGGCACGGCGGCGGGCTTCTGCCAGACCTACCCGCGCGGCCAGCCGCCGGTGCCCTGCGACGAGCTCGCCGTGCTGCGCAGCCGCATCATCGCGAGCAACACGGGCACCTTCGGCATGACGTGCGTGTCCTCGGTGGCGGCGGGCGGCCCGGTGGCGCTGGGCCTGCTGCTGGCCCTCGGGCGTCGGCGCCGCGGCGTGCGCCGCTGATTGACGGGTGAGGCCCCGCGGCCTAAGGGCGCCGCGTGATGCTTCAGGCGGTGATGGCGGTGCTGCTGGCCCAGGGCGCCAGCGACGGCGGCGTAGAGGACGAGCTCGATCGCTCGCGGCTCACCGTCGTCACCGGCTCGCGCACCGAGCGCAAGGCCTCCGACACCATCGTGCCCACCGAGGTCATCACCCGCGCGCAGATCGAGCAGCTCGGCGTGCGCGATCTCCCGCAGCTGCTCCAGCAGCACCCCGGCGTGGAGATGGTCTACACCAACCGGGGCACCGGCATCCGCCTCCAGGGGCTCGACCCGGAGTACGTGCTCATCCTCGTCGACGGGCAGCGCGTGTCGGGCCGCTCGGGCTCCATCACCGACATCGGCCGCTTCAGCCTGCGCGAGATCGAGCGGGTGGAGATCGTCAAGGGGCCGGCCGCCGCGCTCTACGGTGCCGACGCCATGGGCGGCGTGGTGAACCTCATCACGCGGCGCCCGCAGAAGGTGCTCGAGGGCAGCCTGCGCGGCATGTTCGGCACGCTGCTCGAGGGCGACGTGCGCGGCCACCTGGGCTCGAAGCTGGGCAAGTTCGAGCTCCGCGGCGGGGCCGGCTACCGCACCCGGGAGCCCTTCGACTGGGACCCCAGCGACGCCGCGTCGAGCGGCCCGGGCATCCGCCGCATCGACTGGGACCTCGAGGCCGCCTACGTGCCGTCGGACGATCTGCGCGCGTGGATCCGCGCCGGCTACGTGTGGACCGACCTCGACGCGGTGGACTTGAACGACACCGGCGCCGTCTTCGATCGCTACCAGCGCACCGAGCAGTTCGACACCTGGGCCGGCGTGCGCAAGCGCTTCGGCGAAGACACCACCCTCACCGTGCGCGGGCACTTCGGCCTCTTCCGCGACCAGTTCCAGCTCGACCAGCGCAACAGCCGCGCCCTCGACGAGTACTCGCGCAACCTGACCCGCCTGTGGGAGGCCTTCAGTCAGGTCGATCACCGCGTCGGCGCGCACACACTCACGGCCGGCGTGGAGGGCTTCTCGGAGCTGCTGCTCAGCTCCCGCATCGAGCCGGCCGACGTGCAGCGCGGGCGCGTGGGCGTGTGGCTGCAGGACGAGTGGGTGCTGCGCGGCTCGGGCCCCCGCATCGGCCTCTCGCCCGGCTTCCGGGTGGACGTCGACACGCAGTTCGGCTGGGCCCCCTCGCCGCGCCTGGCGATCAAGATCGACCCGCTCGAGCAGCTCACCTTTCGCGCCGCCTGGGGCCTGGGCTTCCGCCCGCCGTCGTTCTCGGAGCTGTACCTGCGCTTCGCCAACCCCGGCATCGGCTACATCGTGCAGGGCAACCCCAAGCTCTCGGCCGAGCGCAGCGGCTCGGTCAACGTGGCGGTGGACTACCGGCCCTTCGACGGCTGGGTCTTCAGCGCGAGCGCCTGGCACACCTCGCTCGACAACCTCATCAACATCACGGCCTCCGGCGCGCCCAACCCCGACGAGCCCGTCACCTTCGGCTACGAGAACGTCACCAACGCCTACACCCAGGGCGTCGAGGTGAACGGCCGCGTGAAGCTCTCGCGGGGCGCCTACCTCGACCTCGCGTACATGGCCCTCGACGCCCGCGACGTGACGCGCAACCGGCCGCTCGAGGGGCGCTCCAGCCACCGCGTCAACGCCACCTTCACCATGAAGTACCGGCCGGTGGGCCTCGAGGCGGTGGTGCGCGGCACCTGGCACTCGCCCCGGCCCTTCTACGCGGGCTCGGGCCTGGGCTTCGCCAACGTGCTCGGCTTCGGCGAGGAGCGGCTGATCATGGCGCCCGGCTACTTCGACCTCGAAGCCCAGCTCACCTACTCGTTCAGGCCGTGGATGCGGATCTTCGTCAACGGCTACAACCTGCTCAACTCGGGCGACAAGGACTTCAACCCGAGGCCGCCGCGCGGCGTCATCGGCGGCGTGCAACTGGAGCTGTGAGATGCGGCGACTCCTGACCTTGCTCGTGCTGTCGTCGTGCGCGCCCGACCTGCGCGTCGACTACCCCTTCGACGGGCAGGTCACCGACGGGCCCCTGGTGCGGCTGGAGCTGCTCGACGACGGCGCCCGCCGCCTCTTCGTGGACGCCACCAACAAGACGGCGCAGGTCTACGTGGATCTCGACGAGGGCCGCGAGCTCAAGCCCGACGAGGCCTTCGAGACCCAGGCGTGGGACCTGTGGTTCAAGCGCTTCGAGATCGCCATGAACGGCGGCGGCAGCAGCCCCGGCGGCCCGGTGCGCGTGGCGGTGATCAAGGGCGGCGACTACGCGAGCCTCACGGTGGCGCCGGCCGACGGCTACCAGCAGGACACCGGCACCCGCGTGTTCAACGTCGTCGGCGAGGAGTGGTACTATTACGATCTCGCCGTGCACCGGCTCCTCACGCGCTCGGAGTTCTTCTACGTCGTGCAGACCTCCACCGGCGCCTACTTCAAGCTGCGCATGCTCGACTACTACGACGCCAGCGGCACCCCGGCGGCGCTGTCGCTCGAGTACGCACCCCTCGTGGCGCCGTGACACAATCGCCCCGGATGACAGCGCCAGCCTCACGCGAGGAGAGCCCGCGCCCGCCGACGGTGGACGACGTCGAGTTCCGCGCCCTCTACAAGAAGACCAAGTACACCGTCGAGACCTCAGACGGGTGGTCGCTCGTCGTCACGCGCTACAAGCCGGTGCCGCAGCCCTTCCCCCAGCCGCTCTTCGGCGAGCCGATGCTGCTGGTGCACGGCTTCTGTCAGAACCGCCACGCGTGGACGAGCGGGGAGTTCGTCAAGAACCTCCTCTTCTTCGGCCTCGACATCCACATCCTCGAGCTGCGCGGGCACGGAAAGAGCTCCGTCGAGTTCCAGCAGGAGCGCGCGCGGAAGTCGGGCCGCCACCCGCCCGCAGACCTCGACTGGGACTGGGACATCGACAGCTACTTTCTCTACGATCTCCCAGCCGCCGTCACCGGCGTGCGGCGCATCACCCGGCGCGATCGCATCTTCTACTGCGGCCACTCCATGGGCGGCATGCTCGGCTACGGCTACGCCGGCATCCACCAGGAGCACTTCGAGGGCATCATCACCATCGGGGCGCCCGCCCAGATCGGCAAGGGCAGCCTCGCGCTCCAGGCCCTCGCCTACGCAGGCCCTGGCATCAGCGCCACCATCGACGCCACGTTGGGCTCGGTCAACGCGCAGCGCGGCGTGGGGCACGCCTTCTCGCAGCTCGCCGCGAAGCTGACGCGCTCCGAGGCCGGCGCGAAGCCCAAGAGCCTCGAGTACCGCTACCTGCCGCTCGACATCTGGCTCAAGCTGGCCTCCGACGCGCTGGGCTACGCGGAGCAGAGCCCGGTGCTGAGCCTCGTCGCCAACCGCATCACCTGGCTCACCCGCTGGGACAAGATGTCGATGGCCGACGTGCGCTGGCTCCTGCGCGAGGGCGGCGAGAAGGAGCCGCGCAAGGTGGTCGACCAGTTCTTCCGGTGGATCCGCGGGCAGGAGGTCGTCTGCTACCGCACCGGCTACGACTTCCAGCGCGGCTTCTCGAAGATCAAGGTGCCCATGGCCATCATCTTCGGCGACATGGACCCGCTCGCCTCGCTCGCCTCGACCCGCAGCGTCTACCGCGCGGCGAAGAGCGAGTACCTCCTGTGGCGGCCAGTGAAGGGCAACAGCCACATCGAGCTCACCATGGGGCACGACATTCGGCAGATCTGCTACGACATCAAGAACCTCGTCGAGTACGCGAAGACGCACCGGGTGCGCACCCCGTCGCTGCCCCGCCGCCAGGACGAGTAGCCGCCGCAGGTCGAAAAGTGGAGCGCCGTCGCGGGGTTGCTACGGTGCTACAGGATGACACAGCTCCGACACGGTTCCCGGTGGCTCGCGGGGTGGGTGGCCTTCGCGCTGGCCGCCCAGCCGCTGCCGGCGCTCGCCCAGGACCGGGTGCAGCTCAACACCATCTCGCGCATCGAGGTGAAGGGCAGCACCATCGAGATCGCCGGGAGCCGAAAGCCCAGCTTCACTACCTTCGTGATGACCGACCCCGCGCGGCTGGTGATCGACGTGTCCGAGGCCACCTTCGGCGACGTGCCCCGCGAGCTCAAGGTGGGCAACGGCACCGTCACGGCGATCAAGACGGCCACCTACGGCAGCGAGTCGGCGGCCATCGCGCGCATCGTCATCGGCTTCGAGCGCGAGCTCGAGGCTGACATCGCCACCGCCGGCACCGCGCTGGTGGTGAAGCTGCCGCCCGACCCGAAGCAGCAGCAGCTCGCGCTCGCCCAGCAGCGCGAGGTTGACCGCGAGAAGAAGGCGCAGCTCGAGGCCGAGGCCCGCGCCCGCCTCGACGCCGAGCGCCAGGCCCGCGAGGCGCAAGAGCGCCAGGCCCGCGAGGAGACCGCCCGGAAGGCGCAGGCGCTCGCTGACGCGAAGGCGAAGGCCGAGGCGGAGCGGCTGGCGAAGCTGGAGGCCGAGGCGGCCGAGCGCGCGCGCCTCAAGGCCGAGCGCGACGAGCAGGACCGCCTCGCGAAGGAAGAGACCGAGCGCCGCCGCAAGGAGGCCGAGGCGGCGAAGCAGCAGGCAGAGGCCGCCCGGCTCGCGCGCCTGCAGGCCGAGAAGGAGGAGCAGGAGCGCCTGGCGCGGGCGAGAGAAGAGCAGGAGCGCCTGGCCCGCGAGGCGCAGGAGCGGCTGGCGGAGGCGCGGCGGCTCGAGCGCGAGGCGCAGCTCGCCGGGGAGCGCGCCGAGAAGGAGCGCCGCGCGCGCGAGGAGGTCGAGCGGCGCCGGGCCGAGGCCGACGAGAAGGCGCGGCTCGCGCGCGTCGACGCCGAGCGGCGCAAGGCAGAGGCCGAGGAGAAGGCGCGCGTCGCGAAGGAGAAGCTCGAGGCCGCGCAGCGCCAGGCCGATCAAGATCGCCTCGCGCGCATCCAGGCCGAGGAGGAGCGCAAGCAGCGCGAGCGCCTCGCCCGCGAGGACGCGCAGCGGCGGGAGCAGGAGGTCGCGCGCGCGGAGGCGGAGGCGCGGCGCCGGGCCGAGGATGAGGCGAGGACCCGGGCGGAGGCGAAGGCCCAGGCGCTCGCCGCCGCGAAGGCCCAGGCAGAAGCGAAGGCCCAGGCCGAGGCGAGAGCGCAGGCCGACGCGAAGGCCCAGGCCGTGGCGAAGGCGCAGGCTGACGCGCGGGCCCGGGCAGACGAGAAGGCGCGGGCCGAGGCCGACGAGCGCGCCCGCCAGGCGGAGGCCGACCGGCGGCGCCGCGAAGAGGCGGAGCGCCGGGCCAGCGACGAGCGCGTGGCGACGGCGCAGCCCGAGGCTGATCGCGCCCGGCGGCAGCGGGAGCTCGAGGCCGCCGCCGCCGCCACGCCGTCGCCTGCGGAGCTGGCGGCTGGCAAGCCCGCGCGCATGACCTTCCTGGGGTTCAAGCAGGCCGACGGGGTAGGGCGGGTCTTCTTCCGCACCTCGGCCCCCGTGCGCTACCGGGTGGGCGAGGAGGACGACCGGCAGATCGTCCTCACCCTCGAGAACACCGAGATCAGCCTGCCCAACAACCAGCGCATCATCGACGCGAGCTTCTTCGACACCGCCGTGTCGCTGGTGCGCCCGGAGGCCCAGGGCAGCGCGGTGCGGGTGACGGTGAGCCTCAAGCGGGCCGTGGCGTACCGCGCCAGCCAGGCCGGCAACGAGCTCACGCTGGAATTCGAGCGGGCCGAGTGAGACAAGGCCCGCCGAATGCTCGGGCCGTGGCTCGCACTCGCGCTCTGTGCCTCCCCGCAGCCGGCGGAGGTGACGATCTCCGGCGAGCGGCTGCTCCGTGACGGCCAGCGTCTGCTGACGACCGTGGAGGGCAAGGCGCGCCTCGACACGCAGAGCGCCGCGGTCAACGCCGATCGCCTCACCTACGACGAGGGCCGCCGCGTGGTGACCGCCAGCGGCAACGTGGTGGCGCGCCTGGTGCGCGGCGGGAAGCTGGCCGTGCTCGCCGACGTGGTGACGCTCCTGCTCGACGAGGACAACGAGGTGCGGGAGGTCTACCTCCTCGACGGCACGGCGCTCTCGAAGCGCGACCTGACCAACGCGCAGCTCCTCGCGGCCGACACGGCGGCGCGGGTGAAGGCGGTGGGCGGCACCCAGGCGCTCTTGGCGGGCAACCACCTGCGGCGCGACGGCGCGCGCTGGGCGGTGGACGCGCTCGAGCTGGTGCCCTGCGAGTGCGACTTCGAGAACCCGAGCTGGTCCATCACCTCCAGCGCCGCGGTGGTGGACACCGAGGCCGACCGCGTCTCCATCACCAACCCGGTGGTGCGCATCAAGCACGTGCCGGTGCTGTGGCTGCCCTGGCTCTCGCTCCCGCTGACCGATCGCCAGTCGGGCCTGCTCTTCCCCCGGCCGGGCGGCACGCAGCTCAACGGCTTCAGCTTCGAGCAGCCCGTCTTCCTCACCCTGGGCCGCAGCGCCGACGTGACGCTGACGCCGGGCTACTTCGCCGGCGGCTTCGGCGCCTACGGGGTGCGCGGCCCGCGGCTGCTGGGCGAGCTGCGCTACGTGCCCTCGCACCGGGCCAGCGGGCGGCTCGTGCTGGGCGCGCTCTACGACTTCCGGGTGCGGCGCGACGTCGAGTTCGCCAGCATCGAGCGGCTCGCCGAGCGCCGCGGCCTGCGCGGCGAGTGGAGCTGGCAGCACGCTCAGGATCTGGGCGCGGGCTTCGGCGTGCGCCTCGACGCCAACGGGCACTCCGACGGCGACTACAACCGCGACATCACCCCCGACGTCATCGCCAGCGCGGCGACGTACCTGCGCAGCTCGGCCGTGGCCTTCCAGCGGGGCGACGATCACCTCATCTCCCTCGAGGTGGGGCTGCGGCAGGACATTCAGTGGGGGTACGACTGGCTGGGCAACGGGCTCTTGCTCGTCAACGCCGAGCAGCGGGCGCGCTTCGGCCCCGGCACGCTGCAGCGGCTGCCGGCGCTCACCGCGAGCTGGGCGCCGTCGCGGCGCGTGGGGCCCTTCCGCTTCGACGTGCAGGCCGAGGCCGTGCGCCTGGCGCCGCTGTTCTCGCTCACGGGCGACGAGGGGCGCGCGGCGCAGGAGGGCGAGCTGTTGCCCGAGACCTTCGCCACGGCCGTCGAGCGCCTCTTCTCGCCGTCGCTCTCGGGCCGCGACGGCCTCGTGCGCGAGGGCGCGGGTGACCGCCAGTGGCAGCCGGGCGAGCGGGAGGCCCGGCACCGCCTCTCCGCGCTGCCCCGCGTCAGCTTCGGCACGACGGTGCTCGACTCCATCTCGGTGTCCGGCCAGGTGGCCTGGCGGCAGCTCGCGTGGCACGGGCTCGCCTCGGATCGCACCTGGTCGCGCGGCTACCCCATCCTCGGGGCGCGGCTCGAGACGCAGCTCGCGCGAGACTTCGGCCGGGCGCGGCACGTGGTGCAGCCGCTGGTGGAGCTGCGCTCGGTGCCCGTGGTGCTCGCCGGCGCCTCCGACGCCACCACGCCCAGCCCCGTGGCCTACGACGCCCTCGACGCCGCGCTGCCCGGCGGGCTGGCGCGCACGCAGGCCGTGGCGGAGCTGCGGCAGCGCTTCGGCCCCGCGGGCGGCCCCGACTGGCTGCGCCTCGACCTGGGCCAGGGCCTCGAGCTCATCTCCCCGAGCGGCGTCGCGGGGCTGGCCGAGAGCTACGCGCGCGTGGGCAGCCGGGTGGGGTGGCTGGCGGCGCAGGGCGTGGTGCGCGTCGACCCGCTGGCCGGCGGCGCCACGGGCGGCGGGCCGGAGCTCACCCGCGTGCAGGCCCGGCTCGATCTCGACGACGGCCGGGGGCACGCGGCCTACGGCGCCTACGAGAACATCCTCATGGAGGGCACGGCGCGCACCCGCCAGCCGCTCGACCTGCTCTTCCTGCGCGAGCGGGGCTTCACCTCGGCGACCCGCCTGCAGCAGGTGCTCTTCGGCGCGCGCTGGAACTTCGGGGCCGTGGGCCTGCGCTACGACGCGCTGCTCATGGAGCGCCTCTTCACGTTGGCCACGGAGCCGGTGATGGCCCTGGCGCAGCACACCCTGGGCGTCGCCTTCACGCCGGCCTGCGACTGCTGGCGGCTGGAGGTGGCCGCGACGCAGCGCCTCGACCCGGCGGGGCGCCTGCTCTTCCCCGACTTCGGGGCGTCGCTGTCGGTCAGCCGCTTCGGCTCCATCGGCGCAGGCACGCGGTAACCCGGCGAGTTCCCTTGACGATCTGAGGGGAGGCTTCGAAGATGCCTCGGCCTTTTCCCCGTTGAGCCAGGAGTCGAAGCAATGCGCATGCGCCTGTCCGCGATGCTGGCTTGTACCGTGCTGTCGGCGTGCGGCCCCACCTCGCCTTCGGTGATGGAGTTCGTCGAGATCCTCCCCACCCAGCCCCGTCTCGGCGAGGTCGTCACCGTGCGCTTCCGGCTCCTCGATGAGCGCGGCAACGCGCTGGCGGGCACCCAGGTGGCCTTCAAGCTCGCGGCCGACAAGGCCGGCGTCTCGCTGAGCCCGGCGACGGCGACCTCCATTCGCGGGAGCGGCTACGCCGAGACGCAGCTCGTCGCCACCGGCCGCGTCAACTCGGTGATCGTCGTGGCCACCGCCGGCGACAAGCAGGTCTTCTCGCCGCCCATCACCTTCGCGGGCACGGTGCCCAGCGGGCGCCAGTTCACCTTCCAGTGCGGCCCCCTCGGTGGCAACGCCTCCGGTGGCCGGCACGCCATCGGCGCGTACGATCAGACGCGCTACCTCATCGCCGGCTCGCGCATCGAGTGCACCGCGCACGTGGGCGATCGCAACGGCGACGGCGTGTCTGGCGCCCTCGTGTCGTTCCTCACCGAGGCCGGCACCATCGGGCCGAGCGAGACCTCGCTGGCCGACGTCGTGGGCAACGCGACGGTGCTCTACAAGACGACCTACCCCTTGCCGATCGACGTGAGCCCCGAGGTCTTCTCGTGGACGCCGACCAACGACGTCGAGCACACCGGCGACTACGTCGCGCCGCTGTGGATGCACCCCTACGAGTGGGTCGAGAACCCGCTGCAGCTCGCCCTCGTCGCGCCCGGCGGCCGCACCTACACCCAGCGCGAGCCGCGCCGCCCCGACCCCATTCGCTTCAAGCCCGACGGCACGGGTCGCTACGAGAACAACCCGCGCGACAACCTGGTCACGCTGATCGCCGTCACCGCGGGCGAGGAGGGCTTCACCGACATCAACAACAACGGCGTCTACGATCAGGGCGAGCCCTTCGACGATCTCCCCGAGCCCTTCGTGGACATGAACGACAACGGCACCCACGACGAGTTCGAGCCCTTCATCGACATCGACGGCGACCGCCAGTGGGACCCGAAGAACGAGCGGTGGGACGGCAACACCCTCATCTACGTCAAGGAGCGCATTCTCTGGACGGGCATGCCCGCGCAGCAGGACTCGCAGCAGGTGGTGCCCGGCGTCGCGGGGCATCGCCCCACGGCCCTGGCCGTCACCCCGGCCACCGTGACGCTCCGCTGCCCCGCGGCCCTCGCCGTCGGTCAGCCCTGCGGCCAGGCGGTCGACAGCACCACGGGCGGGCCGGCCGTCGTCTCAGCGTACCTCGCCGATCCCTGGTTCAACTCCATGGCGCGCAACTCCGACAACGACGGCTGCTCCATCGACATCTCGGGCGAGGCGCCGGTGCGGCTCCTGTACTCGTCGCTCAACGGCCTCACGTTCACGTACCCGGCCGGTGACTTCCTGACGTTCCTCATCAGCGACGCGCGCGACCCCAACGCCCCGCCGATTGACCAGATCCCCAAGCGGGCGCAGCCCATCGCCTTCGGGGTGCCCATCACCTGCGCGTACTCGTCGTCGCCGATGGATGGCTACGTGACCAAGTTCTTCGTGGGCTCGCTCGCCGGCTCCGTGGACTGACCGACTTGCCCCGCGCCGGGGTTCGGGTAGGGTGCCCCGGCGCTGATTCCAGAATCAATCTCGGCGCGAAAGGCAGGCGCGCCGTGGCAGACAGCTCGAAGAAGGCCAGCTCTCGGGCCGAGCGCGAGGCCGAGCGGCGCAAGGTCATCTTGCGCGCGGCCGTCGAGGTCTTCTCGCGCAAGGGCTACCACGGCTGCCGCATTCAGGACGTGGCGAAGGAGGCGGGCGTGGCCTACGGGCTCGTCTACCACTACTTCCACAACAAGGATGAGCTGCTCCAGTCGGTCTTCGCCAGCGGCTGGGAGGGCTTCCTGGGCCGCGTGCAGGCGGAGATCGCCCGCGACGATCACCTCGAGGCGCGGGTGCGCGGCGTGGTGCACGTGGCCTTCGAGGCCTACCGGCGCGACCCGCGCGGCGTGAAGGTGTTGATCCTCGAGGTGGGCCGCAGCCCCGCGGGCGGGGCCGTCAACCGCGGCGGGGCCTTCACGGCCGTCGTCGTCGCCGCGGCCCAGATGTTCACCGAGGCCCAGGCGCGGGGCGAGCTCGCCGCGCACCTCGACCCGACGCTCTGCGCCACGCTGCTCTTTGGCGCCATCGAGATGGGCCTCACCACCTTCGTGATGGGGCTGCTCGACCGGCGCGACGACGCGGCCATCGACCGCGCGCGCGACCAGGTGGCCGAGACCTACTTGCACGGCGTGGTGGGCGCGCAGCCCGCCCCCGCGCTCCCGGAGGCAGCATGGACGACGAAGTCCGATACGAAGTCGAGAGCGGCGCGGCGCGACTGACCATCGACCGCGAGGCGGCGCGCAACGCGCTCTCGCCGGCCGTGGTGAAGGGCCTCGTGGCGGGCCTGGCGCGGGCCGAGGCCGACCCGGCCGTGCGCTGCGTGGTGGTGACCGGCGCGGGCACCCGCGTCTTCTGCGCCGGTGGCGACCTGGGCGGCCTCTCGGGCGACGGCTTCCTCGACGGCCACGAGGGGCGGCGGGCCTACGGGCAGCTGCTCCTCGCCTTGCAGCAGCTCAAGAAGCCGACGGTGGCGCGCATCAACGGCCACGCGCTCGCGGGCGGCCTCGGGCTCGCGCTCGCCTGCGATCTCGCCGTCACCGTCGACTCGGCGGGCTTCGGCACCCCGGAGATCGACCGGGGCCTCTTCCCCATGATGGTGCTGGCGCTCCTGCAGCGACACCTGGGCCGGAAGCGGGCCCTGGAGCTGCTGCTGACCGGCGATCGCCTCACCGCCGCGCAGGCGCTCTCGTGGGGCCTGGTGAACCGCGTGGTGCCGGCGGCCGACCTCGACGCGGCCACGGCCGAGCTCGCGGGCAAGCTGGGCGGCAAGAGCCTCGCCATCCTCGCGCTCGGGCGCCGGAGCTTCTTCACCGCGGAGGACCTGCCGCTGGGCCAGGCCTTCGAGTTCCTCGCCGCGCAGCTCTCGCTCAACGTGCTTTGCGACGACGCCGCCGAGGGCGTCACGGCGTTTCTGGAGAAGCGGCCCCCGAAGTGGAGCGATCGCTGACGGGCGGCCACTCGAGGGCCAGCAGCGCCTCGGGGTTGACCCAGCGGCCGTCGAGCTTCACGCCGAAGTGCAGGTGCGGGCCGGTGACGCGCCCCGTCTTGCCCACGGTGCCCAGGCGCTGGCCCCGGCGCACGCGCTCACCCGCCTTCACCGCGAAGCGCGTGAGGTGAAAGTAGGCGGTGAAGAGGCGCCCGCCGTGGTGCACCAGCACGGTGTTGCCCGAGGCGAAGCAGTCGCGCACGAGCACCACCTCGCCGTCGTTGGCGGCCTCGATGGGGTCGCCGGTGCTGCCGTCGAGGTCCATGCCGTAGTGCTGGCTCTGCTTCTTGCCGTTGAGGAGCCGCAGGTCGCCGAAGGGCGCCGTCACCACCGAGCGCCTCGGCCAGCTGAAGGCCTCGTCGAAGGCCCACGGCTCGAAGTCGCGGTCGAAGGCCTCCGAGAAGGCCCGCTGGTCCGCCGCGGCGCGCTGGCGCTCCTGCTTCGAGGGGCTGGTGAAGCGCCGGCTCACGGAGAGCTGCCGGCGCCGGAAGGCCGCGGGCTTGACCTCCACCGAGCCCTCGAGGCGCTCCTTCGCGCCGTCGGCCCCCGCGACGATCTCCAGCGCCAGCGTGCGGGGCTTGTGCTCGACGGACAGTCCGGCGAGGGCCACGTGGTGCCCCTCGCCGAAGGGGAGGAACACCAGCTCTGCCTCGCCCAGGCGCCCCTCGGGCGGGGCCGCGGCGCCGCGCACCTCCACCAGCACCACGCCGCCCGGGAACACGGCCCCGGGCTGCACCCGGAGCTCGAGGCCCCCGAGGGCGAGGGCGAGCAGCGCCGCGCAGCCCGTCACTGAACCGCGATGTTCCCGTTGACGTCGATGGCCACCGGGGCGCCCCAGGCCGTCTGGAAGGTGGCCGAGTTCTGCGAGTCCTTCGGGAAGACGACGCGCATGCGCGTCAGGTTGGGGATGGAGCCCGACACAGGGAAGGCGCCGACGGTGATGCTCCAGCGGCTCGAGTAGCCCGACGACTTGCAGAAGAAGGTGCCGGCCGTCGGGTCGGTCGCGACGAGCTGCTCGTTCATCACGATGGGGAAGCCCGTGCCGGCAGGCCCACCGAGCTCTCCGAAGCCGTTCATGCCGCCGATGGTGCCGTCGTTGTTCAGGTCGGCGTCGACGTAGGCATGGGCCAGGCCCGCCTGGCGGGTGATGGGCGAGTCGAACACCACGTTGAGCGTGTCGCCCGGCTCATAGGCGGTGTTCATCGAGTTCCCCGTGGCCTTGCGCACCTGGAACGGCGCCGTGGCGCTCAGCGGCCGGGGCGCCGCGGGGTCGATGGCGAAGAAGTAGCCGATGAAGTCGGTGGTGGTGCCGGTGTCGAGGCCCGTCGCCCGCACCACGATGTTGTAGCGGTTGCCCAGGGTCCACGAGGTCGTCGGGGCGATGGACAGCGTGTTGGGCGCGCGCTGCGTCACCGTCACCGGCACGTTCGTCGCGCAGTCCTCGGCCACCACCTTGACGATGCGGGTGGCGTCGACCGAGGTGATGGGCTGGTTGAAGACCACCGTGATGGGGTCGGTCGCCGTCACCGCGTTGCGGTAGGGCGGGGTGTTCGCCTGCCCGAACGACGCGAGGTTCGTCGCGCTGATGGAGAGGGTGCCCGTCACTCGCGCGTCGGGGAGGATCAACGTGCGGCTGGGGTTGGTGAAGAGGGCGCTGGCGCTGAAGCTCTGGATGAGGCCCAGGGCCTCGAAGGCGCCGTCGTTGTCCACGTCGAGCGCGCCGATGTGCACCGTGTAGCTCGCGCCGGCGTTGACCCGGGCCAGCTCGGAGACGTTGGGCACGCCCGCGAACGCGAGCACGCCGTTCTCGTCGACCGTGCCCGTCGTGGTGAAGTTACCGACGCTGCTGCCATACGCGTTGGTGAAGGTCTGGTAGGCGACGGGGCTCACCTCGAGGAAGGCCCGCGCCCCCCGCGCCGGCGCGCCCTGGCCGGTGAAGACCTGGAAGCGCAGCTCGCCGGTCAGCTCCATGAGCACCACCACGCCCGCGTTGCCGTTGCCGTCGTTGATGGGGAAGTTGCCGGAGTTGCCGGGGACGAAGCTCTGCAGGCGCGCCGAGGTGTAGCCCGACTTGCTGATGAAGAGCTGGGCGTTCGAGCCGCCGGGCACGTTGGCGAAGGTATAGGTGCCCTCGGCGTTGGTGGTCGCCTTGTAGGTGCGGCTGGCGTCACCGCCGGCGCCGAGCACCAGGGTCACCTGCGCGCCGTCGAGCGGGGCGAAGAGGCTGTTGGCCACCACGCCCGAGATGGTGCCCACGGGCGTCGAGGGGGCGATGGTCGAGACGGAGTCGGGGGTGCGGATGCCGTCGGCGATGCCGTCGCCGTTGGCGTCCTCGGGCGTCGCGCACGCGACGAGGGCGAGCGTGGCGCAGGCTGCGAGCAGTCGGGTCATGTTCTCTCTCCAGTGGGGGGCGGCAAGAGGCCGCACTGTCGCGCACGGCGCGCACAAATCAAGCGGCGATCGCTATGCTGCGCCCGTGCGTCTCCTTCTGCCCCGCGGGTGGTTGCCTGGTGGTGTCCTCGTGGCCGTGGCGGTCTCGTGTGGCGGCGGTGGCGTCGACGGGCGCCTGGAGCAGACCGCCAGCGAGGTGTGCCTGGACGATCGGCGCGTGTGCCTGTCGGTGCCCACTGGCGCGCTCGAGGAGCCGCTGCAGATCCGCATCGCGCCGACCTCCGACGTGCCCGGCGGGCAGCTTGGCGAGGGCTACGACATCTCGGGGGTCGGCCGGAGCTCGGTCACCTTCCTCAAGCCGGCGAAGGTGACGTTCTCGCTCGAGCCCGTCGACACCGAGGCGGTGCCCAACCTGACCCTCCTGCGGCTCCACACGCGCGACGACGAGGGCGAGTGGCGGCCGCTCGAGAACCCCTTCGTGGACCGCGTGCGCAACGTCATCACCGGCGAGACCTCGCACCTGAGCCCCTTCGTCATCCTCCGCACCGACCTGCTGCCCGACGGCGGCCTGCCCATCGAGCTCGACGGCGGCGTGCGCGACTCCGGAATCATCACCATTCCCCCCTTCGACGGTGGTCGGCCTGATGCGGGGCCCGCCGACGCCGGGCGACCCGATGCGGGCTCGCCGGACGCCGGCCGGGTCGACGCGGGCGCCCCCGATGCGGGGCCGGTGGACGCCGGGGTGCCCGATGCGGGCGTGGACGCCGGGACTCCCGACGCCGGCGTGGACGCCGGGGCGCCCGACGCGGGGGCGGACGCGGGGCCGCCGGACAGCGGCGTGGACGCCGGGGAGCCCGATGCGGGGGTGGACGCGGGCGAGCCCGATGCAGGGGTCGATGCCGGTGAGCCCGACGCCGGCGTTGATGCGGGCGAGCCGGACGCAGGTGAACCCGACGCGGGCGAAGACGCCGGCGGGTGAGCCGGCGCCCGCGGGGCTGCCAGGTCAGTCGTGCGCCTTGAGCCCGTACTTCGCGACGAGGCGGTGCACGTAGTTCCGCGCGATGCCGGCCTCGCGGGCCATCTGCGAGATGTTGCCGTTGCACTTCTCGAGCAGCGTCACGAGGTACTCCTTCGTGAAGGACTCGACGAGGCGCTCCTTGGCCTCCTTGAAGGGCAGGTCGGTGATGTCGTCGCCGGCCGAGAGCGCGCGGGCCGCGGCCTGGGACTCCTGGGGTAGCGGGTCGAAGTCGGCGCCGGCGAGGCTGCGCTCGACGAGGTTGCGCAGCTCGCGCACGTTGCCGGGCCAGTGGTAGGCGGCGAAGCGCGCCATGAGCGCGCGGGGGAGCTCGAACTCGCCGCGCCCCATGGACTTGACGAAGTGCTGCGTGAGGAGCGGCAGGTCGTCGAGGCGATCGCGCAGCGGCGGCACGTTCACCAGCACCACCGCGAGGCGGTAGTAGAGGTCGCGGCGGAAGCGGCCGGTCTCGACCTCCTCCTCGAGATCGCGGTGCGTCGCGCCCACGACCCGCACGTCGACCCGCCGGTGCTTGTCTTCGCCCACGCGGCGCACGGTGCCCGCCTCGAGCACGCGCAAGAGCTTCGGCTGCAGCTCGAGCGGCAGCTCGCCGATCTCGTCGAGGAAGATGGTGCCGCCGTCGGCCTCGAGGAAGGCGCCGTTGCGATCGCTCACCGCGCCGGTGAAGGAGCCGCGCACGTGCCCGAAGAGCTCGCTCTCGATGAGCGTCGGGGCCACGGCGCCGCAGTCCACCACCACGAAGGGGCGCCCGGCGCGCTTGCTCTTCTCGTGGATGGCGCGGGCCAGCACCTCCTTGCCGGTGCCGGTCTCGCCCAGCAGCAGCACCGTCGAGTCAGACGGGGAGACCCGGTCGAGGATGCCGAAGAGCTGCTTCATCGCCTTCGAGGCGCCGATGGCCGGGCCGAAGGTGGCCTGCTCCTGTGGGGTGCCGAGGTCGGCCTCGACCATGCCGATGCGCAGCGTCGTCTTGCCCACGCTGATGGTCGCCTGGTCCTCGACGATCACCTCGCTGATGCGGGCGCCCGAGAGGTAGGTGCCGTTGGTCGACTCCAGGTCCTTCACGCGCACGCCGTCGGGGCGGGCGGTGAGCTCCACGTGGTAGCGGCTGACGGTGGTGTCGCCCAGGCTCAGGCCCGCGTCGGGGTGGGAGCCCAGCACCAGGGAGCCCTCGATGGCCCGGGTGGTGCCGGTGCCGGGGCCGCCGATGATCGAGACCTGGTACTTGCGCTCCTTGAGCGTGCCCGAGGCGCGGTCGAGGCGGAGCAACGCCGAGGGGCTCTGGAGCGGTTCGGTGGCTTGCATCAGGTCGCGTGACTACACCGACCAGCGCAGCGCCACAACGCGCAGCGACGGGCCTCATGTTCCGGTTGACGGCGGCACGGCCCGGGCCCACATTCCGCCGCGTTTTTCACCAGACACCCAAGGAGTTCCCCACATGGCGACCGGCGAGAAGATCACGCTCCAGAACGGCAAGCTGCACGTCCCCAACCACCCGATCATCCCCTTCATCGAGGGCGACGGCACCGGGCCCGACATCTGGCGCGCCTCCCAGGCGGTGGTCGACGCGGCGGTCGAGAAGGCGTTCAAGGGCGAGAAGAAGATCGCCTGGCACGAGGTGCTGGCCGGCGAGAAGGCCTTCAAGCTCAAGAACAACTGGCTCCCCGACGAGACGGTGACGGCCTTCCGCGACTACCTCGTGGGCATCAAGGGCCCGCTCACCACGCCCATCGGCGGCGGCATCCGCTCGCTCAACGTGGCGCTGCGCCAGATGCTCGACCTCTACGTCTGCCTGCGCCCCGTGCGCTACTTCAAGGGCGTGCCCTCGCCGGTGAAGGCCCCCGAGAAGGTCGACATGGTGATCTTCCGCGAGAACACCGAGGACATCTACGCGGGCATCGAATACGCGGCGGGCACGCCCGAGGCGAAGAAGGTGCTCGACTTCTGGGCGAAGGAGTTCCCCAAGGAGTTCGCGAAGATCCGCTTCGGCACCGAGGCGGCCGGCGCGGCCTGGCAGGGGCAGCTCGAGAGCCTGGGCATGCCCAGGCGCGAGGTGCCGCTCATGGTGGGCGTCGGCGTCAAGGCCGTCAGCTACCTCGGCACCGAGCGCCTCGTGCGCAGCGGCCTCGAGTACGCCATCAAGCACAAGCGCAAGAGCCTGACGCTCGTGCACAAGGGCAACATCATGAAGTACACCGAGGGCGCCTTCTGCGACTGGGGCTACAAGGTGGCGCGCGAGCAGTTCGGCGCCGAGCCCATCGACGGCGGCCCGTGGTGCAAGATCCCCGAGGGCAAGCCCGGCGCGGGCCTGGTGATCAAGGACGCCATCGCCGACATCACCCTGCAGCAGGTGCTGACGCGGCCCGACGAGTTCGACGTGATCGCCACGCTCAACTTGAACGGCGACTACCTCTCGGACGCGCTCGCCGCGCAGGTCGGCGGCATCGGCATCGCGCCGGGCGGCAACATCAACTACGTCACCGGCCACGCCATCTTCGAGGCGACGCACGGCACGGCGCCCAAGTACGCCAACCAGGACAAGGTGAACCCGGGCTCCGTCATCCTCTCGGCCGAGATGATGCTGCGCCACCTCGGGTGGGACGCCGCGGCCGACCTGATCATCAAGGGCATGGACGGCGCCATCGCGGCGCGCACCGTCACCTACGACTTCGCGCGCCTCATGAAGCTCGAAGGGCAGAACCCGACCGAGCTCAAGTGCAGCGAGTTCGGCCAGGCGATCATCAAGCACATGTGAGCTGACCGCTCACGTCACCAGGAGACACCCATGGCGAAGAACCCCGTTCGTGTTGCAGTCACCGGCGCCGCTGGCCGCATCGGCACCCAGATGCTCTACCGCATCGCCTCCGGGCAGATGCTCGGCGCCGATCAGCCGATCATCCTGAGCCTGCTCGAGGTGCCGGACGTCAAGGACGCCGAGGGCAAGGTCACCTTCAGCGCGATGAAGGGCCTCAAGGGCGCGCTGATGGAGCTCGACGACTGCGCCTTTCCGCTGCTGCGCGGCGTGACGGCCTCCGACGACCCGATGGTCGCCTTCAAGGACTGCGACGTGGCGCTGCTGGTCGGCGCCACGCCCCGCGGCCCGGGCATGGAGCGCCGCGACCTGCTCGAGAAGAACGCCGCCGTGTTCATCAAGCAGGGCCGGGCGATGAACGAGGTGGCCAACTCCGACTGCAAGGTGCTGGTGGTGGGCAACCCCGCCAACACCAACGCGTGGATCGCCATGAAGAGCGCGCCCAAGCTCAAGCGCGAGAACTTCCACGCGATGCTGCGGCTCGACCACAACCGCGCCCTGGCGCAGCTCTCGAAGAAGACCGGCAAGCCGGTGGACAGCATCGAGAAGCTGATCGTCTGGGGCAACCACTCGCCCACCATGTACCCCGACGTGCGCTTCGCCAACGTGGCCGGCGCGCCCATCAAGACGCTGGTGAACGACGAGGCCTGGCTCAAGGAGACCTTCATCCCCACCGTGGGGCAGCGCGGCAAGGCCATCATCGACGCCTCGGGGATCTCCTCGGTGCCCTCGGCGGCCAACGCGGCTCTCGACCACATGCGCGACTGGTGGCAGGGCGCGGGCTCGAAGTGGGTCACCATGGGCGTGCCGTCGAACGGCGACTACGGCATCCCGCAGGACGTGATCTACGGCTTCCCGACGATCTGCTCGGGCGGCGGCCGCTACGAGATCGTCAAGGGGCTGGACATCGACGACTTCTCGAAGGCGAAGATGGCCGCGACCCTGAAGGAGCTCGAAGAGGAGCGCGACACCATCAAGGGCTTGCTCGGCTGACCTGAGAGCCGGGACAATGGCCGTCGATGAGTGACGAGGCGGCCCTCATGCAGCGACTGGCGGAGCACCCGGATGATCGGGCGCTCCGCCTCGTCTTTGCGGACCGGCTGCTGGAGCAGGGCGACCCGCGCGGCGAGGTGATCGCGCTGTCGGAGCGGGGCACCCTGTCGTTGAGCGAGCGCCGCAGGGTGGCCCGGCTCACGGACAAGCACGCGGCGCAGTGGCTGGGGCCGCTGGCGCCGCTGGCCGACCTGCAGCGCACCCGCTTCGAGGGCGGCTTCCTCGAGGAGCTGGTGATCGCGGGCAGCGCCCCGGGCGACGCCCTCGCGCGCTTCGCCGGCGCCCCGGAGCTGGCGACGGTCAAGTCGCTCGCGGTCGCGCCGGGGTTGAGGGTGACCGCGCTGCGCGGCTTCCTCAGCCACCCGGTGCTCGCGCGGCTCGAGCGCCTCGAGCTGGGCGTGCTCGACTGGCAGGCCCTGGCGGGCTTCGCGCCCGGCGCCCTGGCGCCCCCGGTGGTGGCGGTGGCCGGCTTCGGCGTCTTCACCGGCGAGCTCTCTCCGCTGGCCCACGTCGAGCTGCTGCAGCGGGGCAAGCGCCTCGAGCTGCTCACCACCGAGTTCGTGAACCCGCTGGTGGCGACGGAGATCCGCCAGGCGCTCGCCGCGCAGCACCGGGTGCTGGCCGCCTGCACCGAGCTGCGGCTGGTGGCGCGCTACGCCGTCTTCGAGGGCGCGGTGGCGTGGCTGTTGCGCGGCGACGACGCCGGGCTGCTCGAGACGCTCTGGCCGCACGGGCGCCGCTGGGGCGTGGACTACGCGGAGGTCGTCTTCACCCTCGAGCGCGACGGGGAGGGGCGCCTGAGCCACCTCGTGGTGGACTGCTCGGCGCGCGACGTCACCGGCGGCCTCGACAAGCGCATCAACGCCGCGGCCGGCGTGCTCGTGCAGCTCGCCCCGGCCCGGCTGACGCGTGTCGACGTGCGGCTGCCCAGCGGCGCGGGCCTGCGCAAGGGTGAGCGCGACGCGCTGCGGGCCGCGCTGCGCCGCTCGGGCACGGTGGAGCACTTCACTTTGGGCGACGAGGCGATCTTGCCTTGACCCTCGCGGAGCACTCTCGCAGGATTCGCGGCGTTTCTTCGCAGGTCGTTGTCGTCCCCCAACCGGAGCGTG
This sequence comes from uncultured Archangium sp., assembly GCA_964449625.1. GTDB lineage: Bacteria > Myxococcota > Myxococcia > Myxococcales > Myxococcaceae > Archangium_A. The sequence continues at coordinate 33,974 of CAYUZK010000037.1, forward strand.
CATGACGCCGCAAGATCAACAGCAGCAGAACATCCAGGCCGTCGGTGGTGAGTCTGTGCGCGAGCAGGACAAGATCCACCTCGTGCTGGCCTACCTCGGGTGCCTCTGCCTCATTCCCCTGCTGACCGTGAAGGACAGCGAGTTCGTGAAGTGGCACGCCAAGCAGGGCCTGGTGATCAACATCGGCGGCGGCGTGGCGCTCACCATCCTGGGCATGATCCCCATCGTGGGGCTCGTCACCTGCCTGCTGGGCCCGGCGCTGCTGGTGGTGGACATCATGGCGATCATGAAGGCGCTCAAGGGTGAGCGCTGGCGCCTGCCGGTGGTGGCCGACCTCGCCGACAAGTTCTGACGTCTTGCTGCACGTCGTGCGGTGAAAGCCCGGTGGCCCCAGGGAGGGGGGACCGGGCTTTCTCCTTGTCTGGTGGTCAGCGTGCGCGCACGACAAGGCCCCCGGGGCATTGCGCTGCGGGGGCCTTCGGTGACGGGCTGGGTGACGCTCAGTCGTCGTCGTCGTCGAGGTCGTCTTCTTCCTCGTCGTCGTCGTCGTCATCCTCGTCATCGTCGTCGAGGTCGTCCTCCTCGTCGTCGTCGTCCTCCGCGTCAGGCACCACCGCGCTCAGGTCCACGGTGTCGATCTCGATCGACGCGGTGAACTTCTTCGCGATGGCCGCCAGCTGCGCCTGGAGCTCACCTAAGGCCGCGGTGAAGTCCTCGTTCGCAACCTTGCCGAGCTTGTTGTCGCAGTGAGCGCACTCGAGGTTCTCGGTGCCGTCCACCAGATCCTGGAGCTCAATCTCGAAGTTGCCTTCACACTTCTGACACGTGAAATCGATGGTTGCCATGGCCGCGCGCGAGATAACGGCGCCGCCGTTGACCTGTCAACGACCTTCAAGAACGCTGTGCCCCAATGACCCTCCCTATTCCCAGGACCATGGTGCACCAGCTCCACGACATGGCGGAGCGGCTCAAGGACAGCCCGGCCCTGTGGACGCGGCGCGGGGGCGGCTGGGTGCCCACCTCGTGGCGCCAGTACGCCCGTCGGGTGCGCGACTTCGCCCTGGGCCTGCAGTCGCTGGGCTTTGCGCCGCGGCAGGCCCTGGCGGTGATGGGCTTCAACCGCGAGGAGTGGGTGGTGGCGGCCCTGGGCGCCATGGCCAGCGGCGGGGTGGCCGTGGGCGTCTACACCACCTCGTCGTCGGAGCAGCTCGCCTACGTCGCGGACCACTGCGAGGCCCCCATCGTCCTGCTGGAGAATGAGGACTCCCTCGAGCGGCTCGAGGGCGTGCGCGGGCTCCTGCCGAGGCTGCGGCACGTGATCCTCATGGACCCGCCGGCGACGCCGCGCGAGGGCGTGCTGACCTTCTCGGAGGTCTGCGAGCGGGGCGCGCGGGGCAACGACGCCGACTACTACGCCCGCCTCGACGCGCTGCAGCCCGGTGATCTCGCGCAGCTCATCTACACCTCGGGCACCACCGGGCACCCCAAGGGCGTGATGCTCTCGCACCGGAACCTGTGCTGGACGACGGTGCACCTCTCGTCGTGCCACCCCACCGGCCCCGACGACGTGCTGCTCTCGTACCTGCCGCTCTCGCACATCGCCGAGCAGGTCGCGACCATCTACGGCCCGCTGGTGAACGGCCTGCAGGTGTACTTCGCGCAGGGCTTCGAGCAGCTCGCCGAGAACCTGCGCGAGGTCCGCCCGACGTTGTTCCTGGGCGTGCCGCGCGTCTGGGAGAAGTTCAAGGCGAAGGTCGAGGCGGGCATTGCCAGCCAGCCCAGGTCGCGGCAGCGGGTGGTGGCCTGGGCCCGCGACGTGGCCCGCCGCTTCCACGACGACGCGATGAACCACCGGCAGTCGTCCATCACCCTCCAGGGGCAGTACGCGCTCGCCCGGCGCCTCGTCTTCCAGCCGCTCAAGGCCCGCATCGGGCTCGACCGCGCGCACCTGCTCGCCACCAGCGCCGCGCCCATCGCCCGGGAGGTGCTGGAGTTCTTCGCCTCGCTCGACCTGGTGATCGCCGAGATCTACGGCCAGTCGGAGGTGACGGGGCCCACCTCGGTCAGCACCGCCTCGGCCATCAAGTTCGGCAAGCTGGGGCGCCCCATGCCCGGCGTGGAGGTGCGCCTGGCCGACGACGGGGAGATCCTCGTCAAGGGCGGCAACGTGTGCCTGGGCTACTACAAGGACCCCGCGGCCACGGCCGAGCTGCTCGAGGGCGGCTGGCTGCACTCGGGCGACGTGGGGCAGCTCGACGAAGACGGCTACTTGCAGATCACCGGGCGCAAGAAGGAGCTCATCGTCACCTCCGGCGGCAAGAAGACCTCGCCGGCCCACCTCGAGGGCCTGCTCAAGGGCATCGAGCCCATCGGCAACGCGCTGGTGGTGGGCGAGGGCCGCAACTACCTCGTGGCGCTCCTGGCCCTCGACCCGGAGCGGGTGGGCGCCTTCGCGCGGCAGCGCGGCTTCCCCGGCGAGGCGCGCGCGCTGGCCAGCCACGCCCCGTTCCGCGTGTACCTCGAGGCCGCCCTCGAGCGCGAGGTGAACGCCCGGGTGGCCCGCTTCGAGCAACTCAAGCGCTTCGAGGTGCTCCCCCAGGACTTCAGCGTCGAGGGCGGGGAGCTGACCTCGACCCTCAAGGTGCGCCGCAAGGTGTGCGAGGCGAAGTACGCCGACGTCATCGCGCGGCTCTACGCCTGACATGGCGACGGCCGCCTCACGCGAGGGAAGCGGCCGCCAGGCCTGCCGGGGAGGGCGGGCGGGTCAGCGCTTGTCGATGGCGACGTAGTCGCGCTGGCGCTTGCCCAGGAACACCTGACGCGGGCGGGCGATCTTCTGCTCGTCGTCGGTGATCATCTCTTCCCACTGGCTCACCCAGCCCACCGTGCGGGGGATGGCGAAGAGGTTGGTGAAGAAGTCCGCGGGGAAGCCCATCGCCTCGTAGATGAGGCCCGAGTAGAAGTCGACGTTCGGGTAGAGCTTGCGCTTGACGAAGTA
>CAYUZK010000038.1:0-36690 GCA_964449625.1 uncultured Archangium sp.
CTCGACGGCAGGGAGTGGCTCGGGCTCGACGGGCGCGGGCTCCCAGTCGGGCAGCGGCGCCGCAGTGGGCTCCGGTGCGGCCTCAAAGGCAGACATCTCGACGGCAGGGAGTGGCTCGGGCTCGACGGGCGCGGGCTCCCAGTCGGGCAGCGGCTCGGGCTCGGCATCGGACGGCGGCAGGTCGAAGAGATCCGCAGGCAGCCCCGACGCCGTCGGCGGGGGCGTCGGCGAAATCCGCAACCCCGTCGGCGCCACGCGCGGAGGGGCCCCGCCGGGCTTCTGGAAGCTGGTGACCTGGGCGTGGGGCTCGGTCGCCTCGGGCTCCGCGGCGACCTCGGCGCCCTCCAGGGAGAGCTCCTCCAGCTCCTCGAGCGCGGCCTGGGGCGGCTCCGCGTCGCCAGGGTGGTCTGCCACCGCGCTCACCATCGCCTCGTCGAGCTGCGTGAGCGCCGACGACGACGAGATGAAGGGCCCGTCGACGCGCACCGTCGGCTCCGAGGGGGCCTCGTCGCCCAGGAGCGGCTCGAACGCCGGCAACACGAAGGACGCCTCGGCCGGCGCCGGGGGGACGGGCGCGGGCACTGGTGCCGGCGCGAGCGCCACGGGCGGCGGGGCGGGCGCGCTGACGGGCACCTCCACCACCTCGTCGTCGCTGATCTCCATCACCTCGTCATCCGAGATGTCCTCGGTCTGCTCGTCGCCGGCGGGCTCCTCCGTCGCCGCCCACCGCGCGTCGTCGGCCGCCACCGCCGCCGCAGCGGGAACCTCGGCCAGCAGTGCGGGAGCGACCGGCTCGGGCGGGGCCTCCATCGGCGCCGGCGGGGCCTCGAAGACCGGCGTCTGCGGGGCCCAGGCCTCGGGCGCGGTCACCGGTGCGGCGCCCCCCCAGGTCGCAGACTGCGGCGCGGCCTCAGGCGGGGCGAAGGCCTGTGCACCGTAGCCGCCGGCGGCGTTCGGGTCCGCGTACGCGGGCTGCGGCGCGGCCTGGGGCGGGGCGAAGGCCTGCACACCGTACCCAGCGGCGGCGCTCGGGTCCGCGTACGCGGGCTGCGGCGCGGCCTCGGGCGGGGCGAAGGCCTGCGCGGGGTACCCAGCGGCGGCGCTCGGGTCCGCGTACGCGGGCTGCGGCGCGGCCTCGGGCGGGGCGAAGGCCTGCGCGGGGTACCCGGCAGCGGCGCTCGGGTCCGCGTACGGGGGCTGCGGCGCGGAGGCCTGCTCAGACGCGCCGCCCCAGGTCTCGGGCCGGTTGGGGTCGTACCCCTGCTGCACTGCCCAGGCCTGCTGCTGGGCCCAGAGCTGCTGCTGCGCCCACTGCTGCTGCTGCCAGGCGAGCTGCGGATCGTACCCGGCCGGGTAGGGGTACCAGTTTCCGTCGTCGGCGTAGTACCCGGCCGGCTGCTGCACCGCGGCGGGGCTGAAGCCCAGGGCGGCGGCGAGCTCGTGCCAGCGGTACGCCTCGGCCTCGTCGAGGCCGGTGGTCTGCCGCTTCTCTTCGAGAGCGCGGAACTCGTGCTGGGCCGCCTGGGTATCCGACATAGGGCGCGCGAAGCATAAGCCGGCTTCGCCGCTGGGGAAATTCCGCGTTCAGCGAGCCTTGAGGGAGGCGGCGATCTCCTCGTCGAGCTTCTCAACCGTCAGGCCGAAGCGGCGCTCGAGCGCCTGGGCGAAGGGCGCCCCGCCGCCGCAGTCCCGCATGAGCTCGACCAGCTCCCCCATGCTCCGGCGCTCGAGCAGCACCTTCACCCCCACGGCCGCCACGGCGTAGGCCAGCGCCGGGTTTCGCTGCCCGATGAGCGGGCCCTGGCTCATGCCGGCGAGCCGGGGGAGCTGGTCCTGCAGCGCGAGCTGCTGGAGGGACACGGCGGCCTGCCGCGGCGGCCCGTCGTTCCCGAGGCTGCGCCACTCGAGGTACTCGGCCGTGCCCTCGTGCATCCACGTCGGGAGCGCCGCGTGGTCGAACGACACCAGCTCGTCCATCACCGCGTGCACGTACTCGTGCACCAGCGTCGCCTGGTTGCGCTCGTTGATCTCCGCCGAGTCGTTCATGCGGATGGCGTCCTGCGAGTAGAAGCCGGCGATGGCCTGCGCCGCCTGCGCGCCGTGGTGCAGCCGGAACTCGTCGCGGGAGTAGAAGATGACCTCTACCGGCCGCTCGCGCGCCACGCCGAGCAGCCGCCGCGCCGTGGCCCGGGCCTGCTCGAGCGCCGCCTGCACCCGGCCCTCGTATTCAGCGCGCTCGCCGAAGTCGCGCTTGGCGTTGAAGTAGCGGAAGCGGAAGTACTGGTTCTGCCTCATGCGGCGGCCCTCGCCGTCTTCGGCCGACTCGAAGCTCGCGCTGCTTCCCAGCTCGAGGCCGCCGCGCGCCGGTCGCTCCACCAGCACCACCTTCGGCTCCGCGCCGCCGACCGGCTGCGAGGCCTCCTTCGCCACGCGCGCCAGCAGCACCTTCGCCTCGGTGCCCTGGGCCGACTTCGGCGGCACGCGCGCCAGCAGCGCCGCCGCCTCGCCCGGCTGCCCGTCCTCCAGGTACAGCCGGCCCAGCTCGAGGGCGAAGCGCCCGTCCTTCGGGAACCTGGAGAGCCCCGCGCGGAAGCTGTCTTCGGCCGCCTGGCGCTGGTCGCTGCGCTTGGCCGAGAGGCCGGTGCAGAAGAGCCCCTCGGCGCTCGGCGCGAAGGCCACCGCCTTCTCGCCCAGCGAGTAGCCCATCACCGGGTCCTCGCCCTGGAGCGCGAGGCAGCCGGCGGCGAGTGCCTTGCCGACCTTCGCGCGATCGGCCGCCTTCCAGCCGTCGGGCGAGGCCGCGGCGAAGGCCAGGTAGAGCTCCTCCCACTGCTTCTGCTGCGCGAAGGCCGCCGCCTGCGCCGCCGTCGGCGCCGCGGCCAGCCACGCGGCGACGAGCGCGCCCACCATCAGAACTGCCAGGCGTTGAGGATGCGCCCGAAGTCCGCGAGCTCTTCCTTCTTCTTCCCGCCGCCCGACATGGCCACGAGCCGCTCGTTGATGGCCGCCAGCCGCCGGCTCATCACCTGCGCCAGGTTCGCCACCACCTTGAGCGCCCCCACGTGGTGGGCCTTGAGCATCTTCTGCACGCGCTTGCTCGGCACCGTGAGCACCTTCACGTCGGACAGCGCGCTGGCCGTGGCGCTGCGCACCTCGCCTTCGCCCACCAGCGTCATCTCGCCCACCACCGCGTGCTGGCCCAGGCGCGCCAGCTCCACGCCCTTGCGCGTCACCGCCACCTCGCCCTCCAGGATGACGTAGAGCGCGTCGCCGTCGTCGCCCTCGCGGAAGAGCGTCGCGCCCTTGCCGATGGACGACTCGACGGCCACGTCGAAGAACTCCGCCGCCTCGCCGAGCGTCAGCCCGCCGAAGATGGGGATCTGCACGAGCTTCTTCACCAGCGCTGTGGAGATGGCCATGTCATTGCCTCGCGGTGCTGCGGGGATCGTGTTGGGGGAAAAACGGGGCGCGTCAGATGCCTCGGAGCACGGTGGCCTTGCCCACCCGGCCGATGGCCAGCACGTAGGCGCTGGTGCGCAGCGGGAGCTTCCGCGAGCGGCTGATCTGCCCCACCTTCTCGTAGGCGTCGGCCATCATGCGCTCGAGCTCGGCGTTGACGCGCTCCTCGTCCCAGGTGACGTGCTGGAGGTTCTGCACCCACTCGAAGTAGCTCACCGTCACGCCGCCGGAGTTGGCGAGGATGTCGGGCACCACCAGCACGCCGCGCTCCTCGAAGACCTCGTCGGCCTCCGGCAGGCACGGGGCGTTGGCGCCCTCGAGCACGATGCGCGCGCGCACCTCCCGGGCGATCTCCTTCGTCACCACGCCGCCGACGGCCGCCGGCACCATCACGTCGCAGTCGGCCACCAGCACGTCTTCGTTGGTGCAGGCCTCGCCGCCGCCGAAGCCCTTCACGCTCCCGGTGCGCCGCACGTGCTCGAAGAGCGCCGGCACGTCGAGGCCCTGCGGGTTCTGCACGCCGCCGTGCAGGTCGCTCACGGCCACCAGCACGCCGCCGGCGTCGTGGAAGAGCCGCGCCACGTGGCTGCCGACGTTGCCGAAGCCCTGCACCGCGAAGCGCATGCCCCGCATCGGCACGCCCACGTCCTGGAGGATCTGCTTGCACACCACGAGCAGCCCCCGCGCCGTGGCCGAGTCACGCCCGCGGCTCCCGTAGAGCTCCACGGGCTTGCCCGTCACCACCGCCGGTGAGTGGCCGTGGTAGCGCGAGTAGTGGTCCATGATCCACGCCATCACCTGGGGGTTGGTGTTCATGTCCGGCCCGGGGATGTCGCGCGTCGGGCCGATGACGTCGTGCACCTGGTCTACGAACTTGCGCGTGAGGCGCTCGAGCTCCTTCACCGACAGCTGCGTGGGGTCCACCGCGATGCCGCCCTTGGCGCCGCCGTAGGGCAGGTTCACCACCGCCGTCTTCCACGTCATGAGCGAGGCCAGGCCCAGCACCTCCTCGGCGTCCACCTGGGGGTGGTAGCGCAGCCCGCCCTTCATCGGCCCCCGCGCGTTGTCGTGCTGGCAGCGGTAGCCCTGGAAGGTGCGGATCTCCCCGTTGTCCAGCTCGATGGACACCTGGACCCGCACGTCTCGCAGCGGCGTGACGAGGAGCGTCTCGATGCGCTCGCCCACGTCCATGATGCGAGCCGCCTTCTTGAAGTAGTAGTGCGCCACGTCTGCCGAAGTCATGGTGCGCCGAAGATAGGGCTGCGCGTAGCATGGCGTCCATGATTCGCGCCGCCTTCGCCCTCCTGGCCGCCTCGGCCCTCCTCGCCTGCGGCACCCAGGCGGTGAAGTGCCAGCCCTCCAACTGCTCCGGCTGCTGCTCCGCCGAGGGCGCGTGCCTGGGCAGCGACACCCAGTCGCGCCAGGCCTGCGGCAGCATGGGCGCCGACTGCCGCGCCTGCCTGCCCGACCAGCTCTGCGGCGCCGGCCGCTGCGCGCGGAACCCCGACGCCAGCGTCATCTTCGAAGACGCCGGAACGGGCGGCGGCACGGGAGGCGGCGGCGGCGAAGACAGCGGCGCCCCCTGCGGCCAGCAGGGCCAGGCGTGCTGCGCCGGGAGCCAGTGCTTCCTGGCCCTCGCCTGCGACCGCGGCTTCTGCCAGCCACCCCAGCCCGACGCCGGCCCCTGCGGCGCCGTGGGCCAGGCCTGCTGCGCTAACCAGACCTGCACCACGACGGGCGCCACCTGCAGCGGCGGCACCTGCGTCGCCCCGCAAACCGACTCCGGCGTCACCCAGCGCGGCACCGGCGAGCCCTGCACCGCCGACACCCAGTGCCTCGACGGCGCGTGCCTCCAGGTCGGCTTCACCGGCGGCTACTGCACCAAGGGCTGCGCCGTGGCCACCGACTGCCTCGCCGGCAGCCAGTGCGGCACCAACCCCAGCCTCCAGGGCCCGTCGCGCATCTGCCTCAAGCAGTGCTCGAGCCCGGGCATGGCGCCCGGCGGCTGCCGCACCAGCTACGTCTGCGACGCCAACGCCGGCACCTCCGGCGTGCCGGTGTGCTTCCCCGGCTGCACCTCGAACGTCACCTGCGGCGCGGCGCCCACCTGCGACTCCCGCGGCTTCTGCTGCGGCGCCGCCGGCTTCGCCTGCTGCGAGGGCACCACCTGCGAGTCGGGCAACGCCTGCATGAGCGGCACCTGCCGCCCCACCACCGCCTGCGGCAACGCCGGCGAGGCCTGCTGCACCACCGGCACCGCGTGCCTGGGCCAGACGGTCTGCCGCTCGAGTACCTGCCAGGCCTGCGGCAACGCCGGGCAGCCCTGCTGCGCCAGCGACGTGTGCAGCGTGGGCACCTGCCAGTCGGGCACTTGCACCGTGGCCACCGGCAGTCCTTTTGGCGGCCCTTGCAGCACGCTCGCCGACTGCCAGACGAACTCCTGCATCGCCAGCAACGGCACCCTCTGGCCCGGCGGCTACTGCACGCAGACCTGCAACGAGTCGGACTCGGCCACCTGCCCGTCGCAGGCGAGCTGCTCGCGCTACGCGTCGTCGCCCAACCTCCTGTGCCTCGAGCACTGCGCGTGGGACGGCGGCGCCGGCGGCTGCCGCACCGGCTACGTCTGCGACCGCGGCACCATCGCCGGCAGCACCCAGGCCACCTGCTTCACCGGGTGCACCAGCACCACCGACTGCGGCGGCCTCCAGTGCCAGAGCGGCTTCTGCTGCGGCTCCGTCGGCTTCCGCTGCTGCACCGGCAACCTCTGCCCGCAGGGAGGCACCTGCAACGCCCAGGGGTACTGCCAGTGAGCGTCGAGCGCGAAGCACACTCCCTGCACCTCCTCGGGCGGCGCGTGCGCCAACTCCGCGAGACGCTGCGGCTGACTCAGGAGGAGTTCGCCCGCCGCTGCGACATCTCCGTCAGCTTCGCCTCGCTGCTCGAGCGCGGCTCGCGCAGCCCCAGCTACGAGACGCTCCTCACCATCGCCCGGGCCCTCGAGGTGCCGGTGGCCGACCTGCTCCGCGAAGGCGCCGCAGTGGACGCGAGCGAGCCCGCGCACGCGCGCCTGCTGGAGTTCGCCCGGCGCGCGCACCTCTCGCGGCACCAGGTGGACAAGCTCATCGCCGTGGGCCACGCGATGTTCGACCTGGGCCCCAACCGGCTCCTGCCCGAGCGCGCCGTGCGCTGCGCAGTGGAGGGCTGCGAGCGACCCGTGCTGGCCCGCGGCCTGTGCGCGCCGCACTACCACCGCGATCGCCGGGCGCGGCTGAGCGACGACGAGCGCGCCTGAGCCGACAGCGCCTCAGCGCGCCAGCCGGGCCACCAGCTTCTCGAGGCGCGCGCGCTGCGCGGGCTCGAGGGCGAAGGTGACGCCCATGCCGGTGTGGTCGCCGGTGCGCCGCGTCCACGCCACGGTGCCTGTGAGCTCCAACGGCAACAGCGACAGCGGCGGCCGGAGCGAGAGCTGCACCTGCTCGCCGATGGCCGGCGGGTTCCACGTGCGAATGAAGGCCCCGTGCACCGAGAGGTCGGCCACCTGCTCCCGGCGCAGCGTGCCCCGGTGCAGCACCTTCACCGAGAGCGACACCTGGTGCCGCTGCTCGACCCGCGTGGCGTCGAGCGAGAGCTCCTTGCGCGCGAAGGCGAGCAGCCGCACCCGGGCGCGGTCGTCGTCGAGGCGGAAGTCCACCCCGAAGCCCGCGGGCTGCCCGGGGCCCGACCGGTGGCGCGCCCAGGCGAGCTGCCCCTCGACGAGGAACTCGCGGGCGGGCTTCTTCACCACCACCCGCAGGGCGATGCGCTGCCCCAGCACGCCCGGGGCTGGCCCGTCGACGGTGAGGCCGCCGGTGCGGCCGTTGGGGTAGTAGCGCGCCGCGAGCGCGGGCGGGTCGTCCACCGTCAGCGTCACCGGCACGAGGCCGTCGACCGCGCCAGGCGTCGTCACGGGCTGGTGAGCGACTCGAGCAGCAGCGCGTTGTCGACCTGCGGCTCGCCCTGCACCAGCCGCGCGCGGATGCGGGCGTGCGTGGCGTAGAGCTTGCCGTCGGTGAAGACGGCGTCGGCGAAGAAGCCCACGGCGCCCTCAGTGCGCGGGCTCGGCTGCACGGCCCAGCTCGCGGTGCGCTTGGCCAGCTTCAGGTCGCCGCGCGTGGCGTCCTGGTAGAGCGCCCACACCACGCCCGCCGGGCCGAAGACGATGGCGCTGTCGGTGCCCACCCAGCCCTGCTCGCCGGGCATGGTGGGGTTGGTGCCGCGATCGATGATCTCCGGCGTCACGCCCCCCTGGAGCTGCGGCGAGAAGTAGAACTTGAACGCCTTGCTCGAGAAGTCGTGGTACCCGATGGCGAAGCCCTGCGTGGTGGGGTCCACCTTCACGTCGGGGAAGTAGCCCGTGTCGCCGCTGCCGTCGATGAGCACCGGCACGCCCACGGTGCCCGCGGCGCTCACCGTCACCGCGTAGAGGTCGCCGTCGGGCGCGCTCATGGCCGGCACCGCGCGGCGCATGTAGGCGATGATGGCGTCCTTGTCCTTGAAGGCCAGCGACGAGAAGACGCCCACGCCGGCCGGCACCGACTGCAGGTCGCTGGGCGTCACCTTCTCGGCGCACACGTTCGAGCCGTTGACGTTGACGCAGGCCTCGTCGCTCGTGCAGCCGGTGCAGCCCGTGCCCGCGGCGAGGCACGCGGGGCCGGTGCCCGGGTCGGCGCAGAGGTTGGTGCAGGCGTCGCAGATGGGGGGCGGCCGCGAGAGGCAGGCCACCGTCTTCACCTGCCAGTCGCCGTCGCTCGCCGGCGTGGCCGTGGTGGCCTTCGCGAACTTGAGCGCGGTGACGTACTTGGTGGCGCCCGTGGGCCGCGGCGTGGGGCAGTCCATCACGTTGAAGGTCGCCTCGCCGCCCCGCTGGAAGTACGAGACGCCGGGCAGGCCGTCGCGGTCGAGGGCGATGGAGCTGTAGAGGCCCAGGTCGGCGGAGAGCCCGTCGACCCGGTGCGTGGCCCAGGTGCCGGTGGCGCTGCGCACGGCCACCTTGAGGTCGCCGTTGCTCACGTCGTAGTAGCTCACGTACACGCGCCCGCTGCCCACGGCGACGTCGGTGTAGCGGCCCACGTCGGGGCCCGGCTCCACGATGCCGCCGCGCGCGCCCGAGGGCCCGTACTTCACCGGCGCCATCGGCACGCCGTCGACGTACTCGGTGGCCTGCTTCGTGCCGTCGAGGCCGTACTTGAGCACCACGAGGTCGCCGTACTGCCCGTCGTAGGTGGACACGTAGAGCGCGCTGCCGGGGTCCGCGGCGACGGCCGAGAAGCGGCCCAGGTCGTTGCTGCGCAGGCTGGGGAGCTGCGCGCAGACGCAGGCCACCGCGTCGAGCTGGCAGCTGTCCCAGATGTTGCGCGCGTCGTTGAAGGTGGCGATGAAGCCCGCGGTGCACGTCACGGGGCACGCGGCCTGCGGGCGGCCCGTGGGCGAGGCGTAGTCCTGGCAGCGGTCGATGGAGGGCACGCACGCCGCGCCGGCCGCGCAGGTGCCGTTGCACGGCAGGTCGGCCATGCACTCGCCCTGGAAGCACGACTGGCCCTCGGCGCACTCGCCCAGCGCACCGCAGGGCTTGAAGCGGCAGCGCGAGGAGCTCCCGTAGAAGTCGGTGTAGACCTCGCACACGCGATCGCCCTTGTCGCCGCAGTCCGCGTCGGTCTGGCAGCTCACGTAGCGGTCGAAGCACTTCTTGCGCTCGGCCGGGCACGTCTGGCCGGGGCAGCAGTCGGCCTCGGTGGTGCACGCGCGATCGTTGAAGACGCAGCAGGTGAGGCCCTCGCGGTCCTTCACCGGCTTGCAGGCGAAGTGGTCGCTGCACTCGCTGTTGCTCTCGCAGGGATCGTTGCGATCGGCCTGCTGGCCCGCGACGCCGAGGCACTGGTCCTTGGGGACGATCTTCTGGCCACAGTCACAGCCCGAGACGACGACCGCGAAGGTCGCAACGGCGAGCGCAAGCGAACGAGACATGCGCGTCACCCTACACCGGACACGGCCGTCGCGGTCAGCCCCGTGCGTCGGGCCCATGACGCTGTGCGCCGAAGGGGCTCAAGGGCCTCTGGGGCGGACGAGGGTGTGCACCTCACGGGTGAGGCCCTGGGGTCGCGCCGGCGGCTGGCAGGCGTCGCCCACGGCCGCGGCGGTGTCCGTCTCGAGGGTCAGCCCGCCGTCGGCGCAGGCCAGCACCGTGGTGGGGAAGCGCACCTCGCAGGTGCGGCCCGCGGGGTGCCGGAAGGTGGTGGTGACGTGGCCCACGAAGCCCGCGGGCGTGCGCGCCAGGGTGAGGTGCACGAGCGCTTCGACCCCGGCGTCGTCGGCCTCGAGGGGCGCGCCGGCATCGGGGGCTCCCGCGTCGGCCCCGCCGTCGGCGCCCCCGTCGAGGCGGAGGACCCCGGCGTCGGGTGTCTTGCGAGCCTTCGGAGGCGGGGCGTCGCCCTCCACGCCAGCGTCGCGGAAGCGCCGGGGCACGAAGCCCGCGTCGGGCCCCTGCAGGCGCTCGATGGCGAGGGTCAGCGTGCCCCCGTCGTCGAGGGCCGCGTAGCGAAACGAGGGATCGCTGGCGTGCACCCAGGCGCCGTCCTGGAGCGCGAGGCAGCCGTCAGGCACCACGATGGGCGGCGGGGGCGGCGGCTCCGGCGGCGGCGGGGCGACGGGCGTGACGCACCCGAGCCCCAGAAGGACGATGACCCACCAGCGCGACGACATGCGGCCACCCTACACGGCCACGACGCTCGATCCACAGGCTGGCCGTGCTACCGTCTGCGACCATGATGAAGGGCGCGTGGATCACGATGCTCGCGGTGGCGCTGTCCACCTCCGCGTTCGCGCAGGACGACGACGACGACCTCGCGCCCCTGGCGCCGTTCAAGCCCGGCGCCACCAAGCCGAAGCCCAAGCCGAAGCCGAAGCCCAGGCCGGTCGCGCCGAAGCCCAAGCCCAAGCCCGTCGCCGCCGACGACGACCTGGCGCCCATCGCGCCCATCGCCGCCAAGGGAGATCTCGTCATCAAGCTGGCCAGCCCGCTGTCGGGGGCCATCCTCTCCATCGACGGCAAGGAGATCGGCGCGCTGCCGCTGCCCTCGCAGAGCGTGCCCGCCGGCGAGCGCACCGTGTCCGTGAAGCGGCCGGGCTACGCGGCCTTCGTGAAGAAGGTGCTCGTGCCCGGCGGCAAGACGGTGGACGTCGAGGCGAAGTTGACGCCCGTGGCCGCGGTGCTCTCGGTGACGAGCGACGTCGCCGGCGCCACGGTGCTCCTCAACGGGCGCTCCATCGGCACCGCGCCGCTCACCGAGGTCGAGGTGCCCGCGGGGCCCGCGGAGGTGACGGTGCTCAAGGAGGGCTTCCGCGAAGACTCGCAGAAGATCACCTTCGTCGCCGGCCGCGACTACCCGGTGGTGGTGAAGTTCAACGCAGGCACCGAGCGCACCTTCGCCGCCACCGATCGCCCGGTGAACACCTCGCTCACGCCCGGCCTCACCGACCCGGGCCCCGTGTCCGTCGTGAAGCCCGGCCCCGCCGAGCCGATCACCAGCAAGTGGTACTTCTGGGCGGCCATCGCCGTGGGCGTCGCGGCCGTCGCGGCGGGCACCGCGGCCGGCGTCGCCGCGAGCGGCCCCAGGCCTCTCACGGAGACCGACATCTGCGGCGCCGACGGCTGCGATGCGTGCATCGGGCTGGCCTGCATGGTGGGCACCACCTCGCAGGGGCTGCACTCGCTCGGCTCGTTCTGAGCGACGACGGTGGGCGCCGCGGAGCCTGAGCGTCAGCGCTCGCGCAGCTCGTCGCCGGCCGTGGCGCTCCGCGGCTCGAGCACCAGGTAGACGTCGCTCACCGAGCCGACGCCGCCGATGTCGAGGACCGTGGCCCGCACCCGGAAGCGGCCCTTCTCCGGCAGCAGCGTGGCCAGGTTCACCTCGCCGGCCTCGAAGCGGAAGGTGCGCCGCCCCAGCAGATCGATGTTCTCCTTGCCCTCGGCCAGCCCGTTGAAGAGGCCCACGGCCGCGCGCGCGTGGCGCTGGCCGTCGTCCGAGAGCACCTCGAGGAGGATGCCGTTGTCCACGTGGAAGCCCTGGGTGCCGGCCTCGTCGCCGTAGAGCTTCACCTCCACGCCCTCGGCCGGGAGCAGCGGCGTCTCGCCCACGGCGACGATGCGCGGCGTGCGCTCCTGGTCGGTGTCGGCCTCGAGGTGCTCGGCCAGCTGCGGGTTGCGCGCCGTCTCGCGCTCCGGCGTCGCCGCGAGCAGCCGCACCACCTGCCGCCCGGTGACCGCCGGCTCGACCCGCTTCACGCAGGACAGGCTCAGCAGCGCCCCCAGGCCCACCGCGAACGTCGTCGTGCCTCGCGCCATCTCATGCCTCCAGGTCGATGCGGGTGAGCGCCTCGTCGTGCCGCGCGCCTTCGTACACGTGCCAGGCCGCGAGGAGATCGAGGAAGGCCGGCCCCACGCTGGCGAACACCGTCACCTCGTCGGGGCCCAGACGGCCGTCCTTCTGGCTGGCCAGCACCTCGCCCAGCTCGGCCTCGAAGGGCGCGCCCCACTCGAGGGCCGGCTCGCTCACGTCGCAGAAGCGGCGGGCCCGGGCGAAGAGCGGGGCGGGCAGCGGCGGCTCGACGAAGCGCTCCGCGGCCAGCACCGTCACGTGCGCGCCGGCTGGCACCACGGCCACGCCCAGCGGCACGTCACCCGTCAGCACCACGATGTCGGCGGCCTGCACCGCCTCCTGGGCCGAGTCCACCGCGCGCACCGCCATGGCCAGCGAGAGCTGGAGCCGCTGGGCGAGCTCGAAGTTGTCGGCCGCGTTGGGCTCGTAGAGCCACACCTGCTCGATGCTGCGCACCAGCCGCAGCGCCTTGAGCGCGCCGCTCGCCGCGGGGCCCGCCCCGAGAATGGCCACGTGCTTCGCGTCGGCCCGGGCCAGCACGTCGGTGGCCAGGGCGCTCACCAGCGAGGCGCGCAGCGAGGTGAGGTGGCCCGCGTCCATCAGCGCGAGGAGCTGCCCCGTCGCCGCGTCGTGGAGCTGCAGCACCGAGCGCGCGCGCCCGGGCCACTCGGCGCGCACCGTCACCTCGTAGGCGGGCAGGCCGGGCAGGGTGGCCTGGCGCACCAGCGTGGAGGCGCCGTCGCCCGGCGCGTCGAAGCGCAGCGTGCGCGCCGAGGTCGGCCGCACCCGCGCGCCCAGGGCCTCGCGGAGCTCGCGCAGCAGGTGGAGCGCCTGCATGTGGCGCGAGACGTCGGCGCGGGACAGGAGGGCCGTCAGCATCACGCCCGGCCTAGCACGGCCCTCACGCCGTACGACACCTCAACCCAGGCGCCACACTCCGCGAAGCCCGACGCGCTCCACGAGCGCGGGTCAACTTCAGGTTCGACCAGGTGGTCCTCATGACGGGGAGCGTCGAGGCCGAGCACTCAGTCGCCTGGACGGTGGAGCGAGAAGCGCGAGCGCCTTTTGCCAGTGGGCGTCGAGCCGCCGACCTCTGCTGAAGCCGCGCGCGCGAATGAGCTCCAGCAGCTTCGCGACCTTCCTGCGGTCGCTCGCCGAAGACACCGACAGGAGCGCTCGGAGATCGTCGAAGTCCTGAGGGCGGGTGCGATCGTCTCGAGCGAGCACCTTGAGGGCGATGAGGTCTGCCACCGTCGCGACCGGTATGAAGACCCCCGGCACCAGCTCCGTGAGGTCGGCAGCGCGAACGACCTCCGGCTCGACTCCAGAGGAGGCGAAGAGCAGGTCGATGATGACGCTGTCGGTGCCGCCCGCTCGCCAGCGGAGCCGCGCCGTCGCGAGGCGCTTCGTCCGGGTCTGCTCGATGAGCGGAGCAACCGCGTACCCCCTGGCCCGAAGCGCGAAGAGGATCCGTTCGGCGTCCTCGTCGCACTCCACCAGGACCGCCAGGTCGACGTCCCGCGTCGTCCTCGGCTCGGCGCGCGCGGACACGGCGAGACCTCCGATGAGCGCGTGGCTGGCCGCGAGCTCCTCGAGGTCTGCGTGAATCGTCTTCAGCGCTTCGACGAGGGGGCCCGCCGGCGCTGGCGCAGCGGACGGGCTCGCCCCACCGCGTCTCCGTGCTCCGCGCCGGGGCGATAGAGGCGCCATCGTTCGACCTCGCGGGCGATGGTCTTGTCAGCCCAGGTGGGGTGCTCGCGCCGGAGTCGCTGACGCAGCATCCCTTCGGCGAGCGCGGTCAGCTCGAAGGCCTGACGAAGCCGGCTCGCGAGGGGATCCATGTTTGAAACGTAGTGGATGAGCGCGGGGAACGCAGCCCTGGTGTGGGGCCAACCGAACTAACGGACCGCCAGGAGTTTACCCGGCGCTGGTGGTGCCGCACCGGGGCCCCTGCGGTGGAGACGTCGTCACGCAGGGCCCGCGCGCTGTGCTCAACTGCGTCGCGCCTGATGCGCGCGCGCCTGCTCCTTGCCCTCTTCGGTGCCCTCGCCGGCTGCGCGGGGCCCGGGGTCCGCCCGACGGCGGTGCTGCGCGCGCAGTACGGGCTCACCGCGCCGCTGGGGGGCCCGGCCGGCCACGCGCACGAGGCGACGCTGGCCGCCGGGGTACTGGAGCCCGGGCCCGGCGCCAGGGCTGGCGCGCTTCTGCAGTTCCGGGCCCGGCCGCAGGGCGTCGTGCAGGGGGCGGCCTTCGGCGCCGCGGCGCTCCTCACGGTGTCGGCGATGGAGCCGGCCCGGCCCTTCTTCGTCGGCGAGGCGGGGCTCGATCTCCTCGGGCTGTCCTCGGTGCGGCAGGGCGCCGACGTCGATCGCTCGTTCGACTTCGCCTCGCCCTGGCTCACGGCGCAGGTGGGCCTCCCTCTCGTGGCGGGCCTCGCGCTGTCGGCCGGCGCGCAGCTCCAGTACGTCTGGCGCGTCTTCGGCCATGCGGGCGCGCAGCACCTGGTGATGGCGGGGCTCGTGGTGGGCTTCGGCTTCTTCGACCCGACGACGCCCGCGGACCGCCACGCGCTGAACTTCCTCTTTCGCCGGTGACGCGCTCCGCGCCGGTCACCACCTTCGCGGCGGCGCCCCGCCTACCAGGCCCGCCCGGCGAGCGTCGCCCCCCACATCGCCAGCGTGAACAGCGAGAAGAAGACGGCGCCCGCTGCGGCCGAGCGGTTGCCCACCGGCGGCGTCGCCGCCAGGTCGACCCGGCTCCACGCCACGACGCCCAGCATGAGGCTGAGCAACCCCAGGCCTGGTGGCGCGAGACGTCGGCGAAGGCCAGGAGGGCCGTCAGCCTCACGCCTGACCTGCCACGGCCCGTGGGCGAGGTGAAAAGCGCGGGCGACGACGCCAGGCGGCCTCACGTCATCGAGAGCCATCGGCTGTCGCGGCGGCGAAGCTCGAGCTACGCCCGACCGAGGGTCAGGCCTGTACGGCGCTTCGCGCCGATGGCACGCTGAGGTGACGCCATGCGCCCCGCCTTGCTCGCCCTGTGTCTGTCCCTGGTCGGCTGCGACGCCACCATTCCCCTCAGCCGTTTTCAGAGCATGAAGCTCGACCTCACGCTGCCCTTCCTCGATGGGTTCGATTTGGCACCTGGGCGGCCGCTCTCCGCCAGGGTGGAGCTCCCCGCCGGGTCCTACCCGGACTGTGAGCTGCAGGCTGACGCGAAGGGGACGTGGAACGGCGTCGTGATGGAGAAGTTCGCCGGTCAGCGGCAGGGGACCTCCGGCAGCTGCAGCATCGTCCATGGCTCGTGCAACTCCGGGAGCGAGTGGTGCGAGCCACCCACGTTCGAGTTGTCCTCGGCAGCGAACGGGCCCGGCGACATCATCCTCGAAGATTCCACCGCCCGAATCGAGGCGCGTTTCCCGGGCTTGCAGGTGCCGCGAACGGCCACGCGGCTGAGCCCCAGTGGAACGATTCACCCAGGTGATCGGGTCGAGTTCCGTCTCGAGCCGCCCGCGGACGAACACTTCGAGCTGCTCATGGGGTTCCGCCGCACCTACGATGAGGGGAGCGAGACCATCGCCTTCGTGAACGTTCAGGTGGGCCGGATCGGTGGCGAGCTGAGGTTGACCGGCAGCGCGCCCTCGGTTGACGCGTTTCCGCTCCAGCTTGTCGAAGGCGAGCTCGTGATCCTCAGCCGCGTCGTCGTGCCCGTAGAGCGGTGCGATGGGGTCGCGAGCTGCACCGCAGAGAGCGGCCTCTATCTGCGCTTCCCGGGGGCGCGGCTGGCTCCCTGAGTTCAGGCACCGGATCACGGCGTGCGCACCACCAGGCCCTGCGAGGCGAAGGCCGGCAGCGTCAGGTGCGCCAGCAGCCCGGCCGCCCCGCCTACCAGCCCCGACCGGCGAGCGTCGTGCCCCACAGCGCCAGCGTGAAGAGCGAGAAGAAGACGGCGCCCGCTGCGGCCGAGCGGTTGCCCACCGGCGGCGTCGCCGCCAGGTCGACCCGGCTCCACGCCACGACGCCCAGCATGAGGCTGAGCAGCCCCAGGCCCGGCACCACGAGGCTCACGAAGGCGAGCCGTGAGGCGGTGATGGCCAGCGGGTTGCTGCCCTGGCGGTCGTAGTGCTTGCGCAGCGCCTTCCGCGGAACCGGGCGGCGGAGAAAGAGCGCCGTGGGCACGTCGGTGTACGCCGAGAGCGCCAGGAGCAGCCCCGGCGCCCCGGTCGCCAGCGTCCACGCCTCGCGGCTCACCAGCCAGGCCAGCAGCGGAAACACCAGCGTCGCGCCCAGCAGCGCCTCGCGCGCCCAGCGCCACGCGGTGATGAACAGCGCCGCGGCGACCCCGAAGGCCAGCAGGCCCGCGCCCACGAGCAGGCCCTGCCAGCCGCCCTCCGCGCCGACGAGGAGCGCCAGGCCCCAGCCCACCAGCCCCAGCCCCAGCACCAGGAGGAACCAGGCCAACCCCGAGCGCCGGCCCTCCTGCAACCGCCCCCACGCGCCCAGCCAGTCGACGTCGTCGCGCCCGCCGCAGTCGCCGCAGTAGGTCTTCCCGTCGAGCGCGAGGGCCTCCGGCTGGCAGTAGAAGCGCCCGCAGCGGTCGCAGGCCCCGGCGATCTCCGCGGCCGGGTGCGCGGGGCAGGTCGTCACGGCGTGCGCACCACCAGGCCCTGCGAGGCGAAGGCCGGCAGCCCGAGCGGCTCGGCGAGCCCCGGCGCCAGCTCGTTGGGCACCCGCCACGTCTGCCCCGTCTGCTGAATGACGGTGATGCTCCAGGTGCCCGCCGGCACCGCCTGCAGCACCCCCGGCGCCGCCGGCACCGAGACGTCGAGCGCCCGCGCGCGCAGCACCAGCGTGAGCCGCGGCACTGGCGTCGGCGCCTGCTTCACGCGGCCCTGCGCGTCCACCAGCTGCGCGGCGTACTCCGACACGTCGAAGCCCGCGGCCAGCACCACGAGGTCGGGCTTGCCGTCGGCGGCGATGGTCGCGCCGGTGCCCGGGTCCACGTGCGCGTAGTCCACGCCCTCGGCGTCGAGCAGCCCGTTGCGATCGAGGTCGTTCTCGTCGGTGAGCGGGTGCTCACCCGCCAGCTTGCGCACCACCACCCGCGGCCACACGTCGGGCACCCCGTCGCCGTTCGCGTCGTCGGGCAGCCCGTCGCCGTCGTCGTCCACCAGGCGCAGGAGGAAGGCGGGGCTCGCCTGGCTCACCACCCCCTCGACCAGCGGCGTGGCGACGAGCTCCACGCTCACCTGCGCCCCGGCGAGCGTCACCTCCGGCCGCCCCTCGAGCGCCGGCGCCGCAGGCACCGAGAAGGCCGGCCGATCGAGCGGCACCCGCGCCGCGTCGGACAGCGTCACGGGCACGTCGAGGGCCGGCACCGGCCACCCCGCCTCATCGGTGCCCACCTCGATGATGCGCAGCGCCCGCGTGGCCGTCACCGCGCCGCCGCCCACGTCGCCCTCGGTGACGTCGGCCGTCACGCCGTACCAGGGAATGAAGTCGTCGTCGGCGTCCACGAAGCCGCGCAGGAGGTAGCGCCCCGGCGCCACGAGGCTGAAGGCGAAGGGCGCCGTGAAGGGCCCCGCGTCGCCGTCGGCGGCCTCGCCGAACACCGCGTCGCGCGGCACCACCGAGAAGGTGAGGGGGCGGCCGGTGCCCAGCGGCGGCGGCGGCCGGGCGGCGTCGTAGAGGAAGAGCACCACCTTGCCCCGCGCGGTGGAGCTCACCACCACCTGCCCCTCGATGCGCCCGGCCCGCGAGTTCTGTCGCTTGTCGGCGCCGGGGAAGACGGGCGGCGGCTCGCACGCGGCGAGGCCCAGCAGGCAGGCGGCGAGGAGCGCGCGCTTCATGGCTGCACCGTGAGCGTCGCGAAGACGCGGCGGGAGACGAGGTTGCCGAAGGGGTGCTCCTGGTGCGCGGGGCCCAGCTGCGAGCCCACCACCGCCACCGTGAGGCGATCCTCGAAGAAGCGGTAGCCCACGCGCGCGTTGATGACCGCGTAGGCGCCCAGCGGGTTCTGCAGGTTCGCCACCTGCGTGGGGTCCGTCGGCGACGGCTCCCGCTCGATCCACGTCGTCGCCGTCACCACGCTCACGTCGGCCGAGAGGTCGAGCTTCACCGGCGAGCGGTAGCTGAAGCCCGCGTTCACCTTCACCCCCGGCGCCTGCGAGCACGGCCCGCACACCGCCACCGCCTGGTTCGCCACGATGGCCTGCAGCGCCGCCGAGGCCCGCACGTCGAGCCCCTTGAGCACGTTCCACGTCACGCCCAGCTCGCCGCCCCGCGCCGTGTACGTCTGCCCGTCGTTCGAGAAGAGCGAGCGCCCCAGCAGGAAGGACTGCGACGCGGCGTCGAAGGCCTCGCCCGGCGGCACCGGCGTCACCGCCGAGAGCACGATGAGGTCGTCGACGATGTTCCAGTAGGCCGCCACGTCCACCGTGAGGCCCAGCCGCGGCAGCTCGCCCCGGTAGCCCAGCTCGAACGAGAGCAGCCGCTCGGGCCGCAGCGCCCGGTTGCCCTGCGTCAGCACCGAGGCCCCCGTCACGCCCGGCACCGGCGTGCGGATGTTCATGTAGCTCTCGAGGAAGGTGGGCTGCCGGAAGGCCGTGGCGACGCTGCCGCGCAGGGCGTGGCTCTCCCACGGGCGGTACACCACCGACACCCGTGGCGACTGCGCGTAGCCCGGGCTGCCGTTGTCGAGCAGCGGGTGCCGATCGATGCGGTAGCTGGCCACCAGCGTCAGCGGCTTCACGATGCGCCACTCGTCTTGCACGAAGGCCGCCGCGTGCAGCTCCTCGGTGAGCGCGCCGATGTAGCCCCACTTCACCCGCTTGAGCCGGCCCGAGAGGCCCACCGCCAGCACGTGCGTGCCCGCCAGCGAGAACTCCTGCTGGAAGAGGGCCTCGGCGTCGAAGACGTTGGTGTCCACGCTCGTGCGCAGCGAGCGCTGGCCGAGCGGCTCGTACTGCGGCCCCGCGTCGAAGGCCGAGTGGTTCCAGAAGAAGCGCACCTTCACCGGCCCGCCCGTGAAGTCGGCCTTGGTGTAACCGCTGAGCCCGTCGAGCGAGAAGTTGCGCAGAAGGCCCAGCGCGTAGAGCTCCGTGTAGAGCCGGTTCACCCCGCCCGAGAGCGCCAGCGAGAAGTCCTTGTTGAAGGCGTAGAAGGCCGTGAGGTTGCCGCGCGCCGAGCGCAAGCCCAGGGCCGGGTCCGCCGAGGCCGCCACCACGTCGGGCCGGCCCTCGCCGTAGTCGCGGCTGTACTTGTCGCCCTGCTGGTAGCCCACCGAGGCCCGGTAGCGCACGGCCTGCCCGCCCGAGGCCACGACGCTCGCGCCGCCGTAGTTGCCGTTGCCCAGGAAGGCGTGGGCCTCGGCCACCGGGCCCGTGCCCGGCGCGCGGGTGATGACGTTGACGACGCCCAGCATGGCGTTGGCGCCGTAGAGCGCGCTGCCCGGCCCGCGGATGACCTCCACCCGCTCGATCTCCTCGAGGCCCACCGGCAACATCGGCCACGGCGTCAGCCCGAGGAAGTCCAGGTACTCCGGCCGTCCGTCGACCAGCAGCAGCACCTTGTTCGAGAGGCGCTGGTTGAAGCCGCGCAGCGACACGTTCGCGCTCGCCAGGCCCATCACCATCACCTCCGCGCCCGGCACCCGCCGGAGGATCTCCGGCAGCGACTGCAGCCCCGACGCGCGGATCTCCTCGCCCGTGATGACGGTGACGGCGTTGGGCGCCTCCAGGCTCGCCTGCGCCCGCCGGCTCGCCGCCACCACCGTCTCTTCGTAGGGCACCCCGAAGTCGTCGACCGGCGTGGCGCTCGTCGCCGCGGGGCCGGGCGGAGTCGCCGGCGTCGGCGCCTCGCGCGCCTCGGCCCGCTCCACCGCGCGCTCGAGGCGCTCCGCCAGGGCCGAGAGCCGCGCCAGCGTCGCGTCGTCCACCTGCAGGCCCGGGCCCGGCGCCGGCGTCACCTCCTTCGGCGGCGGCTCCCCCTTCCTGGGGAGCTGCGCCTCGAGCTTCGCCACCACCGGGCGCACCTTCTCGGCGTCGGGCGGCGAGGCCGCGAGGTAGCGGCCGTAATACACGAGCGCGTCGGCCGGCCGGCCCGCCGCCTCGTACGCGCGCGCGACGTTGAAGAGCACGTTGGGGTGCGGGCGAATGCTGTAGGCCTCGAGCAGCTCCGAGATGCCGTCGTCGAAGCGGCCGTCGGCGATGAGGGCCATGCCCGTCTTGAAGTGCCGCCGCGCCTCCACGCGCGCGTCGGCCAGCGCCAGGGCGGGCAGGAGCGCCGCGACGAGCAACGACGCACGGAGCTGATCGAAGCGCGGCATGCGGCTCCAGGGGACCGGCTGGGGAGGGCGGCAGGCTACCACTCCCCGCTCGACGCGCTCCTTCCCGGCCGACCCCCTGCGCACCCTCCCAATGCGACGCACCCGCTGCGGGCTGGGCGCACCGCGTCGTCGCGTTTCGGCGCAGTTGTGCATGGACGCCAGTTTGCAGAGGACTCCCCGTGGTCCGCAGCGTGTCTGTGGGCGGGCCCGAGGAGGCCTCATGAGGCCGTCACTTCGATGGAGTGTCCTGGTGGTGGTGGTGGCGAGCACCTGGGGGTTCGCGCAGCCCTTCACGGGGGCGTGGGCCGGGTCAGGGGGGCAGGCCCGCCTCGAGCAGCTCGGCGCGCGCGTGCGCGGGGCGGTGACGGTGGAGGCCTTCGGCGGCCGCGTGCAGGGCACCGTCGGCGATGACGCCCGCGTGTCTGGAACCTACGTCGCCTCCGGCGGGGAGGGCCGCTTCGTCGCCTCCGTCGAGGGCGAGCTGCTCTCGCTGCGCTTCGATGACGGCGCCCCGGTCGTGCTCAAGCGCGTCGAGGGGGCGCGCCGGCGCCTGGTGGCCCTCGCGCCCACGGCCCGGGGCAAGGCGACCGGTCCGTCCTCGCTGCAGAAGGTCCCGAAGGCCGCGGTCTTCCGCGCCGAGGACGACGGCTGGGCCCTGCACGCGCCCAAAGGGTGGACGCGCCGCGTGGAGGGCTCGACCCTCGTGCTGCGCAGCCCCGCGGAGCCCGTCGCCATCGTCGCCTCGTTCCGCGCGGAGGCCACGGCCGAGGAGTTTCAGCGCGTCGCGAAGGAGGGGTTCGTCAACGACGGGCGCTTCCTCCGGCCGCGGGGCTCTCCCGAGCCGCTGCCTGTGAAGGGGGGCACCGCGCACGCGGTCGACCTCGAGACCACGGCCCCTGACGGCAGCGCGCTCTACGCCCGGGCCGCCAGCGTGGTGGGTGATCAGGGCGGCGTGCTGCTCATCGGGCTGAGCCCGCCGAGCCGCTACGGCCCCCTGCGCGAGCGCGTCGATCAGTCGGCGCAGTCCATCACCTTCTCTCCCCCGATGCTGCCGCCCGGCCGGCTCCGCGGGTCGCTCTGCAGCGACGTCGGCGGCTCCATCGCCGCGTCGACGCGCTACACCTTCGACGGCCGCGGGCACCTGTCGCACGCCACCGAGGTCAGCTCGCCCCGACGGCCGCTGCCGTGGGTCGAAGACGTCGGCACCTACCGCGTGCTGGGCGACGAGGTGTCCATTCGCTTCGGCGACGAGCTGGTTACCTGCCGCATCACCGAGCGCCACGACGACGGCCAGGTCACGGGCCTGCGCTGCGGCGAGCGCGTCTTCGGGGCGGCGCGCTGCCCCTGAGGCGCGGCGGCGCCGGGCGGGCTCAGTACGGGTCGTCTTTGTACCCGTCGGGCGGCTTCGGCCCCTTCGGCGGCTTCTTGCCGCCCGGTGCCGGGGCCACGGGCTTCACCGGCTCGGCCTTCTTCACCAGCGCCTTCCACACCGTCACTGCGCCCTCCAGGCCCTGCGCCACCGCCGCGGCGTCTTCGTAGCCCTCGAGGGTGAAGCGCAGCTCGGCCTGCACCGGCGCCTCGCCCTCGCGCGGCAGCGTCAGCGTGAAGGGCGTCACGCCGACCTGCAGTCCGTCGCGCAGCACCGCGGCGCCCGGCGGCTCGGAGGCCACCTCGAAGCGCACCTCCAGGGGCCGCACGACGGGCTGCGGCTCCACCGGCGGCGGCTGCACCGTCGGCACGGGCTGCGGCGTCGTCACCTCCGGCCCGGCCGCGCTCGCGCGCCAGGCCACCACGCCCCCCAGCGCTGCGCCCACCACCACCACGCCCACGACGGCCAGCAGCAGCGGCAGCCTCGACGGCGTCGACGTCACCGCGCTCGCCAGCTCCACCTCGTGGCTGCGCACCGACTCGGCGCTGGTGTGCGAGGGCGTCGCGGCGCCTGGCCCGCCGGGCGGCGTGGTGCGCGGCATGAAGCCCGACGCGGTGCGCGGGTCGGCGAAGGCCCCCGAGAGCCCCTGGCCGGCCATGGTGCCCCGCATCGCGTCGAGCAGCTCGTCCATCGTCTGGAAGCGGGCCCCGGGCTCCTTCTCGAGGCACTTCATCACCAGCGCGTTCACCTCCACGGGCAGCTCCGGCAGCAGCGACCGCAGCTCCGGCGGCTTCTCGCGGATGTGCTTGACGATGACGTCGATGCTCTCGCGGCTCACGAAGGGCGGCCGCCCCGTCATCACCTGGAACAGCACGATGCCCAGGGCGTAGATGTCGGTGCGCGGGTCGGCCTCGCCGCGGGCCTGCTCCGGCGCCATGTACAGCGGCGAGCCCAGCAGCACCCCGGCCTGCGTGAGGCCCGTCTCGTCGGGCGCGTCCTCCTTCGGCTTCTCGGGCGTGAAGGACTTCACCAGCCCGAAGTCGAGCACCTTCACCGTGTCGCCGCCGGTGCCCTCCGTCATCAGCATCACGTTGGCCGGCTTCAGGTCGCGGTGCACCAGGCCCAGCTTGTGCGCCTCGCGCAGCGACCGCGCCACCTGCCCGCCGATGAAGAGGGCGCGCGGCCACGGCAGCCGCCCACTCTGCGCCAGCACCTTCTGGAGCGTCTCGCCCTCGAGGTACTCCATGGCGATGTAGTAGATGCCGTCGTCGGTGCGCCCGTAGTCGTGCACCGTGATGGTGTTGGGGTGGTGCAGCCGCGCCGTCATCGACGCCTCGAGGAAGAAGCGCCGCTCGAAGCCCGGGTCCTTCATGCCGTCGTAGCGCGGGTTGAGCACCTTGAGCGCCACCACCCGGTCCAGCGGCTGCTGCACCGCCTTGTACACCCGGCCCATGCCCCCCACGCCGATGGGGGCGACGATCTCGAAGCGGCCGCTCAACACCTTGCCAATGAGCGGATCGACCTCGGAGTCGGCCATTGAACCCCCGCGGCGAGCCCTCCCGCCGTCAGTAGCCGTGAGACTTACCACGGCTCGCCCGGGGCCCATCGTTCCCGTCTCGGGGCCCCAAGCTGTCGGAATGACGGGCCGGGGGCTGAATCTCTCCCCAGCCCGAACGCATGGGGCTATGAGCCGGCGACCATGAGTGATGCGACAGCGCCAGCGGCCCCCGGCGGGGGCAGCGCGCAGGGCGACACCGCGCAGGCTCCCCCGCCGACGCCCGCCCACGCCCCCCAGAAGAAGGTCCTCCCCCTGGCCCTCGGCGCCCTGGGCATCGTGTTCGGCGACATCGGCACCAGCCCCCTCTACGCGGTGAAGGAGTGCTTCGGCATGGTGGACGGCCAGGTGGCCCCCCACGCGATGGCCGTCACCCCCGACAACGTGCTGGGCATCCTCTCGCTCGTCTTCTGGGCGCTGACGATGGTGGTGTCCTTCAAGTACCTGACCTTCATCATGCGCGCCCACAACAGGGGCGAAGGCGGCATGTTCGCGCTGCTGGCCCTGGTGCCTGACCGCGGGAGCCGGCCCGGCGGCGTGGTGGTGCTGGTCGGCCTCTTCGGCGCGTCGCTGCTCTACGGCGAGGGCATCATCACGCCCGGCATCTCGGTGCTCTCCGCCGTCGAGGGCCTCGGCGTCGCCACGCACGCGATGGACAGCTTCATCGTGCCCATCACCGTCGTCATCCTCTTCGGGCTCTTCCTCGTGCAGAAGCGCGGCACCGGCGGCATCGGGCGCGTCTTCGGGCCGGTGATGCTGGTGTGGTTCCTCACCCTCGCCGTCCTCGGCGTGGCGGCCATGGTCGAGTACCCCCGGGTGCTCGCGGCCGTGAACCCCGCCTGGGCCGTCGCGCTCTTCGCGCACGACCCCTGGCACGCCTTCGTGGTGCTCGGCAGCGTGGTGCTGTGCATCACCGGCGGCGAGGCCCTCTACGCCGACATGGGCCACTTCGGCGTGAAGCCCATTCGCGCGGCGTGGTTCGGCCTGGTGCTCGTCGCGCTCCTGCTCAACTACTTCGGCCAGGGCGCGTACCTCCTGAGCCACGGGTGGGTCGAGAACCCGTTCTACGAGATCGTCCCCCGCGCGCTGCTCTACCCGATGGTGGGCCTGGCCACCTGCGCCACGGTCATCGCCTCGCAGGCCCTCATCTCGGGCGCCTTCTCGCTCACCCGCCAGGCCGTGCAGCTGGGCTTCTTGCCCCGCGTGACCATCGTGCACACCAGCGCCGAGCACGAGGGGCAGATCTACGTGCCCGAGGTGAACAGCGCGCTCATGGTGGCCTGCATCGCGCTGGTGCTCGTCTTCCAGAAGTCGAGCGCGCTGACCGCCGCCTACGGCATCGCCGTGACGGGCACGATGACCATCACCTCGCTCATCTTCTTCTACGTGGTGACGCGCAACTGGAAGTGGCCGATTTGGAAGGCGCTGCCGCTCGTGCTCCTCTTCTTGTCCTTCGACGTGCCCTTCTTCCTCGCCAACACCCTCAAGTTCTTCCAGGGCGGCTGGGTGCCCATGGTCATCGGCCTGGGCATGTTCGCGCTCATGACGACGTGGAAGCGCGGCCGCGCCGAGCTCAGCCGCCGCTTCAGCCAGTCGCTCATGCCGCTCTCGGCGCTGCTCGAAGATCTCGAGGCCACCAAGCCCTTCCGCGTGCGCGGCACCGCCGTCTTCATGTCCGGCAACCCCGACGGCACGCCCCCCGTGCTCCTCCACCACCTCAAGCACAACCAGGTGCTGCACCGGCAGGTGGTGCTCCTGTCCATCCTCCCGCGCGACGTGCCCTACGTGCCCAAGGAGGAGCAGCTCGAGGTGAGCGAGGAGGGCAACGGCTTCTTCCGCGTGAGCTGGCTCACCGGCTTCATGGAGACGCCCAACGTGCCCCGCATCCTCGTGCTCGCGCGCGAGCGGGGCCTGGTGTGCGAGCCCTCCACCACCAGCTACTTCCTGGGCCGCGAGACGCTGCTCACCGGCGGCAAGTCGCCGATGATGGGCTGGCGCAAGCTGCTCTTCTCGTTCATCTCTCGCAACGCGCTCTCGGCCACGAGCTACTTCGGCCTGCCGCCGGGCCGCGTGGTCGAGCTGGGCATGCAGGTGGACCTCTAACCGTGGGAGAGACGATGACGACGCGCGCGCTGTGGAGCTTCGTGGTGGTGGTGACGCTGGTGGGCGCGGTGGGCTGCCGCCGGCACGTCTCGACGGCCGGGCCGGGCATGAACGCCAAGCGCGAGAACACCCTGCTCGCCGACGCGGCCCGGGCCCTGTCCTGCGATCAGCGGACCCTGGTGGCCACCTTCGAGGAGTCCGTCGAGAAGAACTACCACGCGTACCGGGTGGACGGCTGCGGCCAGCGCTACCACGCGCTGCTCCACTGCACCGGCATCTGCAACTGGCGCGAGGCCCCCGAGCGCCGCGCCACGGTCGACCTCCAGTGCCCGGCCGCGCAGCTCTCGCGCACCTACGCCAACCGCGTCTTCACCGTCTTCGGCTGCGGCCAGAGCGCCCGCTACGAGCTCTCCCAGGGCCGCCTGACGCCGGTGCTCGGCGCCGCCGGCGAGGTGCCGCCCCCGCCGCCGCCCGCGCCTTGAGCCACGGAGGTCAGAGCCGCTTGGCGAGGATGATCAGGTCCTCGCCCGGGCGGTAGAAGTCGCGGAAGCGCGACTCCTCCTTGTACTGCATGGCCGCGTAGAAGCCGCGCGTCGGGCCGTAGGCCTCCATGGCCGAGGTCTCGACGCGGATCAGCCGGCCCTTGCGCCGCCGCAGGTCGCCCTCCATGCCCGACACCAGCGCCGCCCCGACGCCCTGGCCGCGCACGAGCGGGTCGGAGGCGATCCAGTAGAGGTCGTAGGTGCCGTCGGTCATCGGGGTCGGGCCGTAGCAGACGTAGCCGACCGGCTTGCTCTCGCGGATCGCGACGAGCACCTGGTAGTCAAGGTTGCTCGGCGTGAGCGCGGCGTCGATGAGCTCGAGCGCGCACGCTACCTCGTCCGGCGTGAAGGTCTCGATGCGGGCGAGCAGCTCGGACAGCGGCTGCCGGTCGGGCGGGGCGAGAGGCCTGATTTCCATGACGACGTTCCCAGGCGAGGTCCACCAGGTGCAGGGCCAGGTCGGCGTACGAGAGGCCGGCGGCCTCCGCGGCCCTGGCGAACCCCGCCTGCGGGTGGAGATCGCAGTTGGGGTTGATGTCGATGACGTAGGGCTGGCCGTCGGCGTCGATGCGCAGGTCCACCCGGCCGTAGTCGCGGCACTCCAGCGCCTCGAAGGCGGCCATGGCCACCTCCACGCAGCGCGCCTCGAGCTCCCGCGGCAGCTCGGTCAGCTCGCCCGGGCTGTCGCGCCACTCGGGCGACTGCGTGTCCCACTTGGCCTTGTACGAGACGATGCGCGGCTGGCCCTCGAAGGCCTTCCCGAAGCGGATCTCGGTCAGCGGCAGCGCGCGGCGCGGCCCGTTGCCCAGCAGCGGCACGTACACCTCGCGGCCCTCGATGTAGCGCTCGATCAGCGCCGGCTGGCGGAAGGTGCGCAGCACCTTCGTCACCGCGCGCCCCAGGCCCTGCCGCGTCGTCACCACCGAGTCGAGCTCGATGCCCACCGACGCGTCCTCGCGGCTGGGCTTGACGATGAGCGGGAAGGGCAGCTCGATGCGCGTGAGGTCTTCGACGTGGCCGACGATGCAGAACTCGGGCGTCGGCACGCCGCGCGCTTTGAGGATCTCCTTGGCCTTGTTCTTGTGCAGCGCCAGGGCCAGCGAGAGCGCCGAGGAGCCCGTGTGCGCCACCTGCAGCAGCTCGAGGATGCCCGGCACCAGCATCTCGCCCCGGCTGTCACCGGCCAGCGACTCGCACAGGTTGAGCACCACGTCGGGGCGGCTGGCGCCGAGCGCCGCGTGCAGGCCCGGCAGGTCGTGCTCCACGGGGATGAGCGTCACCTCGTGCTTCGAGCCCGAGAGCGCCTGCTCCATCGCCGCCGCGACCTTCACCACGTCGGCTCGCGCTTCGCGCCCCGGGTCGTCCTCGAGGAGAGCGTGATCGTGGTTGTGGAGGATCGCGACGCGCATGCAGGGTGAAGCCCACCGTGTACCACGCACGCACCGCGCTTGTGGAGTGAAAGCCTTTCGCGCGTTACGACGCGCGCGTGCGCATCCGCGATCCCATCCACGGCAGCCTCACCTTCTCGCCCGAAGAGGCGCGCGTCGTCGACAGCCGCCACTTCCAGCGCCTGCGGCACGTGCGGCAGCTCGGCTTCGGCGATCTCGCCTTCCCCGGCGCCACGCACACCCGCCACGCGCACTCGCTGGGCGCCATGCACGTCGCCTCGCGCCTCTTCGACGCCATCTTCGCCCGCGCCACCCTCGACGAGCCCACCCGCGCCCGCTTCCGCGCCGCCGTGCGCCTCGCCGTGCTCTGCCACGACCTGGGCCACATGCCGCTGAGCCACGCCTCCGAGGCCATCGCCCCGCCGCGCTCCGCCCTCGGCCTCCCGACGTGGATGAAGGGCGCCGAGGCCGGCCAGGCCACGCACGAAGACTTCACCGCGAAGCTGCTGCTCGACTCCAGCCTCACCCGCACCCTCGAGACCGTCTACGGCCCGCAGGGCATCACGCCCCAGCTCGTCGCCTCCCTCGTCACCGGCGTGCTCCCGCCCGGCGACGGCGGCTTCGTGGCCGGCGGCGTCGACTGGACGCCCGCCCTGCGCGCCATCGTCTCGGGCGAGCTCGACGCCGACCGCATGGACTACCTGCTGCGCGACTCGTTCTTCACCGGCGTCAACTACGGCCGCTACGACGTGGAGTGGATCCTCCAGAACCTCGAGGCCGTGGAGCGCGACGGCCGCGCCGTGCTCGCCCTGGGCAAGGCGGCCATCTTCGCCTTCGAAGACTTCCTCCTCAGCCGCTACCACATGTTCCTCTCGGTCTACCTCCACCACACCTCCGTCAGCTTCGACTGGATGCTGCGGCGCTACTACGAGGAGGCGCCCGGCGAGTTCGAGATCCCCTCCGACCCCGAGGCCTTCCTCGACTGCGACGACGTCGCGCTGCACACGGCGCTGCGCCGCTCGAAGAACCGCTGGGCCGAGCGCATCGCCCAGCGCCGCGGCTACAAGCGCGTCGCCCAGTTCACCGAGCGCGACCCGGAGTACGACCTGGGCGCCATCTCCGCCGCGCTGGGCGCCGACGGCGTCGATCACTTCACCATCGAGTCGCGCGGGGTGCTCAGCAAGTACTTCGACGAGGGCGCGGCGCCGTCGCTCTTCGTGCACGATCTGTCGAGCGGCCGCCTCACCGAGGTCTCGAAGTACACGCCGCTCTACGAGCGCTTCGCCGGCGCGGTGCGGCTCTCGCGGGTCTACGTGCACCCCGACCAGGCCGAGGCCGGCCGCGCGCTCGTGCACCGCCTCACCGGGGCGCGCTGACGGCCCATGCGGCTCCTCTACGTCCTCGCCACCTGGGTCGTCTTCGCGGCGCTCTTCCCGGTGCTGCTGCTGATGAAGAAGACGCGCGACGGCGTGTGGCAGCGCTTCGGCGTCTACCCGGCCGGGCTGCTCCCGCCGTCCGGCGCGCCCCGCATCTGGCTGCACGGCGCGAGCGCGGGAGACCTGCTCGCCCTCGCGCCGATGATCGACCGCCTCCGCGCCCGCTTCCCCGGCGCGAAGGTCATCGTGTCCACCATGACCAACACCGGCCACCTCATGGCCCGGCAGCGCCTCGAGAAGAGCATCGACGCCGTCATCTACGCCCCGTGGGACCTCTTCGGCGCCACGCGCCGGGCCGTGCGCGCCGTGCAGCCCGACCTGCTGGTGCTCGAGTACACCGAGATCTGGCCCAACCTCATCCGCGCGGCGCACCGCTCCGGCGCGAAGGTGGCGCTCACCAACGGCCGCTTCTCGGCGCGGCACCTGCGCCGCTACGGCGCGCTCTTCGAGGCCATCGGCAACCCCCTGGCTGACATCGACCTCTTCCTCATGCGCGAGGACGACGAGGCCGAGCGCGCCCTACAGCTCGGCGCGCCCCCGGAGCGCGTGCGCGTCACCGGCAACACCAAGTTCGACGCCCTCGTGCCGCTCGCCGAGTCGGGCGACGAGCACGCCCTGCGCGCCGCCCTCGGGCTCCCCGACCCCGCGCGGGTGTGGATCTGCGGGAGCACCCACGAGGGCGAAGAGGAGCTCCTCTTCGGCGCCTACAAGCGCCTGGCCGCCGAGGCCCCCGACCTGCGCATGGTGGTGGCCCCGCGCTACCTCGAGCGCGTCGATCGCGTCGCGCAGCTCGCCCGCGACGCCGGCCTCCACGTCGGCCTGCGCTCGCAGGGCAACCCCGAGGGCGCGCCCGTCGTCATCCTCGACTCCATCGGCGAGCTCGGCCGCGCGTACCGCCTGGCCACCCTCGTCTTCGTCGGCGGCAGCTTCACCAGCCGCGGGGGGCAGAACATCCTCGAGCCGGCCGCCCACGGGAAGCCGGTGCTCTTCGGCCCGCGCATGGAGAACTTCCGCGACTCGGTGCAGGTGCTGGTCGGCCGCGGCGGCATCCAGGTCAACGACGTCGAGCACCTCGTGCGGGTGACGGGCGAGCTGCTCGCGCGCCCCGAGAGCCTCGACGCCCTCGGCGCCCTCGCCCACGACGCGGTGCTGCAGATCAGCGGCGCCAGCGACCGCAACGTCGAGGCCCTCGCGGCGCTGCTCCCCGCTGGGCCCCCGGCGCGCTGATGGGCTAAGCCCCGAGGTACCATGCCCACCCCGCTGACCGACGCCGAGCTCGACGCGTTCCTCTCGTCTCACCCCGACTGGCACCTCGAGGGCCGGGCCCTGGCGCGCACCTACGAGGCCCCGGCCTTCATCCGCGGCATCGAGTTCGTCGGCCAGGTCGCGCGCCTCGCCGAGGCCGCTGACCACCACCCCGACATCGACATCCGCTGGCGGAAGGTGACGCTGCGCTACCTCACCCACGACGCCGGCGACCGCGTCACCGGCATCGACACCCGGCTCGCGCACGAGTGCGACCTGGTCTTCGCCTCGATGGCGTAGAGCCCAGCCGGCCTTGTGGGCCGCGGGGCGAAGTGCGAAACGCCGCCTCGTGGGGCCGGCCCGTCACCCTCGTCGTGGAGCGCGCCGCTGATGCGGGTGCTGCACCTGCTCGCCTCGCCGTTCTTCACCGGGCCCGCGGAGGCGGTCACCCAGCTCGCGCTCGCCCAGCGCAGCCTCGGCCACGAGGTGCACGTGGCCGTCGACCAGAAGCGGCGCGCGCACACCAGCGAGGAGCTCGCCGTGCCAAGGCTCGAGCCCCTGGGCCTCCTCTCGCCCTTGTCGCTCGAGCTGTCGGTGAAGTCGTCGCCGCTGGCGATGCTGCGCGACGTGCTGACGCTCCGTGGCGCCGCGGTGGACGTCGTGCACTGCCACTTCAGCCACGATCACACCCTCGCGCGCTTCGGCCGCCTCCGCGGCGCCACCCTGGTGCGCTCCATCCACGCGCCGCGCTCCGTGCGCTGGGCCATGCCCGCCGCCGACGGGTGGACCGCGCCCACCGAGGCCATCGGCCGCCTGCTCCTGGGCCGGCGCGTGCTGCTCCTGCCGCCGCTCGTCGACCAGGCCTTCACCCCGGCCGATGATCGCCAGGCGCTCCGGCGCGAGCTCGGCCTGCCCGACGCGCCGAAGCTCGTGGGCATGGTGTCCACCTTTCAGCCGTCGCGGCGCCACGCGCTCGGCCTTCACGCCTTCGCCGCGCTCCACGCGGAGGACCCGGGCGTGCGCCTGGTGCTCGTGGGCGACGGCGGCCTCGAGGGCGCGCTCCGCGAGCAGGCCGCGCCGCTCGGTGACGCCGTGCACTTCACCGGCTACCAGCAGGGCCCCGCCTTCATCCGGCACCTGCAGGCCCTCGACGAGGTGTGGATCCTCGGGCTGGGCAACGACTGGGGCGCCCGGGCCGCGGCCCAGGCGCGGGCCTGCGGCGTGCGCGTGGTGGCGGTGGACGAGGGCGCGCTGGCGCACTTCGCCGACGCGCTCGTCGAGCCCACGGTGGCCGCGCTTGTCGAGGGCTCTCGCGGCATCAGCCGGCGCCTGGTGACCCTCGAGGCGCCGGCGGCCATCGCCGACCGTGTGCTGCGCTTCTACGAGCGGGTGCGCGCGTGAGCTGGGAGGCCCGCTGGTACGGCCCCCGGCGCGCCCTCACCTGGGCGCTGCTGCCCGCGTCGTGGGTGTACGGGCTGGGCAGCCGCCTGTGGCACCTCGCGTGGGACTCGGGGCTGCGCCGCCCCGTGAAGCTCGAGGGCGCGCAGGTCATCTCCGTGGGTAACCTGGTCGTCGGCGGCGCCGGCAAGACGCCCGTCGTCATCCTCCTCGCCCAGGAGGCGCTCGCGCGGGGGCAGCGCGTGGCCGTGTTGACCCGCGGCTACGGGCGGGCGGGCCGCGCTCCCCGGCGCTTCGACGCCACGGCCCTGCCGCCCGTCGATGAGGTCGGCGATGAGCCCCGCCTCATCGCCCGCCGCTGCCCCGGCGTGACGGTGTGGGTCGGCGCCGACCGCGTGGAGAGCGCGCGGCAGGCGGTGGCCGCGGGCGCGCAGGTGCTGCTCCTCGACGACGGCTTTCAGCACCGCCGCCTCGCGCGCGACGTGGACCTGCTCCTCGACGGCGGCGACGACAACGGGCTGCTGCTGCCGGCTGGCCCCCTGCGCGAGCCCGCCACCGCGCGCCGCCGCGCGACCGAGGTGTGGCGCCGCGGCGTCGACGTGCACTTCGAGGTGACGGGTGTGCGCCCGCCTGGGGGCGCCGCGCTCCCGGAGACGGAACTCCCGGTGACGGAACTCCCGGAGACGGAACTCCCGGAGACGGAACTCCCGGTGACGGCGCTCCCGGTGACGGCGCTCCCGGTGACGGCGCTCCCGGTGACGGAACTCCCGGTGACGGAACTCCCGGTGACGGCGCTCCCGGTGACGGCGCTCCGGGGGCAGCCCGTGGTGCTGCTCCTGGGCGTCGCGCGCCCTGCGCGGGTGGCGGCGAGCGTGGAGGCCCTGGGCGCCCGCGTGGTGGCGGTGCACGCCTACGGCGACCACCACCGTTTCTCAGCCGAGGAGCTTGAGCGCGCCATCAGCGCCGCCCGGGCCGCGGGGGCGTGGCTGCTCACCACAGAGAAGGACGCCGAGCGGCTCCCGGAGGGCTCGGCGCACGTGCTGCTCTACGCCGCCCGCCGAGGCGCGCCGCTCAGCTCATGAGCAGGCGCTCGACGAGGGCGACGTAGGCCGTCATCGCCGCGTCCTTGCCGGTGCCCTTCTTCTTGGTCCACGCGTCGAACTTCGCCCGGCCCTTGAAGTCGAGCATGCCGGGCCGCGAGCCCGACACGTCGCCGACGGTGGCCTGCTTGAACAGCGAGTAGAGCTCCAGCAGGTCGTCGTTGGAAGGCGCGGCCTTGAGCGTCTTCACCTTCTCCTGCGCCTCGGCGAACGATTCGGGCAGTCCCATGGCGGCCGACCGTAGCGCCGCCGCTTGTCGCCGTCGCGCCGAAGTGCCAAACGGCCCGCCGTGCAGGCTCTGCTCGACCGGTTCTCCAGGGTGCGCGTGCTGGTGGTGGGTGACCTCCTCGCGGACCACTACGTCTTCGGCCAGACCGAGCGGGTGAGCCGCGAGGCGCCGGTGCTGATCGTCCGCCACGAGCGCGACGAGGTGCGCCTGGGCGGGGGCGCGAACGCCGCGGCCAACGCCCGGGCCCTCGGCGGCCGCGTCACCGCCATCGGCGTGGTGGGCGCCGACCCCGTCGGAGTTCAGGTGAAGGCGCTCTTCCGCGCCGCGGGCATCGCGCTCCACGCGGCCCCGGGGAAGGGCCTCCTCACCGAGACGCGCACGCGCGTGCTCGCCGGCGGCCAGTCCACCTCGCGGCAGCAGATGCTGCGCATCGACCGGGGCGCGACGGGGCCGCTGCCTCCGGCAGTGCGCGCGGCCCTGGCGCAGCGGGTCCGCGCGGCGCGGGCTGACGTGGTGCTCGTGTCCGACTACGGCGCGGGCGTGCTGGGCGACGAGACGCGCGCGGCGCTCCGGGAGCTCGCCCGCGCCGGCGTGCCCGTGGTGGTCGACAGCCGCTTCGCGCTCGGGCGCTTCACCGGCCTCACCGTGGCCAAGCCCAACGAGCCCGA
This sequence comes from uncultured Archangium sp., assembly GCA_964449625.1. Taxonomy (GTDB): domain Bacteria; phylum Myxococcota; class Myxococcia; order Myxococcales; family Myxococcaceae; genus Archangium_A. Next base: position 33,232 of record CAYUZK010000038.1, read on the forward strand.
GCTGGCGGCCTTCACCGGGCTGCCGGTGACGACCGAGGCGCAGCTCGAGCGCGCGGGCCGCGCGGCGCTGCGGCGGCTGCGGTGCCAGGTGCTGCTCGTCACGCGCGGGCGCCGGGGCATGGCGCTCTTCCAGCGGGGGCAGCCCACCGTCGCGCTCCCCGTGCACGGGCTCGCCGAGGCCGTCGACGTCACCGGCGCCGGCGACACCGTGAGCGCCACCCTCGCGCTCGCGCTCGGCGCCGGCGCCAGCCCCCTCGAGGCCGCGGGCCTGGCCAACGTCGCCGGCGCGCTCGTGGTGCAGAAGCAGGGCACCGCCACGGTGACGCGGGCCGAGCTCGCCCGGGAGCTGGCGCTGTGACGCTCGAGGCCGCCCTGGCGCAGGTCGAGCGCTGGCGCGCCGCGGGCGAGACCGTGGCGCTGGCCAACGGGGTGTTCGATCTCCTCCACGTCGGGCACCTCCGCTACCTCGAGGGCGCCAAGGCCCTGGCCGACCGCCTGGTGGTGGCCCTCAACTCCGACGCCTCCACGCGCGCCGCCAAGGGCCCGGGCCGCCCCGTCATCCCCGAGGGGGAGCGCGCCGAGCTCGTGGCGGCGCTCCGCTGCGTCGACGCGGTGCTGCTCTTCGACGAGCCCGACGTGCGCCGCGTCATCCGCGCCCTCAAGCCCGAGGTGCACGTGAAGGGCACCGACTACACCCCGGACAGCATCCCCGAGCGCGACGAGGTCCTCGCCTACGGGGGGCGGTCCGCGGTGGCCGGCGACCCCAAGGTGCACAGCACGACGGCGCTGGTCGAGAAGCTCAAGCCCGGCGCCTGAGGGGCTGCGCAAGAGCCCCTCCCGTCGCCGGGCACGGCGCGGCTCGCGGCTGGGGCTCGGCCCGGGGGCAGCCCGCGACCGCTGGGCGCCCGTCGGAAATTGATTCCCCCGGCGAAGCCCACTACAGCGGTGCGCATGCTCCACAGCATGACGGGCTTTGGCGCGGGGCAGGCGACCGTGGGTGGTGAATCGCTCTCGGTCGAGCTCCGCTCGGTGAACCACAAGTTCTGCGAGGTGAAGGTGCGGCTCCCGAGGGAGCTGGGCGCCCTCGAGGCCTCGCTGCAGAAGCTGGTGAAGGACCGCCTCGCCCGCGGCGCCATCGACCTCTCGGTGCGCCGGGCCTCGCGCACGGCCGCCGGCGTGGTGCCGCAGGTCGACGTCGCCCTGGCGAAGGAGTACCGGCGCGCCTGGGCCGAGCTGGCGCAGGCCCTCGAGCTGCCCGACTCGACCTCGCTGCGCGACATCGCCCAGCAGCAGAACGTCATCCGCCTCGAGGAGCAGCAGGTGAACCTGGTGGACGCCGGCAAGGCCGCCGAGGCCGCCACCCTCGCGGCGCTCGAGGTGCTCGCGCGCATGCGCGGCGTCGAGGGCCAGGCGCTCTTGGCCGATCTCACCGCGCGCCTCGCCCTCGTGGCGCAGCTCGTCGACGAGGTGAAGGTGCTCGCGCCCAAGGCCATCGAGCTGTACCGCGAGCGCCTCGCCGAGCGCATCGCCGAGCTCTCCCGCGGCCTCTCCGTCGACCCCCAGCGGCTCGCCCAGGAGGTCGCCTTCTTCGCCGAGCGCACCGACGTCGCCGAGGAGATGACGCGGCTCGCCTCCCACCTCGAGCAGTTCCGCGCGCTCCTCGCGGCGGCCGAGCCCTCGGGCCGCAAGATGGACTTCCTCGTCCAGGAGATGCACCGCGAGGTGAACACCACCGGCTCCAAGAGCCAGCACGCCGACATCAGCGCCCGCGTCATGCAGCTCAAGGCCGAGCTCGAGCGCATCCGCGAACAGGTCCAGAACGTCGAATGAACCAGACCAACCCCCAGCTCCCCGCCATCCTCTCCCCTGGCGTCCTGCTCGTGCTCTCCGCGCCGTCGGGGGCGGGCAAGACCACGCTCGCCCGCATGACCGAGCAGCGCTTCCCCGAGGCAGAGTTTTCAGTGAGTTACACGACGAGGGCCCCCCGCGGCGCCGAGCAAGACGGCCGCGACTACCACTTCGTCGACACCATCACCTTCCAGCAGATGATCGAGCGGAACGAGTTCGTGGAGTGGGCCGAGGTGCACGGCAACTTCTACGGGTCCTCCAAGCGGGTGATCGAGGCGAGCTCCCGGCCCGGGGGCATCGCCGTCTTCGACATCGACGTCCAGGGCGGCACCTCCATCAAGCGTAAGTACCCGGATGCAGTGTGCATTTTCATCCTCCCGCCCTCGATGGAGGAGCTCGAGCGCCGGCTGCGCGCCCGTGGCACCGACACCGATGAGGTCGTGCGCCGCCGCCTGCTGGCCGCCCGCGCGGAGTGCGAGAAGGGCGTCCTGGGCTACGACTACCTCGTCATCAACGACAAGCTCGACGACGCCTTCCAGCAGCTGACCTCCATCGTGATCGCAGAGCGCTCCCGCCGGGGCCGCGTCGACGTCTCCGCGCTTCGGCTCCAAGCCCCCTGAATCATGGTTCTTTTTGCGACTCAGCTTTTTCTGGGGCGGGGTGTTGACACCTGCGGGTCCGATCTGTATATGGCGCCCCCCTCGACGGACGCACTTCGTCGGAGGGACTGGCGGGCGGGTCGTACGGGGCAGGGCGAGTTGCTCAAGTAGCAAAGTCAGCTAGCGGAGCTCGACTCCGTCACATTGCGAATAGGTGAGTGATCACCTGATCAGCGCCGCCAGCACGGGGTGCGCCAGACCCCGGCAAATCGGGCTGGTACGCAGGGTCAGCCTCCCAACGAGCCGCCTCGGCGAGCTCGGAACGGAAGCAAAAAGACCTTGACGAACTTCAGGCAGCGGATGTAGAAGCTGCCCCCCTCGCCCCAACCGGTTCGCCGGGGCAAGCGAGGAAGCAGAGCAGAAACCCGAAGAGCCGGCAGCCAAAAAATCGGTTGCAACGAAACGGTGAAGCGGGGTAGGTAGATGTCGCAGTTCGTTCCTTGAAAACTGGATAGCAAGCCCAAAGAAGTACTGCGAGTCTCGCAGTCAATTCAAAAGCCTGCCGGAACACACACCGGTAGGCGCTAGCGAATTCGTGGCGACCGCAAGGAAGCCATGAATCAACGCCAGTCAAAACTTCAAGATATCTTGGAGAGTTTGATCCTGGCTCAGAACGAACGCTGGCGGCGTGCCTAACACATGCAAGTCGAGCGCGAAAGGAGCAATCCGAGTAGAGCGGCGCACGGGTGCGTAACACGTGGGTAATCTGCCTCAGGGTCAGGGATAACTTTCCGAAAGGTTAGCTAATACCTGGTAAGCCTACGACGTCTTCGGACGTTGTGGGAAAAGTAGGCCACTGTTTACAAGCTTACGCCCAGAGATGAGCCCGCGGCCCATCAGCTAGTTGGCGGGGTAACGGCCCACCAAGGCAACGACGGGTAGCTGGTCTGAGAGGACGATCAGCCACACTGGAACTGAGACACGGTCCAGACTCCTACGGGAGGCAGCAGTG
>CAYUZK010000039.1:0-10869 GCA_964449625.1 uncultured Archangium sp.
CGCAGCAACTTCACCGTCACGCCCTCGCCGCCCTCCACGCGCGCCTTCGAGAAGGTGCCGTCGTAGATGAACCCGCTGCCACAGGAGGGGCTGCCCTCCTTGAGCACCGCGCAGGCCACGTCGTGAATGCTCGCCAGCCGCAGCGCCTCGCGGGCGCCCGCGTCGAACTCGGCCGACACCTCGGCACCGCTGGCCACGAGCACGCGGCCGTCAGGCTGGAGCTCCGCCGGCGCTCGCGGCACCGGGAGGCCGCCCGCCACCTCCGGGCACACTTTGACGACGCGGCCCTCGCGCAGCCAGCGCTCGAGCACAGGGTGGGGCGAGGCCTTGGAGCGGCCATCGTAGCGGACCGCGTCGCCGAGCAGGCACGCGCTGACGAGCACCTTCCTCATGCCTTCGCCGCCGCGTTCACCACGTCCCACAGGGGCTGCCCCTCGAGGGCGACGCCCAGGGGCCCGCGCTGCTCCGCCGCGGCGAGCAGCCCGCTGGCCAGCTCGAGCAGCGTGATGGGCTCGTAGCGCTTGAGCCCCAGCAGCCGCGTCACCGCCCGCATCCCGGGGAACGCCTGGCCCTCGCGGTCCGCGAAGGCGGAGGGCCGGAAGATGGTGAAGGGCAGCCCGCTCTCGCGCGCCAGCCGCTCGGCCTCGGCCTTGGCCTTCAGGTACGCGCCCCTGGGGCTCCCGGCGCCGACGGAGGAGAGGAGGACCAGGTGGTCGACCGTGCCGCTGGCCTTCGCCGCGTCGACGAGCTGCCGCGTGGTGCCGATGTCGCTCGTCTCGTAGGTGTCGCCGCTCGCGAAGCGCTTGCGCATGGTGCCGATGAGCTGCACCACGGTGGTGCACCCGCGCAGCGCGTCGACCAGCTTCGGGTCTGACAGCTCGAGGGCCGCGACGGTGGGAACGCTCGCCTTGCCCGCGCTCTTCGGCCGCACGTGCGCGACGACGTCGACGCCGCGCCGCACGGCGAGCGGCACCAACACCTGGCCTACGGCTCCGGTGGCCCCAGCGACGAACAAGCGGCGGGTCGACACTTTTTTGTGCTCCTTCCAGGCGCGGTTCGTATTGTCCGCCGCTGACTTAGCCTCAAAGGAGCCACCATGCGCCGGGTCTCATTCGCGATGTTGATGGGTGTCGTGCTGTTGGCTGGGCCCGTCCGGGCCGACGAAGACCGCTCGGGCTCCGACACGCCCACGGGCAGCACCTTCAAGCGCCAGGGCGCGCTGCTCGATCGCTCGCCGCAGCGAAGGCCGCACATGTTGTCCGTCTTCCTCGGGGTGCCGCACGGCTACTGGTACTACGCGGGCTTCCCCTTCGGCATCGGCGGCCGGTACATGCTGCCCATCATCCACGACGGCTTCGCCCCGGCGCTCAACGACTCCTTCGGCATCGAGGTCGGCGTGGACTTCAGCGCCGTGGCGGGGCGCGCCTTCTACGGGCTGCTCGGCATCCCCGTGGAGGCCTACTACATGCTCCACTTCACCCCGAACTTCGCGGCCTACGTGAAGGCCGGCGTGGCCCTGGAGATCGGCTTCACGCGCTTCTGCAACACGGCGGGCTACTGCTACGGCGGGGGCCTCGGCGCCCAGCCCATCGGTGGCCTCGGCCTGACCTACAAGTTGAGCGACAGGCTCTCCTTCCGCGCCGAGGCCGGGTACCCGTGGCTGAAGGTCGGCCTCGGCTTCGGGCTGTAAGGCGCGAATTTCCCGTGGGGAAGTCGGCGACCCACGTTATAGGCGCGCCCGTCCTCCGATGAGCGCGTTCGTCCCCGGCATGAAGGTGAAGTACCTCCCGCAGCCCGAGTGGGGCGTGGGGCACCTGGTCTCCCTCGAGGAGGGCGGCGCGCGGGCGATGGTGCTCTTCCCCGGCCGCGACGGGGGCGAGCCGCTCACCGTGTCCACCCGCGGCGGCGCGCTGCAGCACGCGACGCTCGACCCGGGCGTGGTGATCAAGACCTTCAAGACCGGCCTCACCGGCGTGGTGCTGCGCGAAGAAGAGGGCGGCCGCGGGCTCAAGCGCTACGCCGTCAAGCTCGAGGGCCGCGCCGAAGAGACCGAGCTGCCCGAGACCGAGTTCAAGGCGCTCCCGCCCAAGCCCGACCTGCTGACGATGCTCAAGGACGGGCGGGCCTCCGACGCGAAGAACTTCCTGCTGCGCCGGCAGGCGCTGCAGCTCGACGACGAGCGCCGCAACGACGCCCTGGGCGCGCTGCTGGCCAGCCGGGTGATGGTCAAGCCGCACCAGGTGGGCGTGGTGCAGCGCGTGCTGTCGGGGCGCCGGCCCCGCTTCGTGCTCGCCGACGAGGTGGGCCTGGGCAAGACCATCGAGGCGGGCATGATCTTCTCGGCGCTGCGGCTCTCGGGCCTCGCGCGCCGGGTGCTGGTGGTGGCGCCGAGCCACCTCACCGTGCAGTGGCTGGTCGAGCTCTTCCACAAGTTCAACCACCTCTTCACGCTCATGGACTCCGAGCGCTACGAGCAGTCGCTCGACGAGCAGCCCACGGTGTCGCCCTGGGCGCGCTTCAACTTCGTCATCACCAGCCTCGAGCTGCTCCAGCGCAGCGAGCAGTATCGCCAGGAGGCCGGTGACCGGAAGGCCCACTGGGACCTCGTCATCATCGACGAGGCGCACCACCTCAAGGGCGAGAAGGCCTACGAGGCCGCCCAGGCGCTCGCGCGCAACACCTGGGGCCTGCTGCTCCTCACCGCGACGCCCATGCAGCTCGACCCGGGCGAGTACCAGGCGCTGCTCTCGCTCATCGACCCGCTCACCGCGCCCACGGCGAAGGAGTTCGAAGCGCGCCTGGCCCGCCAGGAGGAGCTCAGCCAGGCCGTGCGCGCGCTCTTCGCCGGCAAGTCGACGAAGGCCGCGGTGAAGGCGCTGGCGGCCCGCTTCGCCGACGACGAGGCCCTGCAGGACATCGACGACCCCGACGAGATGCTCGTGCACCTCGCCGAGACCTACTCGCTCTCAGACCGCCTCATTCGCAACCGGCGCGCCGTGGTGGGCGGCTTCTCGCAGCGCAAGCTGCACGTGCACCCCGTGGCGCTCTCGGCCGAGGAGCTCAAGGCCCGCGACGCGGCCCTGGCGCAGCTGGGCAAGGACGGCTCGGTGCGCGGCGCGGCCCTGGCCAACCTCGTGCGGCGCCTCGAGTCGTCGCCGGCGGCCTTCCTCGCGGCGCTCAAGGCGAACAAGGCGCTCGCGGGCGTGAAGCTCACGCTCCCCGACAAGGACGCCAAGTTCGTCGTCTTCGTGAAGGTGCTCAAGGGCCTGTGGGCGAAGGAGCCGCGCGCGAAGGTCCTCGTCTTCACCGAGGCCCGCGACACCCTCGAGAGCCTGCAGGCCAAGCTGCGCGCCGAGCACGTCGAGGCGCTCGCGTACCACGGGGAGATCGCCCTGGCCGAGCGCGACCGCCAGGTGGCCCGCTTCCGCGACCCCGACGGCCCCAAGGTGCTCCTCTCGACCGAGGTGGGCGGCGAGGGCCGCAACTTCCAGTTCGCGCACCACCTGGTGAACTACGACCTGCCCTGGTCGCCGGCGACGATGGAGCAGCGCATCGGCCGGCTCGATCGCATCGGCCAGACGCAGACGGTGGACATCCACGTCTTCGAGGCCGCGGGCACCTTCAGCGCCGACGTGCTCCAGGTGCTGCGCGACGCCGTGGGCGTCTTCGGCGAGACGGTGGGCGGCCTCGACGCGGTGCTCGAGGAGGTCGAGCCGCGCCTGACGGAGCTGGCCCTCGCCGAGCCGAAGGCCCGCGCGAAGTACGTAAAGGCCCTGGGCGAGACGGTGGCCGCCGCCCGCGAGCAGGTCAAGCGCGCGTACGATCCGCTCCTCGACCTGCGCAGCTTCGACAAGGTCGAGGTGAAGGGCCTGGTGGAGCGCAGCCACGAGCGCACCGGCATGGACGCCGACGACGACGAGACCCTCGACGAGGGCCTCTGGAGCATCGCCCGCGATCTCGACGAGCGCCTCGAGGAGTGCGTCACCGAGCTGGCCGACCGCATCGGCATCAAGGTGGACCAGGACCAGGAGGTGGACGCCTTCCAGTGCGCCTTCCACTTCGGCCACACGCTCAACGTCGAGGCGCTGCCCGGCTACGACATCACCGAGGAGCGCACGGTGCTGGGCACCTTCTGGCGCGACACGGCCGTCGAGCAGGAGGAGATCGAGTACTTCGCCACTGGCCACCCGCTGGTCGAGGCGCTCTTCGGCTTCCTCCGCGACGGCCCCTACGGCCGCAACGGCGCCCGCTTCCTCGAGCTGAAGAAGCCGCTGCGCGCGCGCGGGCTCGAGTTCCTCTTCCACGTCGCGCCGCCGGAGCCCACCGACACGGCGCCCGGGGCCCGCGTGCCCTCGCGGCAGCTCTCGCGCTTCTTCGACAAGACGCTGCTGCACGTCGCCGTCACCCGGCTGCCCGACGGCCGCGCCAGGGCCGACGCGCTGGTGCTCGAGACCCTGCGCGAGGTCGATGGCCGCTCGCTCAAGGGCAACGAGGTGGGCGCCGCCTTCCCCGAGCTGGCCAGCTTCGTGGACGACGCCGCCAGGGCGGCCCACGCCGCGGCCCAGGCCCAGCTGACGAAGATGAAGGCGGCCGCCCAGGAGCTCATCGAGGACGAGCGCGACCTCTCGATGCTCCGCATCAAGCTCTCGCTCGAGCACCAGGGCGTGCCCGAGGCGAAGATCGAGCAGGTGCTCACCGCCGAGCTCGCCCACGCCGACGCGCTGCTCAAGGCCCTCGCCGGCACCACGGTGCAGCTCGACTCGGCCTGCGCCTTCGTCATCAACCGCTGACGAATTGCCCTCGAAATCGCCCCGGAAACTCGGCGCCAGATGTAACGGCCGCTGACGAACTCGGGGTGGGTGAACAAGCGCGAAGGTCCGATACCTCCGGTGACTGGAGGGTCACCAAAATGCGGATCACGTTGCTCATCGGCTGTGTCGCCCTGGCGGGCTGTGGTGTGGACTCGGCGTACTCCTCGACGGAGGAGGAGCCCATCGCCGACGAGGATCTCCTCTCGAGCACGCAGCAGGAGGTCTCGTGCTGGCCGACGATGTCGGTCTTCCCGGTGAGGGGCGCGCACAACATCGGCTACGACGCGCGCTCCTGCGGAACCGGCACGTGCCGCATCTCGTGCCCCGACGTCAACGCGAACTCCGACTGGAACCCGGCGGCGACGCACAACGGCGTCGACGTCTTCGCCTGGCAGCGCGCGCCGCTCGTCGCGGTGGTCGACGGCACGGTGGTGGCGGTGGGCCGGCCGAGCTCCACCTCGGGCATCCGCGTGCGCATCGCCGATCGCTGCGGCTGGCACTACTACTACGGGCACCTCGACCAGGCCGTCGTGACGCTGGGCCAGCGCGTCACCGCCGGGCAGCTCATCGGCTACATGGGCCGCACGGGCACCGCGTCCACCCACCTGCACTTCAACATCTCGCCCGATGGCCGCTACACCTCCGACATCAACCCCTTCGATCTGCTCAAGCGCACCTCGCCGACCGCGTGCCAGGCCGCGCCGGCGCCGACGCCCCCGGCCGCCCCCACGCCGTCGCCTGCGCCCGCGCCGGGCTGCGGCAAGCTCCTCTCGGGTCAATCGCTCAGCGTGAACCAGTCGGTCGCGTCGTGTGATGGCCGCTTCCGCCTCGTCATGCAGGGCGACGGCAACCTCGTGCTGTACCAGGGGGGCACGCCGCTGTGGCACACCTTCACCAACGGCCGCGGCGGCGCGCTGGCGGCCATGCAGCCCGACGGCAACTTCGTGCTCTACACCGCGGGTGGCACGGCGCTGTGGCACTCGTACACGTACAACCGCCCGGGCGCGTTCCTCTCCGTGCAGAACGACGGGAACCTCGTCATCTACGACGGCTCGACGGTGCGGTGGCACTCCGGCACCTGCTGCCGCTGAGCGCCCCAGCGCAGGTGAGGCCTGAGCTGCTCGCCAGATGAGCCGCGCGCTCCCGCTGGTGGGCCTCGGGGCAGCCGTCAGGCCCCGGGGCGACCCACCGCCGCCGGGGCGCGTGCTCGAGCCCGAGCCTCACGCCGCCGACGAGGAACTCGAATGCCTCGAGCGCCACATCGAGCTGCGCTGCGCGCGAGCGGACGACTCAGACGCAGCGCGAGTCGCGGCGCCAGCGCCCCTGCGCCGCTCCACCCGGGCGCCGAGCGGGTAGGGTGCGGCGCCCATGCCTGCCTTGCTGCTGCCGCTCCTCCTCGCTGCGTCACCGCTGACGACCCTCGCCGAGACCTCGGGCTGGGCCCGCACCGGTCGCTACGACGAGGTCGAGCGGCTCTGCGCGGCCTTCCCGAAGGCGCACCCCGGCAAGGTGCGCTGCGAGCGCTTCGGCACCACGCCCCTGGGCCGCCCGATGCTGGCGCTCGTCGCGAGCGCCGACGGCACGCTGAGCCCCGCGCAGCTGCAGCAGAAGAGGCGCCCGGTGGTGCTGCTCCAGGGCGGCATCCACGCGGGGGAGATCGACGGGAAGGACGCCGGCTTCTGGCTCCTGCGCGAGCTGTTGGCGGGCACCGTCGCGCCCGGCGCGCTGGCGAAGGTGACCCTGGTCTTCGTGCCCGTCTTCAACGTCGACGGCCACGAGCGCTTCGGGCCCAACCAGCGCCCCAACCAGCGCGGCCCCGAGGAGACGGGCTGGCGCGTCACCTCGCAGAACCTGAACCTGAACCGCGACTTCGTGAAGGCCGACGCCCCCGAGACGGTGGCGATGCTCTCGCTCCTGCGGCGCTTCGACCCGGTGGCCTACGTGGACCTGCACGTCACCGACGGCGCGAAGTTTCAGCACGACGTGGCGGTGGTGTTCGAGCCGCAGCGCCTGGGCTCGGCGGCGCTTCAGACGCACGGCGTGGCGCTGCGCGACGCGCTCTTGACGGGCCTGCGCGCGCGCGGCCACCTGCCGGTGCACTTCTACCCCTCGTTCGACGTCACCGACGATCCCTCCTCGGGCTTCTCGGCCGGCTGGCCGCCGCCGCGCTTCGCCAACGCCTACTGGGCCCTGCGCCACCGCTTCGGGGTGCTGGTCGAGACGCACTCCTGGAAGGACGCCGCGACGCGCGTGAAGGCCACCTTCGACGTGTGCCTGGGGCTGCTCGAGCAGGCGGCGCTGCACGGCGCGGCCTGGCGCGAGGCGGCGCTCGCCCAGGACGAGGCGGCGCGGGCCCTCGGCGGGCAGGAGGTCGTGCTGCGCTGGGACACCACGAAGGACAGCCGCGTCATCGACTTTGAGGGCTACGCGTACACGCGCACCCAGAGCGAGGTGAGCGGCCAGCCCTGGGTCCGCTACGACGAGTCGAAGCCCGAGACCTGGCGGCTGCCCCTGCGCGAGGTGCTGGTGCCGGGGGCCACCGTGCGCGCGCCGCGCGTGGGCTACGTCGTGCCGCCACCGCACGCGGCCTGGGTCGAAGAGCGCCTCGGGCGCCACGGCCTCGTCACGCGGCGCCTCGAGAAGGCCTCCGTCGCCCGGCAGGCGCAGGGCATCAAGCTCGAGGTGAAGCTGGGCGCCGGCTCCTCCGAGGGCCGCCAGCGCGCGGCCGTGAGCGGCGCCTGGGCCCCGGTGCCCGACGTGGCGCTGCCGCCGGGCTCGCTCTTCGTGCCCATCGCGCAGCCGTACGCGGAGCTGGTGCTGCACCTGCTCGAGCCCACCGCGCCCGACTCGCTGGTGAGCTGGGGCTTCTTCAACGCCCACTTCGAGCAGAAGGAGTACCTCGAGGACTACCTCGCCGAGGCCTGGGCGCGCGAGCTGCTCGCCGACGCCGGGGTGAAGGCCGAGTTCGACGCCCACCTGCGCGACGCCGGCTTCGCGAAGAGCCCCGAGGCCCGCCTGCGCTTCTTCGCCGAGCGCCACCCCTCGTGGGACCAGGCCCTGGGCGTGCTGCCGTACTACCGCGTCGACGTCAGCCCAGCTTCGAGGTGAGGTAGAACTGGTAGTTCGACTCGAGGCCGCCGTCGACGTTGAGCGTCGTGCCGTTGACGTAGCGGCTCTCGGGTGAGGCGAGCCACTCGATGGCCTCCGCGATCTCGTCGGCGCTGGCGATGTGCCCCGCGGGCACCATGCGGCCCAGCTCCGCTGACATCTTCTCCCACTGCTCCGCGCCCACGTAGAAGCGGCTCGAGTCGGTGTCGATGTAGCCGGGGTTCACCGCGTTGACACGAATGCCCTCGCCCGCCAGCTCCACCGCGAGGTAGCGCACGAGGATCTCCATCGCGCCCTTCATGGCGCCGAGCAGCCCGTGGAAGGGCAGGGGCGTGCGCGAGTCCATGCCCGAGACCATCACGATGCGGCCCTTGCGCCCCGCCATGAGCGGCGCCGCGAGCTGCGTGCCGTAGAGGAAGCTCTTCACGGTCACGTTGTAGGTCTTGTCCATCTGGTGGAGCTTGGTGTCCATCAACGGGGCGAAGCGCGTCGAGGCGGCGTTGGCCACGAAGACGTCGAGGTGCCCGAAGTCGCCCTTGATGGTCTCGAACACCGCGTCGAGGCTCTGCGGCTCGAGCTGGTCGGCCACCCGCGTCACGCACCGGCGCCCCAGGGCCTGCACCTCGGCCTCGAGGGCCTTCGCCGCCGCCTCGTCGCGCCGGTAGGTGGACACGATGTCGTAGCCGCGCCTGGCCAGGCGCAGGCTCAAGGCCCGCCCCACGCCCCGGCTGCCGCCGGTGATCATCGCCACGGGAGTCGTCATGGCCCGCCGACCTAGCAGAGCGGCCGGGGCCGGGCGACCCGGCCGAAAGCTGGGGTGGTGGGCGAACTGTGGAAGACTGGCCCGTCTCATGGCGACCATCGACTGGACCGCGCTCTTCGACGCAGCCGAGAAGGCCCGGGGGCGGGCCCACGCGCCGTACTCCAGGTTCTACGTCGGCGCGGCCCTGCTGCTCGCCGATGGCTCCGTCGCCTCCGGCTGCAACGTCGAGAACGCGAGCTACGGGCTGACCGTGTGCGCCGAGCGCAACGCCATCGGCGCCGCGGTGCTCGGAGGGCAGCGCCCGGTGGCCGTGGCCATCGTGGTGGACTCCCGCGAGCCGACGCCGCCCTGCGGCATGTGCCGGCAGGTGCTGGCCGAGTTCGGCGACGCGGCGCTGCCGGTGGCCTCGCGCACGCTCGCCGGCGTCGAGCGCCGGTGGACGCTGGGCGAGCTGCTGCCGCACGCCTTCACGCGCGCCTTCTTCTGAGGCCGCGCGCGGGTCCAGCCTACGCCGCCGGCTCCACGGCGTGGCCCTCGCCCTGGTACTGCTTCAACTTCCGAAACAGCGTCGCCTGCCCGATGCCCAGGCGCGAAGCCGTGCGGGCGCGGCTCCCCCGCTCGAGGGCCAGCGTCGAGAGGATGGCCTCCCGCTCCACGTCGGCCAGCGTGCGGGGCGCGCCGCCCCTCGCCGCCTCGTCCCGGGGGCGCAGGACCTCGTCGGGGAGATCGCCTGGCTCGATGCGCTTGCCAGTCGAGAGCACCAGCGCCCGCTCCATGGCGTTGAGCAGCTCACGCACGTTGCCGGGCCAGCGGTGCTCGACCAGCCGGCGCGCGGCCTCCGGCGAGAGCTCCTTCTCGGGCAGCCGCGAGCGGGCCGCCGCGTCGAGGAGCGCCCGGCGGGCCAGCGGCAGGATGTCCTCGGCGCGGTCTCGCAGCGGCGGCACCTTGAGCTCGATGACCCGCAGGCGGAAGGCGAGGTCTTCCCGGAAGCGCCCGGCCTTCACCTCGGCCACGAGGTCGCGGTGCGTCGCCGCGAGGATGCGCACGTCGATGGCGCGCGTCTTGTTCTCGCCCACGCGCCGCACCTCGCGCTCCTGCAGCACGCGCAGGAGCTTGGCCTGCATGGGCAGCGGCAGCTCCGCCACCTCGTCGAGCACGATGGTGCCGCCCTTCGCGGCCTCGAAGAGCCCCGCGCGCCCGCCGGTGGCGCCGGTGAAGGCGCCGCGCGCGTGGCCGAAGAGCTCGCTCTCGAGCAGCGCCTCGGGCACGGCGGCGCAGTTGAGCGCCACGAAGGGCCCGGCCTGCCGGGGCGACGCGTCGTGAATGAGCCGCGACAGGCGCTCCTTGCCCGTGCCCGACTCCCCCAGGAGCAGCACCGTGGTGTCCACCGCGGCGACCCGCCGGGCCTGGGCCACGAGCGTCTTCATCGCCTCGCTGCGCACCACCAGCCCTCCCGCCTCGTCGGCGTCGCGGTCGCGGCGCTTCTGGGCCAGCCGGCGATCGACCCGCTTGAGGTCGACCTGCAGCCGCTGGAGCGCCTCGTCGAGGCACTCGCTCTCGAAGAAGGTGAAGAACGACTGCTCCGCCGCCGGCCAGTCGTCGCGGAAGCGGCCCACCATGCGGCAGACCGGGTCGCCCTTGCCTCGGCAGGTCTCCTCGCGGCAGTACACCGTGCGCCCGTGCGCCGCCGAGAGGTAGCCCGACGCGAAGCCCACCAGCGACCAGCACACGCACTCGTCGGCCTGGCCCACGTGCAGCAGGTGCTGGTCGGCCTCGTAGCTCTCGTGCCACACCGCCTCGGCGAACGGCGGGGGCCCCGGCGTCGAGTGCTGCACCGGCTCGAAGATGACCATGCCGTGCAGCCGGTGGAGCCGCCCGCCCGCCACCCGCCACTCGCGGTCATCGTCCCAGGGGATGGCCGTCTTCATCGCCAGCGCCAGCCGGTACCCGTGGCTGTACCCGAAGCGCGTGAGGATCGAGCGCGTGCCCGTGAGCCCAAAGGCCTTCACCAGCGTCGCCCGGAGCACGCCCATGGCCACCGCGTCCATGAGGAGCACCCGCTCGCCGGCCAGCGTCATCACGCCGCCGTCAGGCTCGAAGTCGAAGAGGTCGGTGAGCCGCAGGTTCCGGGCGCGCATGGGGCCTCTCAAAGTGGGAGTGGCAAAGCGTCAATCAGAGAGTATCGGC
>CAYUZK010000039.1:10969-36085 GCA_964449625.1 uncultured Archangium sp.
AACCACGGCACCAGCATCGACACCCGCCTCTGGTGCTCCGCGTAGTGCGGCCGCCGCGAGATGGAGCGCTTCTCGGCCAGGGGAATGCTCGCGCCCACGAAGAGCGCGACCATGGCCACCACGCCGACGGCCGTCCACCACGGGGCCCCGGCGGCGACGCCGAAGAGCCACAGGCCGACCCAGAAGCCGATCTCCCCGAAGTAGTTGGGGTGCCGCGAGTAGGCCCACAGCCCCACGTCGCAGATGTCGCCGCTCCTGGCCTGCCGCCGGAAGGTCCGGAGCTGCTCGTCGGCGAGGCCCTCGATGGCCACGGCGCCCAGCGTCACCACGGCGGCGATCACGTCGAGCGCGCCGAAGCCCGCCCGGCCGTCGACCAGGGCCGCCTCCAGCGGGAGCACGCCCAGGTACACCATCAGCGTCGGGAAGAAGTGCAGCGCCGTGAAGGACACCAGCCAGTAGGCCCGGCCCGAGCGCTGGCGGAAGTCGACGTAGCGCCAGTCTTCGTGGCCCAGGCCCTGCCACCCGCGGGCCCAGTTGAGGGTGAGCCGCACCGCGTAGACGGCGATCACCGCGAGCACGAGGCCCTGCCGCGCCGTGAGCCCGTCTGCGCCCCCCGGGCCGGTGGCGAGCCACGCGGCGATGCTCAGGGGCGCGACGCTCCAGTACGGGTCGTAGAGGCTGGTGTTGTTGAAGCTCCTCGAGAACACGAAGATCACCACGGTGGCGACGGTGTCGGCGAGGGCGACGGCCACCAGCGGGCGCCAGCCGGGCACGGACTGCACGGCGGCCCAGGCGGCGAGGTGGGCCACGGCGTAGGCGAAGCCGACGGTGGCGAAGGCAGCCCAGGGGCGCTGGGCGACGAGGGGGGCGCTCACGGGGCCGCTCTCTCACGAGGGCACCGAATCGTTCAATCGAAATGCGGCTCTACCTGGCCCTTGCGTCGCCCCCGCGCCGCGCTACGAGGAGCGCCATGAAACTCAACGTGCTGCTGCTGGAAGGCATCCACACCGTCGCCGAGCAGGCGTTGCTCGAGGCGGGTCACGCGGTGCGCCGGCTCCCCGGGGCGCTCAAGGAAGACGAGCTCATCGCGCAGCTCGCCGGCGTGCACCTGCTGGGCATCCGCTCCAAGACGACCGTGACCAAGAAGGTGCTCGAGGCAGCCAGCGCGAAGGACCTCCTGGCCGTCGGCGCCTTCTGCATCGGCACCAACCAGGTGGACCTCGCGGCGGCCATGAGGCGCGGCGTGAGCGTCTTCAACGCGCCCTTCTCGAACACCCGCTCGGTGGCGGAGCTGATCATCGCCGAGATCATCATGCTCTCGCGCGAGCTGGGCGACCGCGACATCGAGATGCACCGGGGCGTGTGGAAGAAGACGGCGACGGGCAGCCGCGAGGTGCGCGGCAAGACGCTGGGCGTCGTGGGCTACGGCCACATCGGCAGCCAGGTGAGCATCCTCGCCGAGTTCTTCGGCATGAAGGTCATCTTCTACGACGTGGCCGCCAAGCTGCCGCTGGGCAACAGCCAGCCGGTGCCCGCCCTCGACGCGCTGTTGGCGCAGGCCGACTTCGTGACGCTGCACGTGCCCGAGACGCCGCAGACGAGGCTCATGATCAGCGCGCCGCAGCTCGCGCTCATGAAGCACGGCGCCTGCCTCATCAACGCCAGCCGCGGCACCGTGGTGGACATCGAGGCGCTCGCCGAGGCGATCCAGCGGGGGCACCTGCACGGCGCGGCCGTCGACGTGTATCCCGCGGAGCCCGAGAAGTCGGAGACCGAGGGCTTCCAGACGCCGCTCCAGGGGCTGCACAACGTCATCCTCACGCCGCACATCGGCGGGTCGACCCTCGAGGCTCAGGAGAGCATCGGCCGCGAGGTCTCGGCGACGCTCGCCCGCTACGCGCAGAGCGGCTCGACCGCGACCTCCGTCAACTTCCCCGTGTGCGATCTTCCGCCGACGCCCGGCACCTGGCGGCTGACGCACGTGCACCACAACGTGCCCGGCGTGCTGCGCGACGTGAACCGCGTCATCGGCGACGCGGGGGCCAACATCCACGCGCAGCTCCTCTCGACCAACGCCGACATCGGCTACCTGGTCATCGACCTCGACGCCGCCGTGACGCAGCAGGTGGTCGACGGGCTGCGGAGCCTGCCGCACACCATCCACGCGCGGAAGCTCTCGTAGCGGCGAAGGGGCTCACGCGTCAGGGGCGCGAGGTGCCGCCGAGCTGGAGCGTGACGCCGCTCGCGTCGCGCACGCACTCGACGATCCACGCGCCGAGCTCCAGGCCTTTGTCCTTGTCGTCCCACCACCGGCCGTCGGCGGCGCGCGAGAAGTGCACGCCCTCGCCCTTGCCGGCGACCCAGATCTGCGAGACGGCCCGCTGGGTGTTGACGATGACCTTCGCGCCGGTGCGCGGCACGGTGAAGGTCACCATGTCGCCGGTGGCGTCGCACTCGAGGAGATCGGGGTCGACGGCGTCGGCGCAGGCCAGCAGGCGCTTGAAGAGCCCGGCGACTTCACTGGCGTAGGCGGCGGAGTCCATGCGTCGAGTCGTAACTACGTCGTCGGCTCGCCGCCGTCGCTCACCGGCTGCCCGGGCGCGGCGTAGAAGAGCAGCCGGCCGGCCGCGAGGTGATCGTCGGGCCGCTCGATGCCGATGACCGTGCCCGGCTGCACCGGCCGGGGGAAGCTCCCCAGCCCGAGGAAGTGGGCGGCGCACGAGCCCATCGAGGGCTGGTGGCCCACCAGCACCACCGTCTCGCCGAGGTGCTCGCCCAGCAGCCCCTCGATGGCGCCCACCGGCCCATCGGGGAACAGCGTGCGGTTCGCCTTGAGCGGCCCCTCGTAGCCGAGCGCCTGCGCCAGCAGCATCGCCGTCTGCACCGCCCGCACCAGCGGGCTCATCAAGATGATCGACGGCGCGCCGATGCGCTCGACCAGCGGGGCGAAGTGCCCCGGGAGCGCGACGCGGGCGCGCGCGGTGAGGGCCCTGCCTTCGTCGTCGAGCCCCTCGGGGATGTCGGCGTCGGCGTCGCCGTGGCGAACCAGGATGACTCTCACGGCGGGCAGCCTGTCAGAAGCGCCCAGCCGGCGCGACACCCTTGCGCGGGCCCGTCACCGGGTCGAGCATGCGCCCATGCGTGGCGGGGCCCTCGTGCTGCTGTGGTGCTGTGCCTGCCCCGCGCGGGAGGCGGCCGTCGTGGAGGTGCCGCGCCCAGCGCAGGAGGCCCTTGCGCCCGACGCCGGCCCCGCGGTGACGGCGGCGTCCCTCGACGCCTGGCTCCGGTGGCAGCAGGCCCTCGCGCGGCTGCCGACGCCCGGCCGCGGCGACGGCGGTGCGGGCGCGCTCCTGGGTCGGGCTCGGCAGGAGGCGGCGCTCCTGGCCGAGGTCGGGCTCACGAGCGTCGCCGCCGACGCCGTGGAGGAGATCGTCGCGGCGGTCGTCGCGGAGCGGTCCATGGCGCGCCTCACCGGCGCGGACGCCCTGGCGGAGTTCAGCGCGTCGCTCGCGCAGCTCCCGCCAGAGCGTCGGGCCAAGGCCGAAGGGGCCTTGATGGAACTCAAGGAGAGGGCCGCGGCGGCGTCCACGACGGAGCTCGAGGCGCGCTTCGGGGCCGAGGTGGTGCGGGTGGTGTTGACCCGCGAGGCCGAAGTGACCAAGACGTGGGACACCCTGCTGGACGCGCGAGGAGACTGACATGACCCGACGTGAGAGCTGGCTCGACACCGAAGCGGCCCTGGGCCGCGTACTGCAGCGGCAGCTCGGGCCCGCGTACGAGAAGGCAAAGCCGCGGCTGCACCGCATGGGCGAGGTCGCCGCCAACGAGGGCGCGGTGTGGGCCGCCGAGGCCGACCGCAACGGCCCAAAGCTCGTCACGCACGATCGCGCCGGCGAGCGCATCGACGCGATCGACTACCACCACAGCTACCGGCGCCTGCAGGAGCTCGGCTACGGCGGCGGCATCGTGGCCGGCACCTTCGACCCGGCCCTGGCGCCCGAGCGCGGCGACGCCCCCCGGGCCCTCACCTTCGGCCTGGGCTACCTCTTCTCGCAGGCCGAGGGCGGGCTCTACTGCCCCATCTGCATGACCGACGGCGCGGCGACGCTGCTGCACAAGTTCGCCACCCAAGAGCTCCAGGAGCGCTTCATCCCCCGGCTGGGCACCACGGACATGGCGAAGCTCTACACGGGCGCGATGTTCCTCACCGAGAAGCAGGGCGGCAGCGACGTCGGCCAGGTGAGCACCGTGGCGAAGGGCGGCGTGGGCACGCCGGGCGAGGCCGTGCAGCTCTTCGGCGACAAGTGGTTCTGCTCGAACGTCGACGCGGACGTGATCATGATCCTCGCGCGGCCCGAGGGTGCCGGCGCCGGCACGCGGGGCCTGGGCCTCTACGTGCTGCCGCGCACGCTCGAGAACGGCCAGCGCAACGCCTACCGCGTCAACCGCATCAAGGAGAAGCTCGGCGAGCGCAGCTTCCCCTCCGGCGAGGTGACGCTCGACGGCGCGACGGCCTACCTCCTGGGCGGCCCCGGCCAGGGCTTCACCCAGATGGCCGAGATGCTCAACCTCTCGCGCCTGTACAACGCGGTGGCCTCCATCGGCCTCATGCGCCGCTCGGTGATCGAGGCCCTCGCGTGGTCCGAGGAGCGCGTCGCCTTCGGCAAGCAGGTGATCCACCACCCGCTGATGACCGAGGTGCTGATGGACCTGGTGAGCGAGCAGCGCCTGGCGCTCAACTGGGGCTTCCGGGGCGTCGAGCTCATGGATCGCCTCGAGGGCGGCCGGGCCACCGAGCAGGAGCGGCGCGCGCTGCGCCTGCTGACCCCGCTGCTCAAGTACGTGCTGGGCAAGCTCGCCGTGCAGCTCGCCAGCGAGGGCGTCGAGGCCCTGGGCGGCAACGGCTACATCGAGGACTGGCCCATGGCGAGGGTGCTGCGCGACGCGCAGGTGCTCCCCATCTGGGAAGGCACGACCAACATCCTCGTGCTCGACACCTTCCGCGCGATCAAGAAGGGCGCCGGCCACGAGGCCCTCTTCGTCGAGCTCGAGCGCGGCATCGGCGAGGCGCCGGCCGATCTCCAGCCCCAGCTCTCGCTGGCGACCGAGGAGCTGGCGATGGCGCTCACCGAGCTCTCGCAGGACCCCCGGGCCGAGCACGCCTTCCGCGACTGGACGGACCGCGCCGCGCTCCTGTGGAACGTGACGACCTCGCTCTCGAAGTCGCTCGGCTTCGGCACCGAGACCGACGTGCGCGCCGCCCGCCGGGTGCTCGCCCGGAACCTGAAGACCTCGCTCTTGCGCAAGGATCGCGCGACCGTCGACGAGGTGCGCGCCATCGCGTTTCTCTGACGCACGTCTTTTCACTCCTGCAACCAGCCGATCGTGCAGGAACGAAAAGCCCGCCAGCGCCTGGTCAGTTGGTCCGCGGGGTTGGCCGCGGCCCGATTGATGCTCCAACGAGCTTCGATGCAGCTCGCCCAGCTCGCCAACCTGTCCGCCGCCGTGGTCGTCGAGTCGGCGCCGCTGTGGGTGGTGTGGGACATGGTCAACGCCGGAAACTACGACCTGGTGGTGGTGGTGCGCGGCAACGGCGCCGTGTGCGGCGTGGTGCGGCGGGGCGTCATCGAGCGGCTCGCCCCGCGCCTCCCTGAGGCGCCGGTGAAGATGGTGCCCATGCGGCGGGCCCTGACGGTCGCCTCGACCACCGCGCTGCGCGACGCGCTGACCTTGCTGGGAGACGACGACGTCGAGGCCTTGCTGCTCGAGCGCCCCGACTCGCAGACCTTCTCGGTGCTGCTGCGCGACGAGCTGGAGCGGGCCCTCGAGCACGAGCACGAGCCCGTGGCCGCCGCGAGCTGAAGCCGCCGTCAGTCGTCCACCACCACCGTCACTGGCGCGCTCACCTCGGCGCCCTGCGCCAGCCGCGCGCGAACGACGTGCGTGCCGGGCGGCAGGTGCCAGCGCAGCTCGTGCGGGTAGCCCACGCGGGCCACAGGCAGCCCGTCGACCAGCCACACCACCTCCTCGGTGGCGGGGGTGACGGCCGCCGAGAATCGCACGGTGGACAGCTCCCGCGGCGTCTCGGGATCGAAGAGGTAGCGGCTCCGCGCGCGCGGCTCGCGGATGGCGACGCGGCGGGTGCCGTCGTCGGCGCCGGGGCACAGCGGCGAGAGGGCCGTGGGGGCGGTGGCGAGGCGCCGGCGGCGCGCCCAGGCCTCGTAGTCCTCCGGCAGGTCGAGCAGCGTGCGCTTCACCACCACGCTCGAGGGGCAGCTGCGCGACGCGCGCAGGCCGTTGCGCACGTCGAGCGCCACCTCCACGTGGAAGGGGCAGGCCTCGTGGGGCTCCGTGCCGGGAATGAACCACTCCGATCTCGTGTGCGTGCAGCCCGGGCCCGGGAGTCCGCCCGAGACGCCGCACACCTCGCGCTGCACCAGGGCCGCGGGCAGGGGGCGCTCCAGCATGGCGGGCACGTGCGCGAGCCGCGTGGGGGAGAGCGCGTCGATGAGGCGGTGCGCCGCCGGGGCCGCCGCCGTCGCGCCGGAGACGAGGTTCATGCGGCGCCAGTCGTGGTTGCCGACCCAGGTCACCACCAGCAGGCGATCGTCGAAGGCCACGGCCCACGCGTCGCGGTAGCCCTGGCTGGTGCCCGTCTTCACCGCCACGGCGTGATCGAAGTCGAGCGCGCCGCCGGGAGGGAAGGCCGGGCGCCGCGCCTTCGGGTCGGCCAGCACGTGGGCCGTCAAGAGCGCCGCGTCGCGCGAGAGGATGCGGGCGCCCGGGGCCGGGGCCTCGTCGGGGAAGCGCCGGAGCGGCTGCGTGACGCCCTCGCGGCCCAGGGCGGTGTAGAGCGTCGCGAGCTCGACCGGCGTCACCGGCAGCGCGCCGATGGCCAGCGCCAGGCCGTAGGCCTCGGGGGCGAAGCGCACCCCGCGCACGCCGCCGGCCTCCAGCCGCTCGAGCAGCTCGTCGACCCCCACCCGCTGCAGCACCCGCAGCGCGGGGATGTTGCGCGAGTTCCCCAGCGCTTCGCGCAGCAGCATCGGCCCCAGGAAGGTGTGGGTGATGTTCTCCGGCGCCCAGGCGCCGCCGCCGCCCACCTCGAACTCCACCGGCGTGTCGGCCAGCACCGAGGCCGCGGTGTGCGTGCCCTTCTCGAGCGCGAGGCCGTAGACGAAGGGCTTGAGCGCCGAGCCCGGCGAGCGGCGGGTGGCGAGGTAGTCGATGGCGCCGCGGGCCTCGGCGTCGAAGTAGTCCGCGCTCCCCACGTAGGCGAGCACCTCGCCCGTGGTGAGGTCCACCGCGAGGCCGGCGGTGTTGGTGGCGCCGCCGCCGCGCAGCCGCCGCAGGTTCTCGGTGAGGGCCGCGTGGGCCACCGCCTGCGCCTCGAGATCGAGGGTGGTGCGGTGCACGACGCCCGGCGCGCCGCGCACGGCCTTCGCCGCGGCGAGGAAGAAGTGCATGGCCTCCGCGTGGCGGCGCTGGCGCGGCACCACGTGCAGGTCGGAGTTGAGGGCGACGCGGAGATCCTCGTCGGCGATGACGCCGCGGGCGTGGAGCTGCCTGAGAATTCGCCGCGCGCGCGCCAGGGCGGGCCTGTGGCCTTCCTCCGTCCACGGCGTCATGCGCCCGGGCTGCTGCGGCAGGGCCGCGAGGTAGGCCGCCTGGAGCCACGACAGGTCCTCCGCGGGCTTGTCGAAGTAGAGCCGCGCGGCGCGGGCGACGCCGTGGCAGCGGTTGCCGTACGGCGCGATGGTCAAGTACTGCCGCAGCACCGCGTCGTGGCCGTGCCGGTGCACGAGCAACGTGGCCTCGGCGGCCTCGCGCAGCTTGGCCAGCAGCGTGCGGCGTCGCGGCGCCTGGAGCCGCGCCACCTGCATCGGAATGGTCGAAGCGCCCGACAGCACGCGGCGGGCCTTCAGGTTCTGCCAGGCGGCCCGCGCCACCGAGCGCCAGTGCACGCCGGCGTGCTCCCGGAAGAAGCGGTCTTCGGTCTCGAGGGTGGTGACGACGACCTTCTCGGGCAGCGCCTCGGGGAGCGGCCAGAAGCCCCACCCGTCGAGGCTCCCGGGCACCTCCCCGAGGAAGCGGTCGGCGCGATCGAGCAGCACGTGCGAGGGCTGCCGGGCGAGCAGGCGGCCGTCGAGCGAGGCGACGAGCGCCAGGGCACAGAGCCCCAGCGCGCCAACCCCCGCTGCGAGCAGCCGCCGCCTCGTCACCTCACTTCTCCCGGTTTCCGGTGACGACGAGGCGCATGCCGGCGCCGCGGCCGCGCACCTCTTCGCGGTACATGAGCTCTGCCCACGGCGGCGGGTGCACGAAGCGCCCTTCGCTCGAGGCGCGCACGCGGAAGTGGAAGGTGTGCGTGCCGCGCGGCAGCTCGGTGAAGTAGTAGCGGACCTCCGAGTCGAGGCGCTGCACCGTGGTGGGCGTCACGGAGTCGGGCTGCGAGGGCTTCGCGTCGCTGCCCGCGGTCTCGAGGTTGGGGTTGAGCGGCTCGAGGCCCGCGGCGAAGGGCACGATGAGGGCCACGTGGTGCAAGGGCGCGTCGGTGACGAGCCGCGCGTGCACCTCGAGGATCTCCCCCAGCGGCACCGAGAGGCTGGTGGCCGCCGCGTCGTCGTGGTGCGTGGGCGCGGCGCCGTCGGCCGGCAGGCGCGTCAGGCTGCGCGAGACGATGAGGCCGTGCTTCTCGGGTGCCACTGTCTCGCCCGGCGAGCCCGGCAGGTAGCGCTGCTGCACCCGCGCGCCCACCGCGCCGCCGGTGACGGTGAGCGCGAGCGGCGCGTCCTGCTCCAGGGTGCGCCGCCCCGCGCGCTGGGCCTCGTCGAGCACCACGTCGCTGGCGCCGGCCACGGCCACCGTCGTGCGCGGCTGCGGGGTCGCGTTCTTCTCGAGCCAGGTGCCCAGGGCCGCGATGGCGCGGCGGTTGGCGTGGGTGCTGCCGAAGCCCAGCCCCGGCGTGGCCTTCGAGAGGAGCGCGTCGCGCAGGAGCGGGTGCTTCGGGTTCGCCGGGTCCACCCGGAGCAGCGCCTCCCACACCGCGCCCAGGGTGGCCGCCGAGGAGCCCAGGTACAGCCCGCTCCAGCTCGCGCGATCGCCGCGCACGCCGTCGAAGACCTGCTGGCCCTTCACCAGCTTGAAGACCACGCTGTCCCACAGGTCGCCCTTGAGGGCGCCCAGGTTGGTCTGGAAGGTGTTGGGGCGCGCGGCCATCACCGAGGCGAGGTCGGCCAGGGCGGTGGCGTCCATCTGCTTGCGCCGGGCGAAGAGCTCCACGAGGTAGTTCTCGTCGAGCTCGCCCAAGGCCCCCAGCGCGCGCAGGGCGGCGGTCTGCTGGTTGTAGCGGTACTCGCTCCAGAGCCCCGCGAAGTCGGTGCGCAGCACGCGCCGCAGAGCGTCGGCGGCTCGCTTGAGCACCGCGTCGTCGACCGCGAGGCCGGCCTTGCGCGCGGCCACGAGGAACTCCACGCCCTGGGCGGTGAGGGCGAGGTCGCCGCGGGAGCCCGGCCAGTAGCTGAAGAAGCCCAGCTCGTCCTGGTGCAGCGCGAGCTCGTCGAGGATGCGGCGGGTCGAGGCCTGCACCTGCGGCGTGAAGCGCGTGTCGAGCTCCAGCTTCTTGAGCAGCCCGCCCAGGGCGAGATCTGGCGAGACCTGGCTCATGCGCTGCTCGAGGCAGCCGTGGGGGTAGGCCGAGAGGTACTCGAGCCCCGAGGCGAACTCGAGCAGGCCCGGCTGGGTGGTGACGATGAGGGCCTGGCTCCCGGTGCCCGGGCGCGGCACCTCGGGGAAGGCGGGGCCCTTCGACGCGCCCGGCTGCAGGGTGGTGAAGATCACCCGCTTCTCGATGGCGCGGTCAGGCAGCAGCGGCAGCTTCACCTCGAAGGCGTCGCCGGCCTTGTCCGACAGGCGCGTCACGTCGACCCGCACCGTCACCGACGTCTCCTTGCCCACGTGGAGGCTCTTCACCGTGACGGGCGTCTGCACCGAGAGGGCCTTGTTGGCCTTGAGCTCGACGCGCTCCTGGCTCGAGGTCTTGCCCTCCACCGCGCCGCTGACGCGGATGTCCACGGTGCCGGGCCCTTCGGCGCCTTCCACCAGGCGCGCCACGCCACCGGGCCAGAAGCTGTCGCCCATGCGCACGAAGCGCGGGAGCTGCGGCTGCACCAGCACCGGCAGGCGCACCTTGAGGCTGCTCTGCTTGAGCCCGAAGCGCGCGCCGCCCGAGGCCGCCACGGCGCGCACGCGGAAGGTGGTGAGGTCGTCAGAGAGCGTGACGGGCACCACCAGCTTGCCGCTCGCCGGCACCTGCAGCGTCGCCGCGTAATAGGGCACCGACTGGAAGTTCTTGCGCACCATGCGCTTGCTGCCGGTGGCCTCCTCGTCGTCACCGCCGTCGCCCCCGGGCTCCTCCTCGAGCTCCGAGACGCGGCCCACCACGAGGTTGCGCGAGTCGCGGATGCTGACGGCCCGGCGGTTGGCGCGGATGAGCTCCGTGAGCGGGTCGAGCGGGCCTTCTTTCGCCAGCGAGAGCACCGCCTCGTCGACGAGCCACAGCGTCACCTCGCCGGCCACGGGCTTCTGTTGGTCGTCGGTCAGGGTGATGGTGAAGTCGTGCTTCGTGCCCGGCCGCGCCACCTCGGGGTGCTGCACCGAGACCGTCACGAGGTTCTTCGTCGGGGCCACCTGGAGATCGACGGAGCTGGCCACGGTGGCCGGCCGGTAGCGGGCGTCGTCGGTCTTCCCTTCGCCCTGGCGGCCGCGCATGAGCACCACGTGCACCGGGAGGTTGGGCACGAAGCGATCGGTGATGGGCACGTCGAGCACCGCCTTCGAGCCGCTGACGTCCTTCCACAGGTAGCGGTTGCCGCCGGGCTCCTCGATGACGACGAGGGCCTGCGCCGTGACCCAGGGGCTCTGCACCAGCACGTGCGCCACCTCGCCCGGTGCGTAGCGCGGCTTGTCGGGCTTGAGCTCGAAGACGCCGTCGCGCGACTTCTGCCAGGCCTGCGGCGTGGAGCCGCCGATGTAGAGGTCGGCCGAGAGCGTCTGCACGCGGCCGAGCTTGTCGCGGGCGAAGAGCTCCACCACGTAGACGCCCGACTCGGTGATGGGGAAGGCGTGGCCTACGGCGGTGGCGCCGCTGGTGAGCACCTTCTCGGCGACGGGCACGTCCTCCTGCTCCGTCTGGTAGCGCGCCTGGCCGGTGGCGAAGCTCGTCTCGCGCAGCGTGGAGTGCCACACGCGCCGGAAGACGCGCACGCGCACCTCCTGGCCCTTCACCGGCTTGTCGTCCACGCCCACGGCCAGCAGCTCGGGGCGCAGCTCGGTGGCCTTCTCGAGGTAGCGGGGCACCTTGAGGCCCAGCACGAAGGCGGGCAGGGCGCGGACCTCGGTGGTGGCCGTCACGGGCTGCTCGTCGGGGCCGGTGACGGTGGCCTCGAAGCGGTACACCCGCGGGCTCCCGTCGAGGTCGAGCTGTGGGTTCATGGTGAGGTCGGCCGCGCCGCCCTCGTCGAGCTCGCCCTGCTGCGAGGTGACGCCGGGCGCCGACTGCGACGCCGGCCGCGCGAACTGCGTGGAGTTGGCGAAGAGGAAGCCAGGCTGGCCCTTCGGCACCCAGTCGTAGGGGCGCTGCGTCACCGTCCACGCGATGGGCTGGTTGGCGACGTTGCCGCCGGCGTAGTAGCGGGCCAGGGCCTTCACCTTGAAGGGCGCGTCGTTGCGCACGCGCAGGGCGCCGGTGAGCTGCACCTCGAAGGTGGGCACCCGGTACGCCTCGATCTTGAAGCTGCGCCGGTGGAGGAACGACTCCGGGTTCTTGTCGTAGAGCGAGGCCACGTAGTCGCCCGTGGGCAGGTCGGCCTCCTGGAAGGTGGCCTCGAGGCCGCCGAGCGCCGACACCTTCACCTTGAGCGGGTACGCCGTGCCGTCGGGCCCCAGCACCTGCAGGCCGTAGCGCTTCACGTCTGCCGGCACGCGCAGCTCGCCGGCGACCTTGCTGCGCACGAAGCCCTTGAGGAACACGGGCTCGCCCGGGCGGTAGATGCCGCGCTCGGGGAAGACGAAGCCCAGGGTGGTGTCGTTGACCGGCGGGGGAATGGCCTTCGCCAGCAGCCAGGTGAGCCACGCGCTGGAGGACGACCAGTGGTTGTTGGCGAAGGTGGGGAGCTGCTCGCGGGGATCGAGCACCAGCACGTCGTCGCCGGCGCTGATGGAGACGCGGGTGATGGCGTCCCACCCCGGGGGCGCGAGCACCACGCGGCCCTCGCCGTCGGTGGGCTGCGTCAGCTCGACCACCCGCAGCGGGGTGTGCGCGAGGCCCTCGAGCTTCACGGTGGCGTTGCGCACCGGCTCGCCCGAGTCGAGGGTGCGCACGTAGAGCACCGCGCGGCCCGTCTCCTCGACCGAGGTGACGGAGAGGTTGGTGACCTGCACGCGCATGTACGCGCGCTCGGCGCGGCCGGTGAGGCGCCGCAGGCCCACGAGGTAGGTGCCCGGCCGGTTCGCCCCCGCGACGGCGTCGAGCAGCGGCTTGAGGTCGAGGCCGAAGGTAGTGGCGCCCGACTTGTCGGCCAGGGGCAGGTCCACCAGGCGCGACACCAGCGGGCTCCCCAGCAGGCGGATGTGCCGGGCGAGCGTCGAGGCGTCGGCGGTGCTGCCGGGCCGGTCGCTCACCTGCGGCTCCTCGCCGGGGAAGGGCGGGTCGCGCTGCTCGTCGAGCACCACCGGCGACGCGGGGAAGGGCCACAGGCCCGTGTGCATGGGGTCGACCCGGTAGATGCGCACGTCGGCGCGCGCCTCGCCGTAGCCGCGCAACGGCAGCGTGCGCGGGCCCTTCGCCTCGAGCAGCGCCGTGCCCTGCTGCCACGCGAGGAAGGGCGTCTTCCATCCGAGGTGGAAGTAGACGTCGGCGCTCTTCACCTCGCGCAGGGGCCGCTGGGCGTCGTCGCGGAGCGGGGCGCTGGCGAGGCTCAGCCGGTAGAGCGTGTCGGGCACGAACTTGCCGACGAGCTGCACGCGGCTGCCGGAGCTCTGGAAGCGCAGGTCGGCCACCGCCGGCTCGAGGCGCACCAGCTTGCGCAGCGCCGTCAGCGTGAGGTCCTGCACGGCGGCCGAGAAGACGAGCTGTGGCAGGTCGCCGCGGTTGCCGCAGTTGAGGGCGAGATCCTTCGGGGTCGACGCGCCGCCGACGAGGGGGAAGCTGGCCCCGCCGCAGCGCACCTCGGTGAGGGTGAAGGGCGTGCGCGTCGAGGCCCGGCCCTGCCACAGCGTGGTGCCCTCGCTCCCGAGCGCGAGGCTGACGGTGAGCACGAGCTGCTTGCCCTCGGGCACCTCCTCGTCGAGCGTGAGGGTCCACGTGGCCGGGTCGCGGTGCGAGGCGCGGGGCAGCGGCGCGAGCGCGAAGCCCGTCACCTTGCGCGCCGGCGAGTCGCCCAGGCCCGGCAGGTCGCGCACCTCGAGCGAGAGCATCTTCTTGAGCGAGGCCACCGGGTAGGCCTGCGGGAAGGTGAGGGTGACGACGCGGAAGGGGCGCAGGCCCTCGCTCCCGGGCGAGGGCGCCATGGCCGACGGGGCCGACATCATGGTGGTGAGGACCTTGCGCGCGCCGCCGGCCTCCACCGCGAAGCGCGCCAGCGCCGGCCAGGGCTCCGCGGGGCGGAACTGGAGCGTCCGGCGATCGACCCACACGTACGCGCCCGGCCAGTCGGGGCTCAGCTTGAGGCGCCGCGGCCCGTCGTCGGCGTTGGCGTTGGCGGGCACCTGGTCGCCGCCGAAGTAGACGGTGATGGGGTCGAAGCCGCGCAGGAACGTCTCGGGCAGCACCGAGGTGCCGCCGCCGGCCGGGCGCTGGCCCACGTCGGCGGGGCGGTACTGGGCGAAGGCAGCGAAGGACAGCACGGCGAGCAGCAGCGGGGCGCGGCGCATCAAGGGGCTCCAGGGCGTGGCGGGGCTCACGGCGAGACCCCCACGCGGCGGAAGAAGTCGGACAGGTACGCCTCGGGGATGTCGTTGCGCTCCCCGGAGAGGCCCAGCAGCACCGGGCGGAAGGCCAGCGGCGTGGCGCCCGGCGCCGGCGGGTTGCGCACGGTGAGGAGGTAGCGGCCCTTGTCGAGCGAGAGGTACTGGTGGCAGCCCTCGCCGACGAGCTGGTTGCTGTCGGTGTAGACGGCGCAGTCGAGCAGCTCGCTCTTCGCCTGGAGCCCCAGGCCCACCTTGCCGCGGTTGGCGGTGTCGAAGCGGAAGAGGCGCACCTCGCCCGGCGCGAGCCAGTCGTCGGCGCCCAGGCCCTCGGCGAGCTGCGTCACCGGCTCGGCCGTCCACCGCACGGTGCCTGGCAGCGGGCGGCCCGCGAAGGGGCGCACCAGCACGCGGTAGGTGCCCGGCGAGAGCACGCGCACCAGCTCGCAGCCGGTGTCGAGGCCGTCCACGGTGAGGAGATCGTTGCCGCGGAAGAGGCCGCACACGCCCTGCTCGGCGGCCACGCGCACCACCGCGTCCTGCGCGACGACGAGGGTCCGGTCGATGCGCCCGCCAGGCATCGGCACGGCCACGGCGGGCCCCAGCGCGGGGCCCGGCACCACCGGCAGCTCGAGGCCCAGGCGCGCGGCGCGCTCGCGCCCCGGGGGGTGCACCATGGCGCGCAGGGGCCCGGCCGCGTGCTCGATGAGGAGCTCCGCGGGCTGCTTCGCCGGCACGCGCGCGCGGCACGAGGCGACGCGGGTGCCGTCACCCAGGGCCACGGTGCAGCGCAGCGCGCCCTCGATGGTGGCCACGCGCTCGCTGTCGCCGGCTGGTACGGTGAGGCGCAGCGAGCCCGGGGCCCGGGGCGCGTCTTCGTAGAGGCCGGTGAAGGCCACCGCGGGAGCGCGGCCCTCGAGGAGCACCGTGGTCGCGTCGGCCCTCCCCTCGGGCGTCAGCAGCACCACGCTGCCGCCCTGCGCGGTCAACACGCAGCGCCTGAGCTCGTCCGTGGGCGCGCAGAGATCGAGCGCCGCCCCGCCGTCATCGAGCAGCACCGCCCAGGCGTCGCGGGGGAGCGTGAGCTCGACGCGCGCGCGGCTCGTCTTCGGGAGCGCGAAGCGGCCGAGGCCCCCGAAGGTGAGGCGGCGGCGCCCCGGCGCGAGGGCCTCGCTCGCGCCCGGCAGCGCCACCGCGCGGCGCACCACGCTCGCCTCCACCTCCGCGTCGCTGGGCGCCCAGAGCCGGCCGACGGCCTCGGGGCCGACGCGGCTGGCGGCGAAGCAGGCGCCGTCGCGGCGCTCGCGCACGGTGCCCGGGCCGTCGAAGGCGCACGACGGCGCGGCGCGCTCGCCGTGCTGCACGCGGGCCTCGAGGAGGAAGAGCGACGGCGCGGAAGCCCTCACCGCCTGGATGAAGGGCAGCCGGGAGAGCGGCAAGGTGAGGGCCGAGTCCTTCGCGGCGGCCACCTGCTCCTCGAGGGGGAGCGCCTGCGGCCGGGTGCCGACGCCGCTGAAGATGACGCCGCCGGCCTCGAGCGACAACTCCGGTCCGCAGGGCCGCAGGAGCCCCGCCTCGGAGGCCTCGAGGCACGAGAGCTGCGGCGAGGTGCGGTAGCGGCCGGCGCGCGGCACC
Organism: uncultured Archangium sp.; assembly: GCA_964449625.1. Lineage (GTDB taxonomy): Bacteria > Myxococcota > Myxococcia > Myxococcales > Myxococcaceae > Archangium_A. Next base: position 26,570 of record CAYUZK010000039.1, read on the forward strand.
GCGACGCCGAGGGCGCCGTCACCGGGCACCGACCCGGGGCTCCCCTGCTTCACCGGCCGCGAGCGGAAGGCCGTCACCACGCTGGCGACGCCGTCAGTCGTCCACAGGCGCACGCGGAAGCGCTCGAGGCGCGGGCGCACGAGGAGCGCGCAGGTCGCCACGCGGCTGCGGCGGTGCAGCACGACGCCCTCGGCCGTCTCGAGCGCGCAGGACAGCGGCGTCTTGCCCTGGGCGCTGACGGTGAGCTCCTGCACGGCGTCCAGTTCCGCCACCGGCACCGCGAAGGAGACCACCGAGGCCCCGAGGCTCAGCTTCTGCCCGTCGGCGAAGGTGCCCTTGTCCTCCACCGTCGGCAGCGCGACCGACAGCCGCGTGTCGCCCGGCCGCTGCGTCTCGCTCTCGATGACGAGGGTGTAGCGGCCCTTCGTGATGGGCTCGGCGATGGCGCAGTTCCAGTCGGCGCCGTTCTCGCTGCCCTCGAGCACCAGGCGCCCCTTGTCGTCGAGCAGCCGGCAGCGCACGTCGGCCTCGCCCACGGTGCGCAGCCGCAGCGTGCCGTCGCGCGGCACGAGGAGCGGGACCGTGGAGGGCACCGGCAGGGTGCGCGTCATGCCCGGCAGCAGCGTCGCGCTGCCCCAGTGCAACTGGTAGGTGACGCCGACGTCGCCGCGCGAGTGCTCGGCCACCAGCTTGTACTGCCCCGCAGGCAGCGTGAGGCGCGCGCCCGAGGGCGGGGGCGGCGCGGCGCGGGCCTGGGCGACCTCCGCCGGCGCGGCCTGTGCCTCGCCCTCGTCGGCGTACTCCCCGTCGCCGTCGCCCTCGGAGTACTCGCGCTCGCCGTCGCCTTCGTCCTCGCTGCTGGACTCCGGCTCGTACGACTCGCCGTCCTCGGCGCCGGCGGCGGGCTGCATCGGCGGCACCACCTCGACGGCCTTCGGCGCCTTGTCCTTCTCGAGGCGGAAGACGCGGCCCTGCATGCCCGCGGTGAGGACGACGTCGAGCGGCGTCTCGCCCTCGAGCGAGAAGAGGAACTCGTCCTTGCCGTCAGCGCCGAGCTCCGCCGTGTACCAGGTGAAGGCCTCGAGCCGGTGCGGCTTGTTGCCCTTGAGCGTCACCGCGTCGCGCACCTTCTTGAGCTGGGTGCGGCGCATGGACTCCACGGTGAGGGGGAGCTGCGTCCACAGGTAGGTGCCGGCGAGGAGCGAGCGGGTGCTCGAGCAGTTCGTCGGCACGCGCTCCACCGGCCATCCCTGCGGATCGTCCAGGCGGCAGGCGAGGGGGGAGCTGCCCTGGTCGGTGGTGGCCAGCTCGTACGCGCCCGCCGTCTTCACGGTGAGGCGCTGCTGCACGAGCTCGCCGGCCTCCACGCGGAAGAACTGCTCTGCTTCTCCAGAGAGGGCCGCGTGCTCCTTCGGGGGCCGCCGCGAGAGGAAGAGCGCCCCGCGGCCCCGGCTCGCGCCCACCGTCGACGCGCTGAAGAGGTAGCGCCCCTTCTGGAGGTAGGTCTGGATGAGGCAGTTGCGGCCCCGGCCGCCGCGCTGGTCGCCCGCGACGCCGTCGATGACGGGCGTGCGCAGCCGGCACGCCGTCGAGAGCAACCCCTGGGTGGTGACCTCGTAGAGGCCGGGCGTGTCGACCTCGAAGGTGACGCTGTGGGTCTGCTGCAGGGCGAAGTCGAAGTGCGTCGGCGTCTCGGGCGCGATCTTCGGCAGCGGCGCCAGGGTCGGCTGGTACGCCGCCGGCGCGGTGAGGGCGGGCAGGGCGCCGGGCGCGCCGAGCGTCAAGTTGAGCGGCGCGTCGCCGGGGTTCGCGAGCGTCAGCGTGTCGGTGGTGCCCGAGGCGACGACGCACTCCCCGGCGCGGGCGCGCACGGCGCCGGCCTTGAGCGCGCACCCGAAGGCGACGCCCCCGGCGCTCCGCACGGTCACCTGCGCCCCGAGCCGCAGCGGAAGCTCGACGGTGCGCCGCGCGTCGAGCTGCAGGTGCAGCGGCTCGCTGCCCGTGAGCGGCAGCGCCTGCAGGCCCAGGCCCCGCACCACCACCGCGCCGCGGCGGCTCAGCGTGAGGCGGTAGTAGGCGGCCCCCAGCGACACGGAGGGGAGCAGGCAGCCGCCGCGCGCGGTGATGGGCTTGGCGTCCTTCTCGCCGTCGGGCTCGATGCGCAGCGACTCCACGCCAGAGAGGCCACCGGAGAGCTGGAGCTGGTACACGCCCGGGTCGAGCGCGAGGAGCTGGTTGCACGCCTTCGCCTCGGGGTCGGTCTGGGTGAGGCGCTTGAGCTCGCCGGTGCCGCCGACGCGGTAGACCTCGCAGCTGCTCTTGCGCCCGCCGCTGGTGGCGATGCGGTAGCGCCGCGAAGAGAGCCCCACGCGCTGCAGCACGTTGCCGCCGCTGCCCACCTCGAACCAGAGGACGGCGCCGCCCTCGTCGTAGTTGAACTCGCGCTCGAGGCGCTCGCCGTCGCCCAGGCGCAGCACGTCGCGCGCCACGATGGCGGCGACGGAGCCATCGGGAGCGAGCTGCTCGAGCTGGCAGCCCAGCGGGGCCGAGTCGGTGTCGTGGGGGAGGTCGTGCACCGCGAGGAGCGCGCGCCCGAAGTTGCCGCTGAAGCCCAGGCGCGTCGTGGAGGGGCCGTAGTACCCGCCGAAGCTGGGGCTCGCCTGGTCGGTGCGGTACTCGGCCCACTCGAGCTGGCCGCGCAGGCCGGGCGGGCCGCGTACCACCATCACCGTGAGCGCGCCGGCGCCGTGCACCGAGGCGCTGCACTCGGGCACCAGCGCGCCCTTCTCGAGGCGGCAGCTCGCCACCGGGCTGCGGCCGCCGCGCAGCAGCTGCAGCTCCGTGGTGGAGGGGGGCGCCGCGTCGAGCGTCAGCACGCCGGCGAGCGACTGGCTGGGCACCTGCACCGCGAAGAAGCCCGACGGGGGCAGGGTGAAAGCCACGGTGCGCTCGGGCGGGCCGGGCCGAAAGCCCATCTCGACGGTGAGGGAGTCGTCGACGGAGCTGCCGGTGACGGTGGTGGAGTCGCGGCCGTAGACGACGAGCTGGTACTCGCCCGGCTCGAGCGTCGAGTCGAGCCACCACTCGTGCATCGGCTGCCCGGGGCGCGGCGAGACCAGTGTGCGCGAAGGGCCCTGCGGCTCGAGCCACTCCCCGTTGCGCCACAGGCGCACATCGCCCGCGTGCCGCCCCGCGACGCGCACCCAGGGGATCGAGCGGTCCTTCACCGACAGCCACCAGCTCGCCTGCTGGCCCGGCTTGAGGGCCGTGAGCACGCCGGACCCCGGCACGAGGCGCGTGGAGGCCGCGTTGAGCTCCTGGAACGGCGTCGCGGTGAGGGTGACCTGCCCCTTGCCCCGGCGCGGCGACTCGAGGCGCACCTTGTACTGGCCCGCGTCGAGGAGCAGGTCCAGCTCGCAGTTGGTGCCGCCGACGCTGCCGGCGCGCGCGAAGGGGCCGCGCACGCGATCGATGACCTCGCAGGCCGTGCCGCTCGCGCTGCGCGCCGAGAGGTGAATGGCCGCCGGCGCGTCGAGCGTCAAGAGCGCCTCGTGGCGGCCCGCGCCGGGCACCGTCGAGACGGAGAGGGAGGCGGCGTGAACGAGCAGGAGCGAGAGGGTCGAGAGGGCGGGTTCCATCGGCGCGGCGGACGGTACAGCAAGGTCCGGGCCGGGCGCGGAATCAGTGGCTTGGGCTCTCGCCCGTGGTCTGTCGCCCGCGGTGACGAGGCGGCGAGCGGCTCGGTGGGCCGCGCGAGCGGGCGAGGGGCCTCACCGCATCGTTGAAAGGGCCGCTGCCACCGGCCAGAGTCGGCCCGCCGTGACGCTGCGCCTCACCCTCGCCCTCGTGTGCCTCTCGACGCCGGCGCTCGCCCAGGCGCCGCGCCCGGTCGCCAGCGCCACGAGCGAAGCGAGCCGCCTGGGCGCCGAGTACTTCGTGCAGCGTGCCGGGGCGAGCTGGACCTACCAGCTCGCGAAGGGCCGCGGCCGCGTCACCATCTCCAGCTTCACCGACTGGCGCGCGCATGTCTCGGTGTCGCTTGGCAAGCTGTCGGGCGGCGCGACCTGGCGCGTGAAGGACGGCGCGTGGCTCGAGCGCAGCGGCCTGCGCGGCGAAGGCGAGGCCGTGGTGCTGCCGGCGAGCATGACGCGCGGCACCCGCTGGAGCGGCCCGGCCTCCATGGAGCGCGGCGCGGGCAAGGCGTCGGTCTTCGAGGTGCTGGCTCTCGAGGCGCAGGTCGAGCTCCCCAACGGCCTCACCGTCGAGCACTGCCTCGCGGTGCTCGAGACGGCCCCCGAGGGCGCCGTCGCGTGGACGCACTACTACGCGCCCAACGTGGGGAAGGTCGGCGTGCAGGGCCCCGACGGCTGGCTGTACCGCCTCATGGAGTTCCGCTCCGGCGCCCGCGGCCACGCCGACTGAGCCGCAGCGCCGTGACCCGTTGCGTCACGAACTTTCTCACGGGGCGGTTTGCCACGAGGCGATTCACCACTACAAAGGCGCGCGCTTTCGAACTTCACCCCCACCTCAGGAGTCAACGCATGCGTTTCGGCAAGGCGATGTGGATGTCCGCGGCCCTCGCGGCCTCTGGCTGTGCGACGACGTACAACGCGAAGTGGGACGAGAAGCCGGCCGTGGCGGCGACGGCGGACGACGCCGTGGCGGCGTCGGTGACCGAGGCCGACGCGGCCTGGGCCGAGCGCGGTGACAAGGCGAAGCTGACCGAGGCGCTCGCGAAGTGGGAGGCGGCCTTCGAGAAGGCGCCGTCGGCCGAGCTCGCGGCCAAGCTGGCCCGCGGCCACTACCTGCTGGGCGACGGCTACTACGCCCTCGAGAACAACAACGAGATGCGCGACGCCGAGTACCAGCTGGGCCTCGACTGGGCGAGCCGCTCGCTCAAGCTCTCGGCGCCGGAGTTCGCGAAGGCCATGAGCGAGGGCAAGAAGCACGCGGAGGCCATCACCATGGCCCCCAAGGAGGCCGTGCCGGCGATGTACTGGTACGCCACCAACCTCGGGAAGTGGGCGGCCAGCAAGGGCTTCGCCACGCGCCTGCGCTACAAGGACGACATCAAGGCCACCATGGAGCACGTCAAGTCGCTCGACGAGGGCTTCTTCTTCGCGGCGCCGTGGCGGTACTTCGGGGCCTTCGAGGCGGTGACCGCGGGCCTCGCCGGCGGGTCGCTCGAGAAGAGCGAGGTCAACTTCAAGAAGGCCGTGGAGCTCGCGCCGACCTACCTGGGCTCGAAGGTGCTCTGGGCCGAGCAGCTGTGCGTGAAGAAGCAGGACAAGGAGACCTTCAAGCGGCTGCTCGACGAGGTGGTGGCCGCCGACGCCACCGTGGAGCCGAGCATCGAGCCCGAGAACCGCATCGAGCAGCAGAAGGCCAAGAAGCTGCTCGGGCAGATCGACGAGAAGTTCTGAAGCACCCCGTCGTCTGAGCCGCCACCTCTTTCCCCTGGAGCTCCCCACCATGCTCAAGCGTGCGTTCTTCGCCGTGTCCTGCTGCCTCGCGCTCACCGTGCCCTCCCTCGCCCTGGCTCAGGACGTCATCCAGGCGAAGGTGGGGTCGGTGGCCCCCGAAGAGACCCCGTGGGACGAGTGGCTCAAGCAGGTCAAGGCCCGCCTCGAGAAGGAGACCGCCGGCAAGCTCAAGCTCAAGGTGTTCCTGGGCGGCAAGCTGGGCGGCGAGAAGGAGATGGTGGAGGAGACCAAGAACGGCAACCTCCACATCTTCGGCGGCTCGACGGGCGCGGTGGCCACCTACGTGCCCGAGCTCAACGTGCTGGAGCTGCCCTTCATCTTCAGCTCCGACGCCGAGGCCGACTTCGTGCTCGACAAGACGCGCGAGCGGTTCACCAAGCTCATGGAGGCCAAGGGCTTCGTGATGGTGATGTGGGCCGAGAACGGCTGGCACGGCTACGGCGTCAAGGGCAAGTGCCTGGCCAAGGTCGAGGACATGAAGGGCCTCAAGATGCGCAGCCAGGAGTCGTACGTGCACATCGAGACCTACAAGGCCTTCGGGGCCTCGCCGGTCGAGATGGCGGTGCCCGAGGTGCTCGGCGCGCTCCAGACGGGCACGGTCGACGGCTACTCGAACACGCCGCTCTTCAGCTTCGCCACGAGCTGGTACCAGGGCGTGACGCACTACACGTACACCAAGCACATCTACCAGCCGGGCATCATGGTGGTGTCGAAGAAGTGGTTCGACAAGCTGCCTGACGACCTGAAGAAGGCGCTCCTGGTGCGCACCGACGAGCGCGCCGGCATCAACGGCGTGCGCGCGCTGTCGGGGCCGCTGCTCGAGAACTTCAAGGCGGCCGGGAAGACGGTCTGCAAGCTCGAGCCCGAGGCGGCCGCGAGCTTCGCCGCGAAGGTGCAGCCGGTGTGGAACACGTTCGCCAAGAAGAGCGCCGGCAACAAGGCGATCCTCGACGCGGTGCTGGCGGCCAAGAAGGAATTCGCCGCGAAGAAGTAACGCCGGACCTCAGGGCGCGCGACGGGCGCGCCCGGCCTCACTCCGAGGGGGAAGTCACATGGAGTCTCTGCGCCGCGCCGCCGGAAAGGTGGATGAGGCCGTCTTTCGGCTGGAGCGCCTGCTCCTGCTCATCAGCCTCTCGATGATGACGGTGCTGGTGTCGCTGGACGTCATCCAGCGCACCTTCTCGCGACCGGTGGGCAAGACCGAGAGCCTGCTGCTCGCCCTCTTCTACACGGACCCCACGGCGGAGCAGGTGGCCTTCGTCACCGGCACCCTCGGGCCTGCGCTCTTCGGCGTGTTCTCGGCGATCTTCTGCGTGCTGGCGGCGCACTCCAGCCGCTCCATCGGCGCCGAGCGGGCGAAGGCCCCGCTGCCGGGCTTCGGCACCTCAGCGCTCATCGGGCTCGGCGTGCTGGTGGGCCTGACGGTCTTCGTCAAGGGCGTGCTGTGGCTGTTCCCTTCGAGCGTGCCGGGCGCGCAGAAGTTCGCCCTGGGCTTCATGCTGTGGAGCGGCCTGCTCGGCGCCTCACTGGCGACGCGGTCGCGGCGGCACATCATCCTGGACCCCATCAAGAAGAAGCTCGACCCGCAGACGCTGCGGCCCTTCTCGCTGATCGGCGGGCTCGTCACCTTCGCCTTCTGCGCGCTGCTCACGGTGCTGGGCACGATGCAGTTGACGGAGCAGATCCACGAGTGGGCCACCACCGAGGGCGTAGGCGTGTACGACGCGCTGCCCATACCGCTCTGGGTGACGACGCTGGCGGTGCCGGTGACCTTCGGCACCATGGCGCTGCGCTTCCTCGCGCAGGGCGTGCATGACTTCGTGTGGGGGCCGCCGAAGCCCGGCGCCGACGCCCACGGCATCGACCTCGAGGCGCTCGAGAAGGAGCCCGCTCCGGGCGCGGAAGGGGGTGCCGCGTGAACTGGGCCCTCTACCTGTTGACGATGACGCTGGCCGCCGTCGCCTACCGCAACCGCAAGGTGGGGCTGCTGGTGTGGCTGGGGCTCCTGTCGGGGCTGTTCTTCTTCACCGGCAAGACGGCCTTCCTCGTCTTCGGCGTCATCTCGGCGGCGCTGCTGCTGGGCCAGCCGCTCTTCGTGCTCATGGGCTCGCTGGGCATGCTGCTGCTGGCGACGGTGTCGGGCCTGTCGAGCCTCGACGAGCAGGTGCTGGTGGTGCGCCGGCTCCTCGAGCTGGCCGGCAAGGAGGTGCTGCTGGCCATTCCGTTCTTCGTGGTGGCCGGCGAGCTCATGACGCAGGGCAGCCTCGCGCGGCGGCTCATCGAGTTCATGAAGGCGGCCTTCGGGTGGATCCCCGGCGGCCTGGCGGTGTCGGCGGTGGCGGCCTGCGTGTTCTTCGCGGCCATCTCCGGCAGCTCGCCGGTGACGGTGGTGGCCATCGGGTCGATCATGGTGCCCGCGCTGCTCAAGGCGAAGTACCCCGAAGAGTTCTCCATCGGCCTGCTGAGCACCGCGGGCTCGCTGGGCATCCTCATTCCCCCGTCGATCCCCATGATCGTCTATTCGATCATGGTGTCGTCGGCGACGCCGGTGGACCCGACGGATCTCTTCATCGCCGGCATCGTGCCTGGCCTCTTCATCGGCTCGCTCCTGGCCGGCTACTCGGTGTTGATGGGCGTGCGCCTCAAGCTGCCGCGCGACCAGTTCAGCTGGGAGCGCCTGTGGGACGCGACGCGCCACGGCTTCTGGTCGCTGCTGCTGCCGCTGATCATCCTCGGCGGCATCTACTCGGGCATCTTCACCGCCACCGAGGCCGCGGCCGTGTCGGTGGTCTACGCGCTGACGGTGGAGTGGTTCATTCACCGCGAGATGGACCGCAAGAAGCTGCTCTCGGTGGCCGAGGGCTCGATGACGGTGATGGGGAGCCTCCTGGTCATCATCGCGCTGGCCATCGTGCTCAACTACTTCCTCGTCGATCAGCAGGTGCCCGACCTGATGGTGGCCTGGATCAAGACGCTCGAGCTGACGCCGACCAAGTTCTTGATCGTGGTGAACGTGCTCTTGCTCGTGGTGGGCATGTTCATGGACATCATGAGCGCCATCTTGATCGTCGCGCCGATGCTGGCGCCGATGGCCGCGGCCATGGGCATCAACCCCGTGCACATGGGCATCATCTTCATCGTCAACCTGGAGATCGGCTACATCACGCCGCCCGTCGGGCTGAACCTCTTCGTGTCGAGCTCGCTGTTCAAGAAGAGCATCGGCTTCGTCATTCGCGCGGTGCTGCCCACGCTGGCGATCATGGTGGTGAGCCTCATGTTCATCACGTGGATCCCCGGCATGTCGCTGGGCCTGGTCGACGCGCTCAAGGCCAAGCCGCCGCCGGTGGTGGCGCCGGTCGAGCCGCGGCCTGACGAGCCGCCCCCCGGCGACGGCAAGGTGAAGAGCCTGCAGGAGCTCATGCGCGAGGCGAAGGAGCAGGGCGGCGAAGGCGAGGGCGCACAGGCCCCGGCCCCGGCGCCGAGCGAGCCGCCGCGCGTCAAGTCGATGCAGGAGCTGATGCGCGAGGCGAAGGACAAGGCCCCCGCCGAGGACGCGCCGACGACGGGGGAGTAGGCCTCGCCGGCTACAGCGCGCGCTCGAGGTCCCAGGCGGCGACCTTGAAGCCGCGCGCCTTGTACAGCTCGCCGTCGGCGCCGGCGTCGGCCGGCAGCGTCGTCACCAGCCGCTTGCACCCGCGCGACTTGAGGTAGGCCTCGGCCTCCTTGAGCAGCCGCTCGCGCACGCCGTGGTTGCGCCAGCTCGGCGCCACCGTCAGCGCCTCGAGGCGCCCGTGCTGCTCGCCCGTCACCGGGTGCGGCCCGCGCTGCCGGGCGACGGCGCCGCCCACCGCGCGGCCTTCGAAGTCGGCCACCAGCAACCCCTCCGGCTCCTCCGCCAGCGCGCGCTCGAGCAACACGCGGTAGGTCTCGAGCCAGCGCTTGCGCGCGGGGAAGGCGCGCACGACCTCCGCCTCCAGGCTCTCGAGGGCCATCAGGTCCTGCACCTTCACGCGGCGGACGACGAGGGGCATGC
>CAYUZK010000040.1:0-16942 GCA_964449625.1 uncultured Archangium sp.
GTCCATGGCGCCGGGCGCGGTGCGCCGCGGCGGCACCGCCGCGGGCCGGGGCGGCGGCGGCGGGGCGACCTTCGGCGGGGCCGGGGCCGGCGGGCTGAGCGACGAGAAGTCGAAGCCCGCGGGCGCAGGCTTCGCCGGCTCGGGCTTGCGCGTCGCCTCCACGCCGCGCGCGAAGACGCCCGGGCGTGTGCCGTCGAGGGAGCTCGGCGCCGCGGGCGCGCCGAAGCGCGCGAAGGGGTCAGCCACCTCGGCCGCGGGCGGCGCCGCCGCCGGCGCGCCCGCCGGCGGCTGAGCCATGTCACGGGTGACGCGGAAGGTGTGGCTGCACTTGGTGCAGCGCACCTTCACGCCTTTGTCGGTGACCTTGTCGTCGGGGATCTTGAACCGGGTCTGGCACTGCTCGCACTTGACGATCATGGGGGGGGCCGCGGGGGACTGTACCCCGGTTCTGAAACGAAATCGCGCGGTTGGCACAGAAGGTCACAGGTGGTACAGGTTTCGTCGCACTGCGTCAGGGGTCAGAGCCATATGAGCGAAGCCGAGCCGGGCGGCCGCGAGCCGAAGGTCATCAAGCGCTACACGAACCGCAAGCTCTACGACACCGTCGAGAGCAGGTACGTCACGCTCGACGAGATCGCCGAGATGGTGAAGCAGGGCGTCGAGGTGAAGATCATCGACAACCGCAGCAAGGAAGATCTCACCTCGGTCACGCTCGCGCAGATCGTCTTCGAGGAAGAGAAGAAGAAGAACCAGATGCCGCTGTCGGTGCTGCGCGAGATCATCCGCCAGCCGGGTGAGCGCCTGACCGACTTCATCTCGACGCAGGTCAGCCCGCGCGTCGACGCCATCAAGCACGAGGCCGGCCAGCGCATCAGCACGCTGCTGGGCCGCGAGCAGGCCGAGGGCGAGCTCCACCCGGCCGCGCTGCTCCAGCAGTCGCAGAAGGTCTTCGAGGCCTGGCAGAACCGGGTCGACGAGCGCGTGAAGCTCGCGGTCGAGAACGTGCTCGGCAACCTGCCGGCGCTCGGGCGCGACCTCTCGACGCTGGTGCAGCGCCTCGAGCAGCTCGAGCAGAAGGTGAAGGAGCTCGAGCAGCAGCAGGCGACGCCGAAGAAGAAGTGACGCGCCCGGGCGGCGGGGTCAGCCCGCCCGCTCGATGCGCTCGGCCACCTGCTGGAGCAACGTCGCGCCGCGGCTCCACGGCGCGTGCTCCCAGATGGTCTTCCCGTGGCTCTGCGCCTCGTCGATGGCCACGTTGAGGCTCATCGGCTCGCACACCTGCCTGGGGAAGTGCTGCCGCAGCCGCGCGACGATCTCATCGGCCAGCTGCGTCTTGCGATACAGCGTGGGCACGATCTGCGTCACCCGCAGCGTGTCGTGGCCGAACTCCGCCGCCACGCGCCGCACGGTCTCCACCATCTCGGCGCAGCCATCGAGGGCGAGGTACGTCGTCCCCACGGGGATGACGATCTCCTCGGCCGCGAGCAGCACGTTGGTGGTCACCAGCCCCAGCGACGGCGGCGCGTCGAAGAGGATGACGTCGTAGCGCGCGTCTTCCCCGGCGAGCTTGCGCGCGAGCAGCCGCGCCCGGCCCGGGTCGAGCGCCGCCCGCGTGGCGAACTCGGCCATCTGCTTCCACGCGGGGATGAGCCACAGGTTCTCGATGGCCGTGGGCCGGGTGACGTCGGTGGCCTGCACCGCGGGGTCCACCAGGAGATCGAAGACCGTGCGGGCCTCGCCGCGCACGTCGATGCCCAGGGTCTTCGCCGCGTGGCCCTGCGTGTCGAGGTCGACGAGCAGCACCCGCTGCCGCCGCTTCTGCGCGAACCAGGCCGCGACGTTGACGGCGAGCGTGGTCTTGCCCACCCCGCCCTTCTCGTTGATGAACGCGATGCGCCGGGCCATGGCCGCGCCTGCGCGCTACTTCTTCTTCTCGGCGAGCTGGTCGACCTTGCCCTCGAGCTTGCCGAGCAGGGCCTCGAGGTCGTCGATCTTCTCGCGCAGCGTCTCGAGGTCGCCCGTGGAGGGCAGGTTCATGGCGGAGAGCGCCGTGCGAATGCTCTTGTCCAGGGTGCCCTTGGCCGAGAGCCCGCGCGACACGATGGTCTGGACGCCCGTCACGAACTTCTCGTTGGACATGAGCTGCTGCACGAGCTTCCCGATGCGCTCCTCACCGGTCGCGACCAGCCGCCGCATGACGGGGTTGTCTTTCAACATGGCCGCGGATGCTGCGTTCCACGAAGGGCCGTGTCAATGTGGCTTTCAGCCGTGGTCGACGAACTGAAGGACAAGCGACTGGTGGTCGTGACGGGCAAGGGCGGCGTCGGCAAGACGACGGTCGCGGCCGCGTTGGCGCTCGCGAGCGCCCGGGCGGGCCTGCGCACGCTGGTCTGCGAGGTCAACACCAAGGAGCGCATCAGCCCGCTGCTCGGCAGGCCCGAGGTGGGCCCCGCGGTGACGGCCATCGACGAGAACCTCTGGGCCGTCACCGTGCGGCCGCAGGAGGCGATGCGCGAGTACGCGCTCATGCTGCTCAAGTTCGAGAGCATCTACAGCGCCGTCTTCGAGAACCGCCTCGTGCGCTACTTCCTGCGCTTCATCCCCTCGCTGCAGGAGCTCGTGCTGCTGGGCAAGATCCTCTTTCACCTCAAGGAGAAGCGCCCCGACGGGAGCTGGCGCTTCGACCGCATCCTCATCGACGCGCCGGCCACCGGCCACGCCCTCACCTTCTTCTCGGTGCCGCAGGTGCTGCTCGACACCGTGCCGCCCGGCGCCATGCACGACGAGGCGAAGTGGATGCGTGACCTGCTGGTGGACCGCGACACCACCGCGGTGGTGCTGGTGTCGCTGCCCGAGGAGCTGCCGGTGAACGAGACCATCGAGCTCCACGACGCGCTCAAGGACAGGGTGAAGCTCCACCCTCGCCTGGTGGTGCTCAACGGCTTCATCAACGAGCGCTTCAGCGCCGCCGACGTCGCCGCCGCGCCGCCCGAGCTCCACGACGTGGCCCGGGGCCACCGCGCGCGCTCCGAGCTGTCGCTGGCGAGCCTCGCGCGCCTGGGCGAGCTCGCGCTGCCGGTGGTGACGGTGCCCCGCCTCTTCACCGCCGACTTCGGGCGCCAGGCCATCGAGCTCGTCGCGCGCCGCCTCACGGGGGGCCCGTGAAGCCGCAGCCCCCCATCCTCGCGGCGCTCGCGACGAGCGACGTGCTCATCACCGTCGGGAGCGGCGGCGTGGGCAAGACCACCGTAGCCGCCACACTCGCGCTGCGGGCCGCGATGGAGGGCCAGGGCTCGCTGGTCTGCACCATCGACCCGGCGCGGCGCCTGGCCAACGCGCTGGGGCTGCAGGCCCTGGGCAACGCCGAGACGCTCATCGCCGAGGCCACCTTCGCGAAGGCCGGCCTCGCGCCCCTGGCGCCGATGCGCGCGATGATGCTCGACATGAAGCGCACGTGGGACGAGCTCATCGAGCGCCGCGCGCCGCCCGACAAGCGCGAGAAGATCCTCAACAACCGCTTCTACCAGGCCCTCTCGACCGCGCTCGCCGGCAGCCAGGAGTACGTGGCCATGGAGAAGCTGTGGGAGCTGCGCACGCAGCGCGACTACCCGCTCATCGTGCTCGACACGCCGCCCACCGCGCACGCGCTCGACTTCCTCGACGCGCCCAATCGCATCCTCGACTTCCTCGACAACGACGCGTCGAAGTGGCTGCTCACCCCCGCGCTCGCCGCCGGCAAGTTCGGCCTCAAGCTCTTCAACCTCGGCGGCAGCTACGTCGCCAAGACGCTCGCCCGCTTCACCGGCACCGAGACCCTCCAGCAGCTCGCCGACTTCATGCTCAACATCAGCGGCATGAACGAGGGCTTCCGCGAGCGGGCCCACCAGACGCGCGCGCTGCTCGAGGCGCCCACCACCGGCTTCGTGCTCGTCACCGCCCCCATGCCCGAGCGGCTGGACGAGGCCGTCTACTTCCACACGCTCCTGCTGCAGAACAAGATGAGGGTCGCCGCCGTGGTGGTGAACCGCGTGCACGTGCCGGTGCCCGACGGGCTGTGGGCCGAGGTCGCACGTCTCCCTGCACCGCTCCGCCAGAAGTACGAGGAGACGCTCAAAGAAAGCGACCACCTGGCCCGGCAGGACGCCCGCGGGGTGGCGAAGCTGCGCGAGGCCTGCGCCCCCACGCCGCTGGTGCTGGTGCCCCGCTTCGAGCTCGACGTGCACGACCTGGGCGGCCTCTACGAGACCTCCCACTGGTTGTGGGGGGACCGGGTGCTCGATGTGGAGCACGGCGGCCGTTAGAGTGACGTGCTGGAACCGGCCCCCGTGGGTCGGTGTCGAGGACCCACCATGCGCGTGCTGCACACCGGAGTCGTTTCACTCGTCCTCGTGCTGGGCGTCGGCTGCGTGCACACGCGCGGCGGCCGGCTCCCCGGCGACGCCCAGGAGGTGAAGTTCGAGGAGGTCGTCATCACCGGCGACCTGGAGCTCGACAAGCTCAACGACGAGGAGCTCTTCGCCGCCGGCACCTCGTTCTACGCCGCGGAGGACTGGGCCCAGGCCGCCCGGTACTTCGGCCGCATCTGCGACTTTCACCCCAAGTCACCGCACCGCCGGCTGGCGCTCTACAACGCGGGCCTCGCGCTCGAGAAGCTCAAGGCGTGGGACGAGGCCTGGGTGCGCTTCGTGGCCCTGGCCGACGCGAAGGGCACCGGCGACTCGCTCGACGCGGCCTTCCGCGTGGCCGAGTGTGACTACCACCTCGAGCGGTACCACGACGCCATCGAGATCCTCCAGACCATCGCCGACCGGCCCGAGCTCCCCGCCGACAAGCGCATCGAGGCGCGCGTGCAGGAGGGCATCTGCGAGCTGGAGCTGGGCGAGAAGGATCGCGCCGAGGCCACCCTGCGCGGCGCCGTCACCTACTGGAACTCGCTGCCCGACAAGGACCTCGTCGACGACTACTTCCCCGGGCAGGCGCAGTTCTTCCTCGGGGAGATCTTCCGCCTCCACTACGAGGGCGTGGCGCTCGACGGCAACAAGAGCACCGACAAGCTGGCGGAGGACCTCGAGTACAAGTCGGAGCTGCTGCTCTCGTCGCAGGGCCACTACCTGCGGGCCATTCGCGTGGGCAACGGCTACTGGGCGACGGCCGCGGGCCAGCGCATCGGCGGGCTGTACGAGAACATGTACGATCACATGGTGCACGCGCCGGCGCCCAGCGAGCTGGCGGCCTCGGAGCAGGCCGTCTACCGGGCCGAGCTGCGCAAGAAGATCCGCGTGCTCATCACCAAGGCCATCACCGTCTACGAGCGCAACCTCGAGGCGGCCGAGCGCATCGGCGCCTCGAGCCCCTTCGTCCAGCAGACGCGCGAGAGCCTCCAGCGCATGAAGGACCTGCTCCTGGCCGAGGCCCGGGCCGAAGAGGACGACGGCATGGGTGCCCCCTCGCGGCAGCCGGGCACGTAAGCTCCAGGCTCCGTGGAGCCCCTCTTCACCCCCGCCCAGCTCGAGGAGATCCGCGCGTACCACGCGCCGGTGTACACGGCGGCTGCCGTCGAGTTCGTGCTGTGGCCGGTGCTCACCGCGCTGCTCGTCTTCTTCGGCACCCGGCCGCTCTACCGCCTCGCCGCTCGGCTGACCGCGCGGGTGCGCGTCGCCCCCCTCGAGCGCGCGTGGCGAGGCCCCGGCTGGGCGCCTGCCGTCGCCTTCGCCCTGCTCTTCTTCGGCGCGCTGGCCCTCGCGGCGCTGCCGGTGACGGCGTGGTTCGACTTCGTGCGCGAGCGGCAGTTCGGGCTCTCGACCCAGGGCTTCGGCGCCTTCGCGTGGGACCAGCTCAAGGCCCACGCGCTCTTCGCCGCCTCGGTGGCGGCCCTGGCCTTCGGGCTCTTCGGGCTCGCGCGGCGCACCCCGCGGTGGTGGTGGCTGGTGGGGCTCGCCTCGGCCGGCGCGCTCGGCGTCTCAGCGGCCCTGGACCCGTACCGGAGCCTCGTCTACGTCGACCAGGCGCCGCTCCCCGAGGGGCCCCTGCGCGCGCGGCTGGCGGAGCTGCTCGCGCGCGCCGGCGTCGAGTGGGGCGAGCTCGTGGTGGTGGAGACCTCGACGAAGAGCGTCAAGGTGCAGGCCGCCTTCTCGGGCTCGGGGCCCACCCGCACCATCCTCCTCACCGACACGCTGCTCTCGCAGATGACGGACGACGAGATCGTCGCCGCCGTGGCCCACGAGGCGGGGCACGTGAGCGAAGACCGCTGGGCCGGGCGCGTGCTGGTGCCGCTGGCGCTGCTCGCGTTCCTCGGCCTGGTGGAGGGGCTCTCGAGGCTCGCCGCCCGGCGCCGGTGGTTCGACATCACCGAGCGCGCCGACGTGCGCGTGCTGCCGCTCGTGGTGCTCCTCTTCGACCTCGCCATGACGGCCGCCACCCCGGTGGGCGCCTTCCGCAGCCGGGCGCGGGAGCTGGAGGCGGATCGCTTCGCGGTGGCGCTCACCGGCGCGCCGGAGCACCTCTCGGCGCTCCTGGCGAAGCTGGCGCGGGTGAACAAGACCGACCCCGCCCCGCCGGGCTGGTACGTGCTGCTGGGCGCGAGCCACCCGCCGCTGGGCGAGCGCCTCGCCGCGCTTCAGAAGAAGGCGACGCCGCCGCCGATGAGGCCAGTGACCGAGGGGACCTCGGAGCAGCAGGCGCCGGGCGTCACGCGGTAGCGCACCTCGGCCTCGATGAAGAAGTGCTTGCCGAAGAAGATGTCGATGCCGCCCGCGCCGGCGACGCCCAGGGAGTAACGGCCGGGCGCCGCGAGCAACTCGGTGGCGGCCAGCGACACCGACGCGTAGGGCTTGACCCCCGAGTTGGGGAAGAGCGACACCTTCGCGCCGAGCATGTCCCACGTGCGCGAGTCGCGCCGGAACTCGAGGTCGCTGCGCAGCGACAGCCAGCGGGTGAAGCGCAGCTCGAGGCCCGCGGAGTGCGCGAAGCCCGGGTCGGTGAGCTGGATGCCCACGTGATCGGAGCTCAGGCCCGTGGAGGCGCCGGGCATGTACTTGAGCGCCAGGAAGCCGGGGCGCGTCGGGGGCGGCGGCGGGGCCACCCTCGCCTGCGCGAGCGGCGCGGGGGCGGGGACGTAGACGACCTGCGGGCGCGGGGCCGGCGCGTAGACGACCGGCTGCGGCGCGTACACCAGCGGCGGGGGCGCGTAGAGGACCGCCGGAGCCTGCACGACCTGAGGGCACGGTACGTGCCGGTGCTTGGCGATGCCGAAGAAGATGCTCCCGAGCTGGATGCCGACGCCGCGGCCGAGCCCGATGTGACCGTGTGCGCCCGTGTGACAGGCCAGCGCTGGCGTGGCCACGCCGACCACCGAGACCACTGCAGCGAGTTTCAGCAGATGCATCGTGCCTCCCTTGTGGAGACGTCAGTTGCCGCAGCCGCGCGAAGCGATCTGCGGCAACTGGAGCGCTGCCGATCCAGGCGGTTAGGTGGCGCGCCCTGCCGAGTTGGCTCGCTCGGCGCGGGCGACCTCGAGCCCTTCGCGGAAGGGCCCCGAGCCGGGGTCGAGCACGAGGAGCCCCTCGAAGAGCGTGCAGGCCGACGCCGGGTCGCCCGCCTCGAGGAGATCGACGGCCCGCAGCGCGATGGCGCGCAGCTGGACGTCGGTGAAGCCAGACCGCTTCGCGAGGGTGCTCATGGGCGGCGCCTCACTTCATGTTGCGGACGGCGGTCATCGACATGTCCGAGTAGAGCTTGGCCATGTTGGACATCATCGTGGAGAGCATGGTCATCATCGAGGTCATCACCTGGAGCCGCTGGTTCAGGATCTGAAGCCGGGCCCGCGCCTCCGCCGCCACCTTGGGGTCCTCCGAGTTGGCCTTCGCGGTCACCTCGGCGATCTCCGCCTCGAGCGCGCCGAGCGAGCGGTTGAGGTTCGACAGC
This sequence comes from uncultured Archangium sp., assembly GCA_964449625.1. Taxonomy (GTDB): domain Bacteria; phylum Myxococcota; class Myxococcia; order Myxococcales; family Myxococcaceae; genus Archangium_A. Next base: position 7,924 of record CAYUZK010000040.1, read on the forward strand.
GCCCCCTCCATGGTGGCAGCCGCGCCGCCGGTGCTCGCCGACGCCGGCGCGGAGAGCCAGGTGCCAACCGCGCCGGCCGCCGCCGCCGCGACGCTCTCAGTCGGGAGCGGAGGCATCGGCACCTCCTCGCGGCGCTGCGCCTTGAGGTCGCTGTGCTTGCGCGCGAGGGTGGCCAGGTACGCGGTGGCCGCCTTCACGTCGATGCCCGCCCCGTCGGCGAAGCCCGTGCGCTGGAAGTCGTTGTCGCCCCCCAGGAACGTCCCCTTGCGCGGGAGCGCGCGGTAGATCTCCGGGTGCCCCATGAGCCAGGTCGCGGCCGCGCGGACGTCGTCGACCTTCGAGGTGAGCGAGAGCTCCTCCAGCTCGCCCCAGGTCAAGACGCCGTCGCCCTGGGCAAGCGGGTGCGAAAAAAGCGTCCGCAGGTGGTGCGCCTGCTCCTCGAGCTCGCGCAGCTGCTTGTCGATGTCCGCGTTGTGCGCGCGCACCTCCTCGTTCGTCTTCAGCGCCGCCTCGTACTGCTCGACCGCGAGGTCGCAGGGCTGCGACACGTCGGCCGAGTCGGTGAAGAGGCCGCGCAGGTTCTCGAAGCGCCCGGCGACGTCGAAGGCGCCGAACGAGCCCGCGGTGTTCGCGCGCTCGACGAGGGCGTCTTCGCCCTTGCTGGGGATGACGCTCGGCGTGCGCGCCAGCTCGCCGACCTGCGCGAAGTCGTCGAGGTTGGGGGTGGGACCGCTGCCGATGCCGCTGATCTGTCCGCTCATGGGTGTCTCCGGGTGGTGCGTGGGGCCGGCGGGAGTGCCGACGTGCGCTCGCGGCAGTGCAGCGCACGGGCCAGCGGCGCCGACCCCTGCTTCCAACCGGTTGCGGAGTGGGCGGCCCGCGTGATGGGTTGGCGACCGTGCGCGCCCTCGGACTGGATCTCGGAACCAAGACCATCGGCCTGGCCGTCACCGACGGGCTCGGGCTGACGGCGCAGGGCCTGCCGACGCTCGCGCGCACGAGCTTTCGCCGCGACGTCGAGGCGCTGCTGGCGCTCATCGCCGAGCGGGAGGTCGACCGCATCGTGCTGGGCCTGCCGCTCAACATGGACGGCTCCGAGGGGCCGCGCGCCGTCGCGACGCGCCGCTTCGGCGAGCACCTCGCCACCACCGCCGGCCTCCCCGTCATCTACTGGGACGAGCGCCTCACCACCGTCGCCGCCGAGCGCGTGCTGCTCGAGGGGAACGTGAGCCGCAAGAAGCGGCGGGCGGTCATCGACCAGGTGGCGGCCTCGCTCATCTTGCAGGGCTGGCTCGAGGCGCAGCCCCCAAGAGAGCTGCCGTGAAGAAGCTGGCGCTCGGGCTGCTGGCCCTGCTCGTGCTCGGCGCCGCCGGCGCGGCCGCCTTCTGGTACCTCGTGGAGCAGCGCCTGGGCGCCTTCGCAGCGACGCCGTACGGGGGCCCCGGCATGCGCGTCGTGGAGATCAAGGCCGGCACCAACCCCCGGAAGGTGTCCGAGCGCCTCGCCGCGGCGGGCGTCGTCGCCGACGCCGATCGTCTCTACGCCTGGCTTCGGCACGAGCGGCTGGGCCCCAGGCTGCGCGCCGGCGAGTACGAGTTCGACGGCCCGCACACGCCCGCGCAGGTCATCGGGAAGATCGTCAAGGGCGAGGTGAAGCAGTACCGGGTCACCGTGCCCGAGGGCCTCCGGGTGGACGAGATCATCCCCCTGCTCGCGGCCTCGACGCTCGCCCTCTCCGCCGAGCGGCTCGGCGCGCTCACCCGCGACGCCACCTTCGCCCGGCAGCTCGGCGTGCCCGCCGACGGCCTCGAGGGCTTTCTTTCCCCCGACACCTACGCCTTCCCGCGCGGCGCGAGTGAGGAGGCGGTGCTCAAGAAGATGGTGGCGCGCGCCCTCGAGGCGTTCGCGCAGGCGCCGCGCAAGGCCGGGGTCGAGCTCTCGCTCCTCGAGGCGCTGACGCTGGCCTCCATCGTCGAGAAGGAGACCGGCGCGGCCCACGAGCGCCCGCGCATCAGCTGCGTCTTCCACAACCGCCTGCGGCTCAACATGAAGCTGCAGACCGACCCGACGGTGCTCTACGCGAAGCGCCTGCGCACCGGCGAGGCCTCGAAGAACATCACCAAGGCCGACCTGCTCGCCGAGCACCCCTACAACACCTACGTAGTGAAGGGCCTGCCCCCGGGCCCCATCGCCTCACCGGGCGCGGCGGCCATCCACGCGGCGCTCAACCCCATCGACTGCACCGATCTCTTCTTCGTCTCGAAGAACGATGGCACCCACGTCTTCTGCCCCGACCTCCAGTGCCACGAGGCCAACGTGAAGCAGTGGCAGGTCGACTTCTTCCGCGCGCGGCAGAACCGCTGACGTCCACCGCGCCGGACGGGGGGCCAGCCGCAACCCGCTGAAAGAGCGCCACGAGGCCGTTGGCAAGGCCCCTGCTCCATGCGGGCTCCACCCCCACCGGAGCCCCCATGAGCATCTCAGCCCTCCAGCAGTCCACCCAGGTTCAGCTCGAGACCGACTCCGTCGACCTCCGCGCGCGGGCCAGGCAGCTCAACGCCCAGCCGATGGCGAAGCTCGACACCACGGAGACCTACCGGCCCGAGACCTCGAGCCCGGCGCAGCCCGAGGCGAAGGGCCCGGTCGATCTCGGCGCCATCCTCAATGAGGTGTTCCAGTTCATCGCCGGAGCCTTCGGCGGCACGCAGGCGAGCACCACCTCGGTGGGCGTGCAGGAGAAGGTCGAGGTGGCGGGTCAGTGGAGCGACGGCCACGTCACCGCGCAGGGGCGCGCCGCGGCCGAGGTGCACGCGCGGGCGCAGGCGGTGTCCGAGACCTTCGTCGAGGAGGGCGGCGTCGGGGTGCGCGGCGGCGCCGAGGCGAGCGTCGGCGCCTCGGCCGAGGCGGCGGGGAGCGTCTGCAGCGACGTGGGCTCCATCGCCGGGCGCGCCCGCATCTCCGCCGAGGCCTACGCGCGGCTCTACGGTGAAGCGTGCGCCGGCCCCGACGGGCTGCGCGCTGCCGGTCGCGCGGAGGCGGGCGTGCTGGCGGTGGCCGAGGCCGACGCGCAGGCGCAGCTCCTGGGCGGGCTGGTGGAGGGCAAAGCCGACGCGCGCGCCGAGGCCGGCGCCGGGGCCCAGGCAACGGCGCGCTCGGCCGTCACCTTCGCGCCGCCGCAGGCCGTGGTGGAGGGCAAGGCCGGGGCCTTCGCCGGCGCGAGGGCCGGCTTCTCGGCGAAGGGCGGCGTCGCCGGCGTCGGCTACGGCATCGAGGCCGAGGTGTGGTCCGGCGCGGGCGCGAAGGCCGAGTTCACCGGCGGCCTCGACGACGGCAAGTTCAAGTTCCGCGCGACCCTGGGCGTGGCCGTGGGCGTCGGGGCGTGCATCACCATCAACGTGGAGATCGACACCAAGGACCTCGCGGCGATGGTGTCGGGCGCCGTCGCCGCCGTCGGGCAGCTCGTGGGCGGCCTCTTCGGCGGCCTCGGCGACGCGGTGGGCGGCCTCTTCAAGGGCAACGGCGGCCAGGGCGCGCACGCGGCCGCGCTGCTCGACGGCCTCGGCGGGCCGGCGCCGGGCGAGGGCTGGGGCGAGCGCCGCAGCGCCTTCACCGAGTCGGGTGAGGCGTGGTCGGAGGAGCTCGAGGGGGTGGTGTCATGACGGCCGCGGCTGCCGTGCCCGGCCTCCTCGCCGAGGCCGAGCGCTGGCTCGCCGAGCGCGACCTCGACCGCGCCGCCGAGCTCTTCCACCGCGCCGCCGGGCTCGGGCCGCCGGGCCCCGCCGCCATCGGCCTCGCGCGCATCGCGCTGCTGCTGGACCGCCCCACCGACGCCGCGCGGCTGCTCGACGAGGTGCTCGCCCAGGCGCCCCGCCACGGGCAGGCCCTCATGCTCCGCGGGCTGGTGGAGGAGACGCGCGGGCAGCTCGACGACGCGCTGACGTGGCTGGCGCGCGCGCTCGCGGTGGAGCCGACCTCGGCCCTCGCCTGGTTCAACCAGGGCCGGCTCTTCGCCCAGCTCCGCCAGTGGGACGTCGCGGCCGCCAGCTTCACCCTGGCGCTGCAGCACGGCGCCCTCGAGCCCGAGGCGCACGTGCAGCTCGGCGTGGCGCTCTTCCGCGCTGGCCGCGTGGGCCCTGCGCTCAAGGCCGTCACCGAGGCCGTGCAGCGCTTCCCGGAGCACCTCGACGCGACGCTGACGCTGGCCGATCTGCTCGTGGAGACCGGCCGGCTCGACCTCGCCGACGCGCTCCTGCTCGAGGCGCAGGCCCGCTTCCCCGCGGCCGGCGCGCTCCCGTCGCGGCGCGCCGTCGTCGCCCTCCAGCGCAAGGACCTCGAGCTGGCGCGCCTCGAGGCCTGGCGGCACACGGAGCTGAGCCCGCGCGACGAGGAGGCCTGGCTCTTCGCGGCGGTCGTCGACACCATGCTCCTGCGCTTCGACACGGCGGAGCGCGCGCTGCGCCAGGCGCTGCGCCTCAACCCCGGGCAGTGGCGCGCGCACTACCACCTCGGCGGTCTCGCCGACGCGCTGCGCGACGTGGCCGGTGCCCGCGCCGCTTACCGGGCGGCCATCGCGCTCAACCCCTGCGCCTGGGAGCCGCTCAACAACCTCGCGACGGGCCTGCTCGAGGAGGGCACCCCGGCGTCGCTCACGGAGGCGCGGGCGCTGCTCGAGCGCGCGGCGCGACTCCAGCGCGGCGCCGAGGGCGTGCTGGCCCGCTACAACCTCGTGCTCGCCTGCTGGCGGCTGGGCGATCTCGCCGCGGCCCGGGCGGCGGGGCGAGAGCTCTGCGCCTTCGCGCCGCCGGAGCACCCGCTGGCTGGCGAGGCGCGGCGGCTCCTGCGGCTCGCCGCGTGAGGCCTCGATGAGGAGTGCAGGCGGTGCGGCGAGGGGCGGGCCTGAGCCTTCGGGAGTGCCTGCCAGGACATCACGGCCTCCCTGAAGCGAGGTCCACGAGGTGGCTCAGAGGTTGCGAGGCTTCCCCGGACCGAGCCCGACCGACGAGGTGCGAGCCGCGCGCGGAGCAGGCCCGAAGGCGCAGCTCGGCGGGTCCGGCGACGGGAGGGGATACCTTCACAGCCTCTTCAGTCCTCCTTGGCGTTGTCGGCCAGGGCGCCGCGCAGGGAGCGCAGCGCGGCGCGCACGTGCTCCGAGCGATCGGCCGGCGACGGCGTGCCGCTGGGGTGCGTGTCGTCGGCCGGGCCGGGTCGCTCGGCGTGGGCGATGCGCTTGGCGATGCGCTCTTCGAGCACGGCCGCCTGGTGCTCCGACCCGGTCTCGATGGCGTGCCCCAGCTCGAGGTGCGCCCGGTAGAGATCGAGCGCGTCGAGGAACGCGAGGTCGCCCACGTCGGTGAGCAGGCGCGTGGCCTCGGCCATGTCCTCCTCGGCGACCGGCAGCTCGCCCACCAGGGCCTCCACCGCCGCGCGCACCGCGAAGGCGAGGCCCAGGTAGCGGTTGTCACCGACCTCCCGCAGCACGTCGATGGCCTCGGGCACGCGGCGCAGGGCGTCGTCGTACTCGCCGTACTGCTGGTGGAGTGACGCGAGCGACAGGAGCGTGATGCCCTCGAACCGCCGCGCGCCGACGTCGCGGAGGATCTCCAGGGCGCTCTCGTAGTGCGCGACCGCCTGCCCGGCCTGCTCGAGCTCGGCGGCGAGGTCGCCCAGGTTGATGTGGCTGATGCCCTCCGAGCGGCGGCTCCCCAGCTCACGGTGAATGGCGAGGGCCGCGACGTAGTTCGACCGGGCCTCCTTGAGCAGCCCCAGGGCCTGCTGGAGCACGCCCAGGTTCGCCAGGGTGATGCCCTCGTAGCGGCGGTCGCCCGCGGCGCGGTGGGTCTCGAGCGCGCGATCGTACAGCGCGAGGGCCGCGTCCTCGGCGCCCAGCTCGTGGTGGAGCACGGCGAGGTTGCTGATCACCCTGCCTAAGGTCCGCTGATCGCCCACCTGCTTGAGGAGCGCCTGCGCCTCCTCGTAGCGCTCGCGCGCCTCGCGCCGCTGCCCGCGGTGCCGACACACCATGCCCAGCAGGAAGCACAGCCGCCCCAGCGCGCCCGCGTCACCTGCCTGGCGCGCCTGCGCCTCGGCGAGGAGCAGATCCGCCTCGGCCTCCGTCACCTTCCCGCGGGCCAGGCGCGCGCGGCTCCGGGCCTCGAGGGCGAGCACCTGCAGCGCCGCCTGCCCCTCGGTGCGCTCCACCACCACGTCGAGCATCTGCAGGTGCACCCCGAAGGGGCCGCGCATGGTGAGGAGCGGGTCGAGCGCCAGCACGGCCCTGAGCGCCGCCTGCGCGCCGTCGGGCGCCTCGAGGGCGCGCTGAAAGACGGCGCCCAGGTTCTCGCGCTCGAGATCGAGGGCGTCGAGGGGCGCGCGGCTGCCCTCTGCGCTGGCCGCCAGCCTGGTGCCCAGCTCGAGGAACCAGCGCGTGTGCCGCGCAGCGGTGCCTGCGCGCTCGGGCAGGGCCTGCAGCTTCTCGCGCGCATACTCGCGGATGCTCTCGTAGAGCCCGAAGCGCGTCTGCCCTTCGTCCCCCGTGGGGAAGTAGGCGCGCACGAGCGACTTCGAGCGCAGCAGCATGAGCGCCTCGAGCTGCCCGCCGCCCCCTGGCAGGGAGGCGATGGCGTCGGCGGCCTCCGCCGAGAAGCCGCCGCGGAACACCGAGAGCTGGGCGAGCATCGACGCCTCGGCGGGCGACAGGTTGTTCCAGGACCAGTCGATGGCGCCGCGCAGCGTGGCCTGGCGGTCCACCTGGCCGCGGCGATCGACGAGCACGTCGAAGCGCCGGGGCAGCCGCTGCACGAGCTGCGAGGGGCTCAGCACGCCCATGCGGCCGGCGGCGAGCTCGATGGCCAGCGGCATGCCGTCGAGTTGCTTGACGATGTCGGCGATGGCGCCGAGCTCGGCCTCGGTCGGCTCCCAGCCCCGGCGCACGGCGCGCGCGCGCTCGATGAAGAGCTGCACCGCCTCGGCGCCCTTCGCGTCGCGTGCGTCCTTCGGCGTGCGCAGCGGCGGCACCTCGAAGACGTGCTCGTCGGTCACGCGCACCAGCTCGCGAGACGAGATGACGAGGCGGGCCTGGGGCGCCGCCGCGAGCCACGCGCCCACCGTGGCGCCGGCCACCGAGACGACCTGCTCGAAGTTGTCGAGCACCAGCAGCGTCTCGCCGCGCGCGAGGATGGCGTGGCCCAGCTGCTTCACCGGGTCGCCCGGAACCAGGGGCACGCCGAGCGCCCGGGCGACCGCGGCGCACACGCCGTCCTTGTCGGTGGCCTCGGTCAGGTCGCAGAACCACACGCCGCCGCGGCGCCGGCCCTTCTCGTTCACCGACTGAAAGTGGGTGACGAGCTGCTGGCCGAACTGGAGCGACAGGCGCGTCTTGCCGGTGCCCCCGGGCCCCAGGAGCGTGACGAGGCGCGCGCCCTGGCGGAAGAGCTGGTGCAGATCGGCCAGCTCCGCGACGCGGCCGACGAAGCTGGTGGCCTGGGGGCCGATGTTGGTGGGCCGCCCCGAGACCTGCTGGAGGAGCTGCTTGACCTGGTCGAGCGCGCGCTCCTCGCTGGCCGAGTCGGTCAGCGCGCCGCGGTCGGCGCGCGTGGGCCGCTGGCGCACCGGGTTGGTGGCGCGGCTGGGCGCGTCGGCCTGCGTGGGCTGCTCGTTGGTCTCGAGCTGCGTCGAGTCGTCGCTCGCCGACTCCAGCAGCTCGCCGGAGGCGACGTCGTCGAGGCCGGGCACGTCGTCGTACTCGCGGGCCCAGCGCGCCACGTCGGGCACGGCGAGCCCGGCCAGCACGCCCGCCAGCGCCTCGCGGAAGGCCTCAGCCGTCGGGTAGCGGTCGCGCGGCTCCTTGCGCAGGGCCTTGAGCACCACCCGGTCGAGCGCCTCGGGCACGTCGTCGCGCAGCGACGAGGGTACGGGCACCTGCGTCTCGCGCACCAGCTTGAGCGTCGCGGCGTCCGTCTTCCCGCGGAAGAGGTAGCGCGCGCAGAGCATCTCCCACAGCACGATGCCCAGGGCGAAGACGTCGGTGCGCTGGTCCACCGGCTTGGCGTGCGCCTGCTCCGGCGCCATGTAGGGGAACTTTCCCTTCAAGATGCCGGTGCCGGTGTGCACCGACTTGTTGGCCGCCTTCGCCACGCCGAAGTCGATGAGCTTCACGGTGCCGTCGCGCCCGACGAGGACGTTGTGCGGCGACACGTCGCGGTGGACGATGTGCAAGAGCCGACCCTGGGCGTCGGTCGCGCCGTGCGCGTGCGAGAGGCCCTTCGCGACCCCGATGGCGACGGCGACGGCGACCTCGAGGGGCATGTGGTGGCCCACCTCGCGGGCGCGCTTGAGGAGCTCGCGCAGATCCTGGCCGTCCACGTGCTCCATGGCGACGAACCAGGTGCCGTCCACCTCGCCCAGCTCGTGGATGCTGGCGATGTTGGGGTGCACCAGCCGCGAGGCGATGCGCGTCTCGTCGAGGAACAGCCGGAGGAAGCGCGGGTTCTCGGTGAGGTGCGGGAGGATGCGCTTGAGGACGATCGGCGCGCTCCCGTCGGCGGGCTGCGCGAGGAACACCTCGCCCATGCCTCCGGCCCCGAGCCGTTTCAGCAGGGTGTAGCGCCCGAACGCGTCAGCCATGCGCGCCGGAGGCTAGCGAGAAAACAGCGATTTCACGGGGTTTTTCGCCCAAGCAACAATGCCCCGGTCCATGCGACAATGTGGTGAACATGCCCATCGACCCGAGAATCCGGAGCGGTTTGCCGACGGTGCGCTCGCCGTCGACCACCACGCCGACGGTGCAGCCGCAGGCGACGACCACGCCGGCGACCACCACGACGCCACTGCCGACGGGCTACCAGGTCACGAGCGGCTTCGAGACGCCTCGGACCGGCACCATCCGCCGCACCGGCGTGCCCGACGACAGCGTGGGCCGCAGCGTCAAGGGCGGCACCGTCGACGACGGCGTGGGCCGCAGCAAGAAGGGCGGCACCGTCGATGACGGCGTGGGCCGCAGCAAGCAGGGCGGCACGGTCGA
>CAYUZK010000040.1:17042-35555 GCA_964449625.1 uncultured Archangium sp.
CGTGGGCCGCAGCAAGCAGGGCGGCACGGTCGACGACGGCGTGGGCCGCAGCAAGACGGGCGGCACGGTCGACGACGGCGTGGGCCGCAGCAAGCAGGGCGGCACCGTCGATGACGGCGTCGGCCGCAAGAAGACCGGCGGCGCGGTCGATGACGGCGTGGGCGCGATGGCCTTCGCGGCGGCGAGCTACGAGTCCATCCGCGACAGCCTGGTCGGCCGGCAGGACACCGAGGACAGCCTCGCGCTGCGCAACGCGATCTACGAGCGCCTCGAGACGCCTGGCTTCCTCACGCCCGGCGGCGACGTGCACGCCCAGGTGGTGAGCTTCGCCAAGGGCCTCAAGCTGTCGAAGTCGCAGCAGGAGCAGCTCGGCACGCTCCTCAAGGGCGCGACGAAGGAGACGGCGACGCTGGTGGGCGCCATCCTCGAGAAGGTGCCGAAGGCGCTCACCGACGTGGACTTCAAGGGTCAGACGACGCTGGCCAACCTGGCGCGCATCGCCTCGCAGCCGCTGCACCCCAACGCCGCGAGCGACACCAGCAAGCAGGAGCTCCTGGCTGCGGTGCTGCGCGACATCGCCAACCCCAACCGCATCGACCAGGGCGACGCGCCGACGTGCACCGTCACCTCGATGCAGTACGAGCTGGTAGCCGACGAGCCCGCCGAGTACGCGCGGCTGATGGCCGAGCTCACCGGCCCCGACGGCAAGGCGAAGATGCGCGGGGGCGGCCTGTTGGAGCTGCAGCCCGGCGACGCCGGCGCGCGCGACGGCCGGCCCGTGAGCCAGGCCGTCTTCCAGACCGCGGGCATGGAGTACGGCAACGGCCGCGACATGGAGTTCGACCCCTACGCGGGCCGCTCCGTCAACGAGAAGACCGGCGCCACGCAGCGGGGCCTCAAGCCGGCCCAGCAGACCCAGGTGCTGCGCCAGCTCTTCGGCGTCAACTACCAGTCGAAGCAGTTCTACACCGAGGCGGAGGGCGCGAAGGCGCTCGAGAACCTGCGCACCTACGACGCGCGCGGGCACCAGAACCGCCCGGTGGTGCTGCACCTCGACCAGGGCGACATCAACCACGCGGTGACGCTCGAGCGCGTGAAGGAATCGCGCGTCTACTTCCGCGACCCCTACGGCGTGCTCCGCTCGATGCCCGAGGACTACTTCGCGAAGTTCGTGGTGAGCATCAACGCCCCGCGGGATCTCAACGTCGTCTGAGGTCCGTTGGAGGGTACGCTCCGCCCGGTGCGCGCCCTCCCCCTGCTTTGCCTGCTGATGCTGTTGGGCTGCCGCTCGTCGAGCGGGCCCGACGCTGCCCTGCCCGCGCCGCCGGTCGATCGCGACTGGCTCGAGGGCCGGCTCCCGCCCGAGACGGGCACCCCGAAGGACGGCGGCACGCTGACGGTGCGGGTGATGAGCGAGCCGGGCTGCCTGCACGGGCTCGACGACGCCTGCCGCGACGCCTGGGTCGGGCGCATGACGAACCGGCTGGTGACGCAGACGCTGCTTGGCGTCTCGCGCGACGACTTCTCGCTGCAGCCGGAGCTCGCCGAGCGGTGGACCGAGAGCGAGGATCACCGGGTCAGCACCTTCGCGCTGCGCGCCGACGCGACGTTCTCTGACGGCGCGCCGCTCACCGCGGGCGACGTGGTGGCCACGCTCGACGCGGTGATGAAGCCGGGCCGGCCCACGGGCTGGGCGCGCGGGGAGATCTCCGGCCTCGAGGCCTACCGCGCGGTCGACGAGCGCACCGTCGAGCTCACCTGGCACACGCCCTCCCCCTTCGCCCTGCGCGCGCTGGCGCGCCTGCCCATCTTGAGCGCGCGGCAGCTCGCCGACGACTGGGACGGCGCGCGGAAGGCCCCCATCGGCACGGGGCCCTTCGTCGTCAGCGCGTGGGAGCGCGGGCAGGCGCTCACGCTGACGCGGCGACCCGGCGGGCAGGCGCACCTCGAGCGCATCGTCTTCCGCTTCGTGAAGGACCACACGGCCGCGGCGACGATGCTCGAGCGCGGCGAGTTCGACTTGATGACGAACCTCACGCCCGCGCTGTGGAAGAGCCTGGAGCAGCCGGGCCCCAGGACCGAGTGGGCGCGGCGCGACTGGCGGCGCATCAAGAGCCTCGACAACAGCTACTCGTACATCGCGTGGAACCAGGCGCGGCCCTACTTCGTCGACGTGCGCGTGCGGCAGGCCCTCGCGCACCTCTACGACGCGAAGCTCATCGCGAAGGTGGTGGACCTGGACCTCGAGCTGCCCACCACCTGCCCGTACTACCGGGACGGCGACTCGTGCGACCCGGCCGTGACGCCGTGGCCCTTCTCACCGCAGGCCGCGAAGGCGCTGCTGGCCGACGCGGGCTTCGTCGACGCCGACGGCGACGGGGTGCTCGAGCGCGACGGCGTGCCGCTGCGCTTCCGCTTCCTCCTCGCGTCAAACCAGGTGCGCCTGGGCAAGCTGGTGCCGATGCTGCAGGAGCAGCTCACGCCGCTGGGCCTCGACCTGGAGATCGAGGGCGTCGAGACCTCCACGCTGACGGCGCGCGTCGCCCAGCGCGACTTCGACGTGGTGAGCCGCCTGTGGACGGAGTTCGACCGCGAGCAGGATCTGTTCCCCATGTTCCACTCGAGCCAGGTGGACGGCGGCTCGAACTGGGTCGGTTACAGCTCGGCGGAAGTCGATGGGCTCCTCGAGGCGGTGCGCCGGGAGTTCGACGTGGGCAAGCGGCGCGCGCTCGAGCGGCAGCTGCACCGCGCGCTGTACCGCGACCAGCCCTACCTCTTCATGACGGCGCGGCAGTCGCTCGACGCGGCGAAGAAGCGCGTGCACGGCTTGCGGCCGTCGGTGCTCTGGTACGACCTGCGTGTCGTGTGGGTGTCGGACTGACGTGACCGAGAGGCTGGTCACGGCTCGCTCGCTTCTGCTTTGATTCGAGCAGTTCCTCGCCCCGCGTCACATCCCGCGGTCCCAACCCGCGGCGGGGGAGACCTGAATCGGCCACACCGGGCAAGGAACCTACCGACAATGAGCACGACCAACTGGTCAGAGAAGATCGCCGCGCTGCAGGACAAGCGCGAGTTCAAGACGCTGAACTGGGAAGGCACCTTCGACGAGTACCTCGAGATCGTCCGCCAGAACCCGCGCGTGACGCGCACCGCGTACCAGCGCGTGTACGACATGATCTTGAGCCACGGGAAGACCGAGTACATCGACAACAAGAAGCGGCTGGTGCGCTACCACTTCTTCTCTGACGAGAAGAACGGCGGGCGCGACGCGGTCTTCGGGCTCGACGTGCCGCTGATGAAGCTGGTCAACGTCTTCAAGGCGGCGGCGGCGGGCTACGGCGCCGAGAAGCGCGTCATCTTGCTGCACGGGCCGGTGGGCTCGTCGAAGTCCACCATCGCCCGCATCGTGAAGCGCGGCGTGGAGGACTACTCGAAGACGCCGGAGGGCGCGGTCTACACGTACTCCTGGAACTTCCCCGACAAGCTGACGCTGGCCGACGGCTCGGTGCTGCACGGGCAGATCAAGTCGCCGCTGCACGAGGAGCCCCTCAAGCTGGTGCCGCTGGAGCTGCGCGGCGCGCTCTTCGCGGAGCTCTCGGGCGCCGACTACGCCATCCCCGAGCTGGGGGAGCTCAACCCGCACTGCCGGCTCATCTTCAAGATGCTGCTGCAGAAGTACGAGGGCGACCTGGGCAAGGTGTACCAGCACGTGCGCGTGCACCGCCTGGTGTTCAGCGAGAAGGACCGCGTGGGCATCGGCACCTTCCAGCCGAAGGACGAGAAGAACCAGGACTCGACGGAGCTGACCGGCGACATCAACTACCGGCGCATCGCGGAGTACGGCAGCGACTCCGACCCGCGGGCCTTCAACTTCGACGGCGAGTTCTGCGTGGCGAACCGCGGGGTGATCGAGTTCGTCGAGATGCTCAAGCTCGACGTGGCCTTCCTCTACGACCTGCTCGGCGCGACGCAGGAGCACAAGATCAAGCCCAAGAAGTTCCCGCAGACCGACATCGACGAGGTGATCATCGGGCACACCAACGAGCCCGAGTTCAAGAAGCTCGAGTCGAACGAGTTCATGGAGGCGCTGCGCGACCGCACGATCAAGATCGACATCCCCTACATCACGAAGCTGTCCGAGGAGATCAAGATCTACGAGAAGGAGTTCAACCCGCGCCGCATCAAGGGCAAGCACATCGCGCCGCACACGCTGGAGATGGCGGCGATGTGGGCGGTGCTCACGCGCCTCGAGGAGCCGAAGAAGCACAACCTCTCGGTCATCCAGAAGCTGAAGCTCTACAATGGCAAGACGCTGCCCAACTTCACCGAGGACAACATCAAGGAGCTGCGCAAGGAGTCCTTGCGCGAGGGCCTCGAGGGCATCAGCCCGCGCTACATCCAGGACAAGATCAGCAACGCCCTGGTGAGCGACAAGTCGGAGAGCAGCATCAACCCGTTCATGGTGCTCAACGAGCTCGAGACGGGGCTCAAGCAGCACTCGCTCATCGCCAGCGAGGAGCTGCGCAAGAAGTACCGCGAGCTCTTGAACGTGGTGAAGCAGGAATACGAAGACATCGTGAAGAACGAGGTGCAGCGCGCGATCTCGGCCGACGAGGACGCCATCGCCAAGCTGTGCAGCAACTACATCGACAACGTGAAGGCCTACACGCAGAAGGAGAAGATCAAGAACAAGTACACCGGCCTGTACGAGGAGCCCGACGAGCGGCTCATGCGGTCGATCGAGGAGAAGATCGAGATCCCCGACAGCCGCAAGGACGACTTCCGCCGCGAGATCATGAACTACATCGGCGCCCTGGCCATCGACGGCAAGGTCTTCAACTGGCGCACCAACGAGCGGCTGCAGAAGGCCCTCGAGCTCAAGCTCTTCGAGGACCAGAAGGACAGCATCAAGCTCAAGACGCTCGTCAGCTCGGTCATCGACAAGGAGACCCAGGAGAAGATCGACGTGGTGAAGAGCCGGCTCATCAAGAACTTCGGCTACGACGACGAGTCGGCGACCGACGTGCTCAACTTCGTCGCGAGCATCTTCGCCCGCGGCGACGCGAAGGAGTGACGGCGCCGTGGCCCTGCGCATCGACCGGGATCATGGCCGCTTCAAGGCGATCGTCCGCGGGAAGATCAAACAGAACCTGAAGAAGTACGTTCAGCAGGGCGAGATGATGGGCAAGAAGGGGAAGGAGTTCATCTCCATCCCCGTGCCCTTCATCGACGTGCCGCACTTCAAGCACGGCTCGCGGCAGGGCGGCGTGGGCCAGGGCGAAGGCGACCCGGGCGACGCCATCGGCCAGGGGCAGCCCAAGCCGGGCGACGGCCAGGGCAAGGCCGGCGAGGGTGAAGGCCAGCACGTGCTGGAGGTGGACGTCTCGCTCGAGGAGCTGGCCACCATCCTCGGCGAGGAGCTGCAGCTGCCGAACATCGAGCACAAGGGCAGCGAGAAGATCGTCACCACGCGCATCAAGTACACGGGCATCAACACCGTGGGCCCGCAGGCGCTGCGGCACTTCAAGCGCACCTACCGCGAGGCGCTCAAGCGGCAGATCGCCTCGGGGCTCTACGACCCGAAGAACCCGGTCATCATCCCCATCAAGCAAGACGTGCGCTACCGCACCTTCAAGCTGGAGAGCCTGCCCGAGACGAACGCGGTCATCATCTACATGATGGACGTGTCGGGCTCGATGGGCGACGAGCAGAAGGAGATCGTGCGCATCGAGAGCTTCTGGCTCGATACGTGGCTCCAGCACCAATACAAGGGCCTCGAGTCTCGCTACATCATCCACGACGCCGTGGCGCGCGAGGTCGACCGCGACACCTTCTTCCACACGCGCGAGTCGGGCGGCACGATGATCTCCAGCGCCTACAAGCTCTGCCGCGACATCATCAAGGCCGACTACCCGGCCAGCAGCTGGAACATCTACCCCTTCCACTTCTCGGACGGCGACAACTGGTCGGCCGACGACACTCGGCAGTGCATCGAGCTGCTCAAGGGCGACGTGCTCGGCGACGTGAACCAGTTCGCCTACGGGCAGGTCGAGTCGCCCTACGGCTCGGGGCAGTTCATCAAGGACCTGCGCGAGCACCTGGGCGACAACGAGAAGGTGGCGCTGAGCGAGATCGCCGACAAGGACGGCATCTACGGCTCCATCAAGGACTTCCTCGGGAAGGGTCGCTGAAGCGATGCCCAGGTCATTGACGCCGCGCCTGCAGGACTTGAAGACCGAGATCGAGGGCTACGCCCGCGCCTTCGGCCTCGACTTCTTCGAGCAGGTCTTCGAGGTGCTCTCCACCGAGGAGCTCAACATGGTGGCCGCCTACGGCGGCTTCCCCACGCGCTACCCGCACTGGCGCTGGGGCATGGAGTACGAGCAGCTGAGCAAGTCGTCGGAGTACGGGCTCTCGAAGATCTACGAGCTGGTCATCAACAACGACCCCTGCTTCGCGTACCTCCTCGAGGCCAACGCCGAGGTGGACCAGAAGCTGGTGATGGCCCACGTCTACGGCCACAACGACTTCTTCAAGAACAACTTCACCTTCAAGTTCACCAACCGGAAGATGGTCGACCAGATGGCGAACCACGCCACGCGCGTGCGCCGGTGGATCGACAAGGTCGGCGTCGAGAAGATCGAAGACTTCATCGACGTGGCGCTCTCGCTCGAGAACCTGGTCGACCAGTACGCCCCGCACATCAAGCGCAACCCCGACCCGAAGACGGCCGAGGCGCAGCTCAACGTGCGGGCCGAGGGCATCCGCGTCGACAAGGACTACATGCGGCCGTACATGAACCCGGTCGAGTTCGTGGACGCGCAGAAGCGCAAGGTCGAGGCCGAGAAGCAGCAGGCCAAGAAGTTCCCCGAGCGGCCGCAGCGCGACGTGCTGGCCTTCCTCCTCGAGCACGCCCCGCTCGAGCCCTGGGAGCACGAGATCCTCTCCATCGTGCGCGAGGAGGCCTACTACTTCGCGCCGCAGGCCCAGACGAAGATCATGAACGAGGGCTGGGCCAGCTACTGGCACTCGACGATCATGACCACGCGGGCCCTGCGCGATCACGAGATCATCGACTACGCCGACCACCACTCCGGCACCATGGCCACGCAGCCCGGCAAGCTCAACCCCTACAAGATGGGCATCGAGCTGTTCCGCGACATCGAAGATCGCTGGAACAAGGGCCGCTTCGGCAAGGAGTGGGACGAGTGTGACGATCTCCGCCAGCGCCGGAGCTGGGACAAGAACCTCGGCGCCGGCCGCGAGAAGATCTTCGAGGTGCGCAAGCATTACAACGACATCACCTTCATCGACGCCTTCCTCACCCCGGAGTTCGCCATCGAGCAGAAGCTCTTCGTGTTCGACTTCAACGACAAGAAGAACACCTGGGAGATCGCCACCCGCGAGTTCAAGAAGGTGAAGCACAAGCTGCTGCAGTCGCTCACCAACTTCGGGCAGCCCGTCATCGACGTCGTCGACGCGAACTACGAGAACAAGGGCGAGCTGGTGCTCTCGCACAAGCACGACGGCATGGACCTCGACCCCGGCTACGCGAAGGAGACGCTCAAGAACCTCCAGGCCCTCTGGAAGCGGCCCGTGGGCATCGTCACCCGGGTCGAGGGCAAGAGCCTCCTCATGCGCCACGACGGCACGCAGTTCACCGAGAAGAAGGTCGAGCTGTAGCCAGCTTCACCAGCGCACCGGCAGCATCGCCAGCGCCCGGCGGATGCCCTCCAGGAGCCGCTGGATGTGGGTCAGCCCCGCGCGGTCCGGCCGCGACTGCGCGTGACGCCAGCGGCGCTGCTCGAGGAAGAGGCACCCGCGGAGCTCGTCGAGGTCCGTGGGCGCCGTGCCTGCCGTGCGGTGCTTCTCGGCGAGCGCGCCCAGCGTGTTGCCGAACGCCGCGGCGCCGTCGAAGGTGAGCGCGAAGGCCTCGATGGCCTCCCACGACGCCCCGGGCCCGGGCACCTGGGCGCGCTGGAGCGCGTCATTGGAGAGGGGCGGGCCGACCATCACCCCACCCTACCGTAGCCACGCGACGCGCCTCACCTCGCCGACTCGCCCAGCGCCTCGAGGAGGAGCCCGCACTGCGCGAGGGCGAGCTCGAGGCGGCGCAGGTGGCGCGGCTCGTGGGCCAGGTCCCGCCGGAGGGCGTGCTGGTGCGCGACGGCCTGGAGCACGCTCGCTGCAGCCTCCACCATCTCGACGGAGCCCAGCGGGTACGGGGCCCAGGGGGGGGGCTGCGGGGGAGCCGGGGTGGTCGAGGCGTGTCGTGGGGCCCGCGGGACCGAGCGTGTCGGCGACTGGGTGATGAAGTCGACCGACTGGATCTCGGAGGTGCAGGCGGTGCCCAGGCTCAGGCGCCTCCCGATCCAGTCCAGCGGCGAGAGCTCGAAGAGGCTCTTCGCGCCGAGCTGCGGCGAGCTGTCCTCGAAGACCTCCCCGGCGCGGCTCGCCGGCTCGACGCAGGTCATCACCGCGCAGCGCCGGCTGCTGCGGTCGTCGCCTCCCTGCACCTCGAGCTCGTAGGCGCTGTTGGCCGTGCGAATTCGGTACACCCGCCACAGTTCGGATCGCCTCGAAGTGGATCCGAAGACCATCGTTTCGCTCGACACGCTGTCCTCCCGCGGCAGTAGCCGGCGAGCGCCGCCGGCCCAGGGCAGCCCAGCAAGGGGCGGGCCAGCGGCGCCCCAAACCTGACTCCGCGCGCCCACTCGCCTAGAGTCGCGGCTTCGTATGTTCGTCACCGCCCTGCTCCTCTCCCTCGCCGCGACTGAGCCCCAGGCGCTGGTCAAGAACCGGCGCATCGAGAAGAACCAGACGGTCGCCGCGGCGCTGTATGGCGCGGGCCTCGACGACGGCACGGTCAACGCGCTCCACGGCGCGCTCTCGGCCGCCGACTTCGACTTCAAGAAGGCGCGGCCCGGCGACCAGCTCCGCCTCGTCTTCCGCCACGGGCAGCTCGACGTGCTCGACTACCGCCGCAGCCTGCTCACCGAGTGGCAGGTGCGCCGCGACGGCGAGCGCTACGTGGGCCGCAAGCGCGAGGTGGAGCGCGAGCAGCGCGTGGACCTGGTCGAGCTCACCGTGGAGACCAGCGTGTGGGACGCGGCCCTGGCCGCCGGGGAGCGCCCCGACGTCGCCATCACCCTCTCCGACGTCTTCGCCTGGGACGTGGACTTCTACCGCGACGTGCAGCGCGGCGACCGCATGCGCGCCCTGGTGGAGAAGGTGCTGCACAAGGGCCGCACGCTCGAGTACGGCCGGGTGCTCGCCGCGGAGTACGTCGGCCGCACCGTCGGCACCAGGCGCTCCTTTCGCTACAAGGGGCCCGATGGCGTCGAGACCTTCTTCACTGAAGACGGGCTCTCGGCGCGCAAGACGTTCCTCAAGTCACCCCTCAAGTACGCCCACGTGACGAGCGCCTTCGGCAGCCGCCGACACCCGGTGCTGGACTTCGTGCGCAACCACAACGGGGTCGACTACCACGCGCCCGTGGGCACGCCGGTGTGGGCCGTGGCCGACGGCACCGTCAGCCGGGCGGGCTACGACGACGGCGGCGGCAACGTGGTGTGCGTCAAGCACGTGCTGAGCTTCGAGAGCTGCTTCATGCACCTGTCGAAGATCCTCGTGAAGGTGGGCCAGCGCGTGGCCCAGAAGGCGGTCATCGGCGAGACCGGCAACACCGGCCGCCTCACCACCGGCCCTCACCTGCACTTCGGCCTCAAGCGCGGCGGCGGCTGGGTCAACCCGCTCAACCAGAACTTCCCGCGCGCCGAGCCGCTCCCGAAGCAGCTCATGCCCGACTTCCAGGCCGCCATCGCCGACGCGGTGTCGCGCCTCTCGGCGAGCCCCGTCGCGGCCTTCGGCGGTCGCTGACGCAGGGCGGCAGGGCCCGCATTTCGCGCCTGCGCTCCGGGCCGGGGCCGCGTAGAACCGGCCCCCATGTCCAACGAGAGTGTGCGTACCGGCAAGAGCCCCGAGGCGCTTCGCCGCGCCTTCGTCGACCACGTCGAGTTCTCCCGCGGGAAGACCTTCGACGCCGCCGGCCCGTGGGATCGCTACACGGCCCTGGCGCTGACGGTGCGCGATCGCCTGGCGAAGGCCTGGGTCAACACCCAGCGCCGCTACTACCAGCAGGACGTCAAGCGCGCGTACTACCTCTCGGCCGAGTACCTGCTCGGGCGCGCGCTGGGCAACAACCTCATCAACATGGGCGCGTGGGACATGACGCGCGAGGCCCTGCGGGAGCAGAACGTCGATCTGACGTCGCTGCTCGAGATGGAGCCCGACGCGGGCCTGGGCAACGGCGGCCTCGGGCGCCTGGCGGCCTGCTTCCTCGACTCTCTGGCGACGCTCGACCTGCCGGCCGTGGGCTACGGCATCCGCTACGAGTTCGGCATCTTCAGCCAGGAGCTCCTGCGCGGCTACCAGGTGGAGCGCGCCGACGAGTGGCTCAAGTTCGGCAACCCCTGGGAGATCGTCCGCCCCAACCGGGTCGTGCCCGTGCGCTTCTACGGCCACGTCGAGACGACGCAGCTCCCCGACGGCCGCCAGGCAGCCCAGTGGGTGGGCGGCAAGACGGTGATGGGCGTGCCGTGGGACACGCCGATCGCCGGCTTCGGCGGCAAGACGGTCAACACCCTGCGCCTGTGGCAAGCCCGCGCCTCGGCCGAGTTCGACTTCGCCCTCTTCAACGACGGCGACTACGAGCGCTCGGTGGTCGAGAAGAACGACTCCGAGGTCATCTCGAAGGTCCTCTACCCCAACGACGCCAACCAGGCCGGCAAGGAGCTGCGCCTCAAGCAGGAGTACTTCTTCGTCGCCTGCTCCATCGCCGACATCATGCGGCGGTACTTGAAGAGCCACACCGACTTCGTCAGCTTCCCCACGAAGGTCGCCATTCAGCTCAACGACACGCACCCGGCCATCGCCATCGCCGAGCTCATGCGCGTGCTGATGGACGAGAAGAAGGTGCCCTGGGACGAGGCCTGGGCCATCACCCAGGCCACCTTCGGGTACACCAACCACACGCTGCTGCCCGAGGCGCTCGAGAAGTGGCCGGTGTGGCTCTTCGAGCGGCTGCTCCCGCGGCACCTGCAGATCATCTACGAGATCAACTCGCGCTTCCTGCGGCAGGTGCAGATCCGCTACCCCTTCGACGGCGCCCGGCAGGCGCGCATGTCGCTCGTCGAGGAGGGCAAGGAGAAGCAGGTGCGCATGGCCCACCTCGCGGTGGTGGGGAGCCACTCGGTCAACGGCGTGGCCGCGCTCCACTCGGAGCTCTTGCGCCGCGACGTGCTCAACGAGTTCGCCGACATGTACCCGGAGCGGTTCAACAACAAGACCAACGGCGTCACCCCGCGGCGCTGGCTGTTGGCGTGCAACCCCCGGCTCGCGAAGCTCATCACCGAGGCCATCGGCGACGGCTGGGCGAAGGACCTCGACCAGCTCCAGGGCCTCGAGAAGTTCGCCGACGACGCGACCTTCGTGAAGAAGTTCGCCGAGGCCAAGCAGGCCAACAAGGTGGACCTGGCGAACCACCTGCGCGACGTGATGTGGACGAGCCTCGACCCCGCCGCCATCTTCGACGTGCACATCAAGCGGCTGCACGAGTACAAGCGCCAGCTCCTCAACGCGCTGCACATCATCTACCTGTGGTCGCGCGCGCGGCACGATCCCAGGACGCTCCACCACCCGCGGGCCTTCCTCTTCGGGGCGAAGGCGGCGCCGGGCTACCGCATGGCGAAGCTCATCATTCGCCTCATCACCGGCGTGGGCGAGGTGGTGAACAGCGACGCGGCGCGCACCGGCCTGCGCGTGGCCTTCGTGCCCAACTACCGGGTGTCGCTGGCGGAGCGCATCATTCCCGCGGCGGACGTGTCGGAGCAGATCAGCACCGCGGGCATGGAGGCCTCGGGCACCGGCAACATGAAGTTCGCGATGAACGGCGCGCTCACCGTGGGCACGCTCGACGGGGCGAACATCGAGATCCGCGACCTGGTGGGCGCCGAGAACTTCTTCCTCTTCGGCCAGACGGCCTCGGAGGTCGAGCAGACGCTGGCCAGCGGCTACTCGGGCCGGCAGGTGTACGAGACGAACCCGGTGGTGCGCGAGGTGCTCGACCTCGTCGCCTCGGGCTTCTTCTCGCCGGAGGACAAGCACCTCTTCAAGCCCCTGGTCGACTCGCTCCTCGCCGAGGATCGCTACCTCGTGCTGGCCGACTTCGACGCCTACGTGAAGGCCCAGGAGGCCATGGCCCTCAAGTACACCCAGCCCGCCGCGTGGTGGCGCTCGGCGGTGCTCAACGTCTCGCGCGTGGGCTTCTTCTCGTCGGACCGCACCATCACCGAGTACGCCAACGACATCTGGCGCATCAAGGCGGCGCGCCCCGGCGCCGACGAGTAGCCGCCGCCCGCGGTCAGTCGAAGACGAGCCAGCCGAAGCGCGGCAGCGCGTGGAAGTCGCCGACGAAGAGGGGCGAGAAGGACTGCCCCTCGATGTTGGTGCGCCGCGCGAGGTGCTCGAGGCGGTAGGCGTTGAAGCGCCAGCGGTCGCCCTTCTGCGGCGGCACCCGGGGCACGGCCATCAACTTCGCGATGGGGATCTGCAGCTCCACCGTCCAGTACTCGTCCTGGTCGGAGTCGTCGTCGAGGGTGCCCTTGAGGAAGACGGCCGACTTCATGCCCGACTCCCACTTCATGGCCTCGGCCAGGTCGCTGCGCCGGGCCACGAAGGCCGCGTCGAAGTTGACGTTGTGGGGTGAGACCTGGAGCTCGTTGTAGGTCTTCCCGTCGCCGTCGGCGTCGAGGAACACCTCCACCACGTCCTCGTTGTAGATGGCGTCGTCCTTGTTGCGCAGCGAGCCCCACAGGTCGGGGTCCTCGGCGCGGAAGGCGACGTAGAGGAAGGCGTCGTCGTAGAGCACGCGGAAGGTCGTCTTCCGGGTGACGGGGCCGCCGTCGAAGCTGCGGCCGAGCGCCTGCTCCTTCGCGAGCTGCCACACCTCGTCGTCCAGCTTGCCGTCGATGACGGGTGGCTTCGGCGCGCGCACCGCCACGTACTCCGGGAGCGCCGCCTGGGGCCCGTCGAGGCGCGGGCCCAGCACGCGCTGATCGCCGTCAGAGAGCGCCGCCGACGCCACGGGGAGCCGCCCACTGTCGCTCCAGAAGCCGAGCATGAGGCGCAGCGAGCCCTGGAAGTTGGGCATCTGGAAGCTGTGCACGTCCTCGATGATCTTCCCCTGGGGCCAGGTGCCCAGCGGCGCGGCGCCCTGCTGGAGCTCGTGGTCGAGGTTGCCGACCTGCTGCCGCGTCGACTCCTCCATGACGTGCACGAAGAAGCGCCAGGCGCCCTGCACCGGCGCGTCCTGGCGGAAGTAGTGCCGCAGCGTCACCTGGTCACCGGGCCGCGGCTTCGGCGGCTCGACGATGGAGCCCAGGTACGTCACCGCCCCGCCCGCCCAGGTCGCGCCGCTGGAGTGCGTCAAGGCGCCGGGCACCGCCTCGAGGCCCCGGGGCGCCCCCGCGGCCGTCGGCGCCGGCACCCGCGGGGCCTTCGGCTTCGGGCCCGCCTGCTCGTCACGGCAGCCGGAGAACACCACGCACAGCATCAGTCCAAGGAGGGTCGGCCGCATCGCGCGGCGGAGACTACGCCGTCCACCGTGAGGACTGTCGAGCACGAAGTGCCTCGGCATTCCGCCACCTTGGCGGCGGCACCGCGCGTGCTTGGGGGCCTGCCATGCGCCTCGACCTCCTCTGGAGCGGCGGCACCACGCCCCTCGACCTCGCCGACGGCACCGTGACGGTAGGGGGCGGCCCGCGAGACGACATCCAGCTCCAGGGCCTGCCGCACGGGCTCCTGACGCTCACGCTGCTGGGCGAGCACGTCTCGGTCCTCGCGCAGCGCTCCGTGCGCATCGGCCAGGCCCTCTTCCCGGCCCGGCGCGCGCGCCTCCTGGTGGCGGGCGAAGACCTGAAGCTGCCCAACGACGTGGTGCTGCGCCGCGTGCCGTCCGAGGGCGCCGAAGCCGGCCGCGCTACGGTGGGCACGGCCTTCGTGGCCGACGGGCTCCTCGGCGAGGCCCAGGCCCCGCCCAGCCGCGGCGCCACCCTCACCTGCGTCGCGGGCGCCGACCTGGGCCGCGTCTACGCCCTGCCCTTCAAGGCGCAGGTGCTCGGCAGGTCCCCCGAGGCCGACGTGCAGGTGATGGACCGCGCGGTGAGCCGGCGGCACGCGCGCCTCTCACACCGCGGCGGGGGCGTGGTGGTGACGCCGGTGCCCGACGCCATGAACGGCGTCTTCGTCAACGGGCAGCTCGTGCGCCGCGAGCGCGCCCTCGTCACCGGCGACGTGCTGGAGCTGGGGCAGACGATGCTGCGCTACGAAGCCGCCGCGCCCCCGCCGGAGCCCCCGCTGAGGGTCGAGCCCATCACCCCGCCGGTGGTCGCCGAGCCCGCCCCGGTGCTGGTGCCCGTGCCGGCGGCGCGCCCGCGCGAGCTGGCGGTGACCACGGCGGTGATGCAAGGCGGCGTGGCGCTGGCCCTGGTGGGCGCCGCGGCGGCGCTGGCCATGCTGCGCGGCAGCTAGAACGAGTTGCCGATGGTGAACTCGAACTGGATCGCCTGGTCGCCCGGCCGCCGCGTCAGGGGAATGCCCCACTCGAAGCGCAGCGGCCCGATGGGCGAGAACCAGCGCACGCCGAAGCCGACGGAGTGCAACAGGCCCAGGGGCAGGTTCAGGTTCGCCAGCGGATCGTCGGGCAGCACCTCGAAGAAGTTCGCCCGGCGATCGAAGGCGTTGCCCGCGTCGTAGAAGAGCACCCCGCGGATGCCGACCTTCTCGAGGATGGGGATCTCGAGCTCCGCGTTGAAGATGACCTGCTTGTTGCCGCCGACGCGCAGGCTGGTGATGGCCGCGTCGGGCTGCGTGGCCGCGCCCACGAGCTGCGAGGGCGCCACCTGCCGCAGCGGGTACCCGCGGATGGTGTTGATGCCGCCGAGGAAGTACAGCTCGCTCGAGGGGAGCTGCCGGCTCGTGTCGTTCGGGTAGTGCTCCTGCACGTAGCCGAACTGCAGGTTCATCTTGAACACCGCGCCGAAGGGCAGCGGGAAGTACACGCGCTGGTAGGCCGTGTAGCGGTTGAAGTTGTACTGCTGGTCGGCCTTGGCGGTGTTGAGGAAGAAGGGCGCCGTCTCGACCGAGGCGAACGACAAGAAGCCCTGGCTGGGGAAGAGGCGGTTGTTGCGCTTGTCCCACGTCCACGACAGGCGCATGGCGCTCGTCTGGCCGCTGCGGAACTGCCCGGCCAGCGAGATGGCGTTGGCCCCCGTGCCCGGCTCCACGCGCACGTTCTCGTAGGTGTAGCCCACGCTCATGCTCATCTCGTCCTGCACGAGGTAGTAGCCCAGGCTCGCGGTGCCGCCCCATGCGTCGCGGATGAAGCCGAAGTAGTCGAGCTGCGTGCGGTACGCGTCGATGCTGAAGATGTAGTTGGTGTCGAAGAAGTACGGGTCGAAGTAGCTGAGCTGGAAGAAGCTGCGCAGGCCAGAGAGCTGCGCGCTCGCCGACACCGACTGGCCCCACCCGAGGAAGTTCTGCTGCTGGACCTGCGCGGTGAAGATGAAGCTCTCGACGTTGGAGAAGCCCAGGCCCACCTGGAAGGTGCCGGTGCTCTTCTCCTTGATCTCGACCTGCACCACCACGTGCTCGCCGTCGCTACCCGGCTTGTGCGTGACCTCCACCGTCTCGAAGAAGCCCAGGGCCGTGACCTTCTCCTTCGACCGGCGCATGCCCGTGCCGCTGAAGAGCTCGCCCTCGAACACCCGGAGCTGCCGGCGGATGACCTTGTCGCGCGTCTTGGTGTTGCCGACGATGTCGATGCGCTCGATGTAGACCTGCGGCCCCTTCTGCACGTCGAAGGTCAGGTCGATGGTCTTCTCTTCGGCGTTCACCGCGGTGACCGGGGTGATGTTCGCGTAGGCGTAGCCCGAGTCGTAATAGATGTCGGTGATGGCCTGAATGTCGCGGGCCAGCAGCGAGCGGTTGAAGGTCTCGGTCTCCTTCGACGACATGCGCAGCCGCAGCACGTCCTTGCCGACCAGCAGGTCGCCCGAGAAGTCGAGCTTGCCCACCCGGTAGGTCTCGCCCTCTTCCACGCGGATGGTGATGGAGATGAAGCGCTTGTCGGCCGAGAGGCTCACCACCGGCTTGTCGACGCGGATGTTGATGAACCCGCGGTCGAAGTACGCCATCTGGATGATCTGCAGGTCCCGCTGGAACATCTCCTCGCGGTAGGTGCCCTGGCTGGTGAGGAACGAGAGGTAGCCGCCCTCCTGCGTCGACAGCACCGACTTGATCTCGTCGGGGCTCACCTTCTCGGCCCCGAGGAAGACGATCTCCTTCACCATCACCTTGGCGTGCTCGTTGATGACGAAGACCAGCTCCACCTCGGTGCCGTCGGTGCCGAGGGGCTTGAGCTCGCCCTTGACCTCCGCGAGGAAGAAGCCCTTCTCGACGTACTTCTCCTGAATCTTCTTCTCGTTCCGCTTCACCGCCGCGAGATCGAGGATGGTGAACGCCTTGATGTCGATGACGTCCTTGAAGTCGTCCTTCGACAGCTCATCGTTGCCCGAGAGCGAGATGGAGCGGACCGCCGGCTTCTCGGTCACCCGCACCACGTAGGCGATGCCGGTGAAGGTGCGCTGCACCAGGAGCTGGATGTCGTCGAAGTACTTGAGCGCCCACAGCGCCCGGAGATCGTCGGCCGTCTTCGTCGCGTCGAAGAGGTCGCCCACCTTCTGCTTGAGCGCCCGCGCCACGGCGGGGCCCTCGACCCGGCGGTTCCCCTCCACGCGGATCTCCACGATGCGGTCGGCGTCGTCGCGCACGGGCCCGTCGAGGAGCTGCGCGTGCGCGGTCGCCGGCGCCACCAGGGCGACCACCAGCAACCACGCGATGAGAAAGAGGCGTGAAATCACGGAGAAAGGAGGCGCACCTTATGGACAGAAGTGGGCCCCTTGACGAGCGAAAAACGCGGCGATTTCACGCCCCTGGCACGGCGTCGGCCGACACCACGGCCCCGGCGTGCAGCCGCAGCCGCCGCGGCATCGACTGCGCCAGGGCCTCGTTGTGCGTCACCACGATCGCCGTCACGCCCAGGTCGCGGTTCACCTCGCGCAGCAGCGCGTGGATGCCCTCGCCCGTGGCGGGGTCCAGGTTGCCGGTGGGCTCGTCGGCCAGCAAGAGGTCGGGCTTGAGCATCAGGGCGCGCGCCAGGGCCACCCGCTGCGACTCGCCGCCCGACAGCTCGCCGGGCCGGTGCTCCGCGCGCTGCGCCAGGCCCACCCGGTCGAGCAGCTCGCGCGCCCGGGCGAGGCTCACCTTGCGATCCTCCCGCTGGATGAGGGCGGGCATGGCCACGTTCTCGGCCGCGGTGAACTCCGGCAGGAGGTAGTGCGACTGGAAGACGAAGCCGATGGCCTTGTTGCGGAACTCGGCCACCTCGGCGTCGTTCATGTCGAACACCGAGCGGCCGCGGAAGAGCATGCGGCCCGTCGCCGGCAGGTCGAGCGTGCCCACCACGTGCAGGAAGGTGCTCTTGCCCGAGCCCGACGCGCCCACCAGCGACACGAGCTCGCCCTGCTCGATGGTGATCGACACGCCCTTGAGCACGTCGATGCGCTTCCCGTTGAGGAAGTACGACTTGAAGACATCGACGACCTCGAGGAAAGGCGCGCTCATCGTCTCGTCACTCCGACTTGAGGCCGTCGACCGGCTCGACCTGCGAGGCCTTCAGGGCCGGGTAGATGCTGGCGAGGAACGTGACCAAGATGGCGATGACCACCGACAGCGCCGTCTGCAACGGCTCGATGCGCACCGGCAGCGCGGGGATGTAATAGACCTGCGGGTCGAGCTTGATGCCCACGCGCTCGATGAACAGGCACCACACCAGCCCCGAGATCAGCCCCAGCACGCCGCCGGCGACGCCGATCTGCAGGCCCTCCGCGAGGAAGATCTTCACCACGCCGCCGTCGGGCACGCCCAGCGCCTTGAGCACCGCGATCTCCTTGCGCTTCTCGAGCACGAGCATGATCACCGTGGCGACGATGAGGCCCGCGGCCACGATGATGATGATCGAGAGGATGATGCCCATCACCAGCTTCTCGAGGCGCAGCGCCGCGAAGAGGTTGCGGTTCATCTCACCCCAGTCCTTCGTGCGGTAGGGGTAGCCCTGCAGCGTGTCGTAGACGGCCTTCATCGTGCCGCGGGCGTTGTCGATGTCCTTCACCTTCACCTCGATGCCCGTCGCGCCCTTGATGCCGAAGAACTTCTGGGCCTCGTCGAGGTGGATGTAGACGAACTTCGAGTCGTACTCGTACATGCCCGAGTAGAAGAGCCCGGCGACGCGGAAGGGGCGGCTCTTGGGCATCGGGCCCTGGGGGCCGAGCTCCCCGCCCAGCGGCGAGACCACGTTGACGCGGTCGCCCACCACCACCTTGAGCGACGAGGCGA